>DASRHL010000001.1:0-3603 GCA_035650535.1 Acidimicrobiia bacterium
AAGCCACTGCGCAACGTCGTCCGGAGGAGCAGGTTGTAGATGCGGGAGATCGCCTCGCGCTTCGGCCCGCGCACGACGCGGGCGCCGGGGGCGAGGCGGGTGCCGATGGCGACGTCGCTGTGGCCGGTGACGAGCGGTGCCACGAGCGGGAGCAACGCGTCGAGGTCGGTCGACAGGTCCACGTCCATGTAGGTGACGACCCGGGCCGCGCTGCGTGACCACGCGGCGCGCAGCGCCCGTCCCCGTCCCTTCTCGTCGAGGTGGAGGGCGTTCACGCCGTCGAGCTCTGCCGCGAGCCGGCAGGCGATCCCCCACGTCCGGTCGGTGCTCGCGTTGTCGGCGATCGTCACGACCCAGGGCAGCGGGAAGCTCGAAGCGAGGTACCCGTGGAGGCGCCGCACCGACGCCTCGAGGTCCACTTCCTCGTTGTGCACGGGAACGACGATCTCGACGGTTGCGGCACGCGTGCGATCCGGGTCGTGGTCGACGGCCAGGAGCTCCGGCGTGGCTCGGGTCGAGAGCTTCGGGTTCACGCTCGCCATCGTCGGTCCGGCGACTCAAGCGACCCTCCGGTGTTCCTGGGAATCCGCTTGGAAGTGCCGATTCACGCGCCGAGAGCACGTACCGTTGACGGCGTGGCAGACGCGCCCGGATCGCAGCCGCTCGTCCTCGTCGTCGACGACGAGGAGCACATCACCGAGATGCTCGCCATGGGATTGGGGTTCAACGGCTTCGACGTCGAGCGCGCCGCGACGGGCCGGCAGGCGCTCGACGCCATCGAACGCCGCCGCCCCGACCTCGTCGTCCTCGACGTCATGCTGCCCGACCTCGACGGGTTCGAGGTCGCCCGCCGGTTGCGTCACTCGGAGGGTGCCGGGACCCGTGTGCCCGTCATCTTCCTCACGGCACGCGACGCCACGCAGGACAAGGTCGAGGGGTTGCGCCTCGGCAGCGACGACTACGTCACGAAGCCGTTCAGCATCGAGGAGCTGATCGAGCGGGTGAAGGCGGTGCTCCGGCGCTCGTCGGGCGTCGGGCCGGGCGAGCACAAGCTCTCCTACGCCGATCTCGAGCTCGACGAGGACACCCGTGACGTGTGGCGCTCGGGCAACCGCATCGAGCTGACCCCCACGGAGTACAAGCTGCTCCGCTACCTGCTCGCGAACGCCCGCCGGGTGCTCACGCGCGATCAGATCCTCGAGCACGTCTGGGACTACACGTTCGCCGGCAACGCCAGCGTGTTGGAGACCTACATCAGCTACCTGCGCCACAAGGTGGACGCGTTCGACCCGCCGCTGATCCACACCGTCCGCGGCGTCGGCTACTCACTGCGCCTGCCGCCCGACCAGAAGGGCTGAGCCTCAGCGAGAACCCAGCCGGTCCTCAGGAAACCCTGAGGGTGCCCGCAGAGGATGCACGCCATGGCGACCGAGCTGGAGTTCCGTGCGATGGGGAGCGACGCCCACGTCATCGTCGTCGGCGGGCCCCGTGACCTCGCGGAGCGCGCCCGGGCGCGCGTCGACGACCTCGAGCGACGCTGGAGCCGCTTCGTCGAGACGAGCGAGGTCAACGAGCTGACCCGCCGCGCCGGCACGACCGTCGAGGTGTCGCCGGAGACCGTGCTGCTCGTCCGTCGCGCCGTCGACGCGTGGCGCCTGACCGGCGGCAGCTTCGACCCGACCGTGCTCGGCGACGTGATCCGGGCCGGCTACGACCGCTCGTTCGACGACATGCCCGAGCACCCGGCGGGCGGCGTGAGCGCGCTGCTCGTCGGGTGCTCCGACATCGAGATCGACGCCGACGGCGTCCGTCTCCCGCCGGGCACCGGGTTCGACCCGGGCGGGATCGGGAAGGGCCTCGCGGCCGACCTCGTGGTCGAGGAGATCTCGGCGGCGGGCGCCGCGGGCGTGTGCATCAACCTCGGCGGCGACCTGCGGGCCTGGGGCGATCCGCCGGCCGGCGACGCCTGGACCGTCGCGATCGACCACCCGTGGTCGGACGTCCCGGTGGTGCACGTCGGTCTGGCGGACGGCGCCGTCGCCACCTCGACGACGCTGCGCCGCCGCTGGGACGTCGACGGGGAGACCCGTCACCATCTCATCGACCCGCGGACGCACCGCCCGGCCGAGACCGACCTCACGCTGGCGACGGTCGTGGCCGGCGACGCGTGGGTCGCCGAGGTGCTGGCCAAGGCGGTGCTGCTGCGCGGCCTCCCCCACCAGTTCGACCTGATCGGCGGCACCGGCGCGGAGGCGCTCGTCGTCGACGAGACGGGCCGGGTGCTCGTCTCCGACGGGTTCACCGCGTTCACGGGAGGCGTCACGCCCTCCCCCGTGCCCGTTCCCCGCTAGACGGAAGAACCGACGGAAGAAGCGACGGAAGACGAGAGGACGTTCCGGCCATGGTGGGTGCAACCCAGCTCTGGTGGTACACGGCCCGTTCCGGCGGCATCGTCGCGTGGGCGCTGCTGACCGCGAGCGTGCTGTTCGGCCTGTCGCTGAGCACGAAGGTCTTCGGCAAGCGGCCGCGGCCCAACTGGCTCCTCGACCTGCACCGCTTCCTCGGCGGCGCCGCCGTCGTCTTCACGGTCGTGCACGTGGTCTCGATCCTGCTCGACCAGTTCGTTCACTTCGGTGTGGCCGACGTCCTCGTGCCGTTTGCGAGCTCGTGGAAGCCGGGCGCCGTCGCGTGGGGCATCGTCGCCCTCTACCTGCTGCTCGCGGTGGAGATCACGTCGCTGCTGCGCGCGCACATCTCGAAGGGCCTCTGGCGGGCGACGCACTACGCGAGCTTCCCGCTGTTCGTCGTCGCGTCGATCCACGCACTCACCGCGGGCACCGACCGTAACACGCTGCTCCTGCGCTACGGCGTCATCGTCAGCGCGGTCGCGGTGCTCGTGCTCACGCTGATCAGGGTCGACCGCGCCGAGCACCACGACGTGATGACCTCACCTCCGGTGGCTCCGCGCGAACGTCGCGGACGCATCCCGGCGCGCTGAGTCGCCGACTTCGTCGAGCGAGCGTTCGCGGCGCCCTAGGGGACGCTCGTCGCTCCTGCCGCGAGGCGAGGCATCTTCGCGAGGCGGCGGCGGAGGCGGGCGGCGAGGTCGTCGACGGCGTCGCGCATCGTCGTGGCCTCCGAGCCGGCGCACACGACGACGTCGCCGTCGAGCACGAGGATCGCCTCCGCGATCGCGAGCGGTGCCGCGCCGCCCTCGGGGACCGACGTCAGCCGCGCCCGGGCGCTGCGCACGGGGCGGGGCGCGCGCCGACAGATGCTGCGGAGGGCGTCGAACGCGTGGACCCGGTCGAGCGGCGCCACCGGGCCGTCGATGATCTCCGACAGCATCGGCACGTCGAGCTCGGGAAGCAGGTCCGGGGTGTCGGTCATGACCGGAGTATCGGCCGGGGACCTGAAGCGAGCCTGAGCCCTCGACGCCCGGCCGCGGTCGCGTGGCGCGCGCGGCATGTGGGCACCAATCATGGGAGTCTCCCTTCTCGCTCGACTTCGGGAGTCCAGCTCTGGCTATCTCAGCCGCGCGTCAGTCACCGTCGCGGAGAATTCGTGACACGCACATACCCCGGAGGTTCGGGCCCGAATCCC
>DASRHL010000002.1:0-6836 GCA_035650535.1 Acidimicrobiia bacterium
TCAACACGCTCGATCCCGCCAAGCCGGTCGCCAGCGAGGGCGCGGTCGAGCACCTCCAGGGCCGGATCCCCGCGGACCAGTTCGCGCCGGTCGAGGTCATGGCCGAGGCCGCGCTGGCGCTCTCCACGTGCGGTCCCGACCTCACCGGCCAGGTCTGCGTCGACCAGCCGCTCCTCGACCGGCTCGCCCGCCCGGTCATGACGCTCGACGGCTCGACGCCCCTGACGCGTTGACGAGGGTCACGGCGCGGGGGCACGCTCCTCGGCCAGGGCGGTGCGGTTGATCTTGCCGGCCTCGGTGCGCGGGATCCGCTCGACGATCTCGTAGCCCTTCGGCACCTTGTACGCGGCGATGCGGGACCGCGCGAACGCGTCGAGCTCGTGCGCGCTCGGCCGGTCGGCCGGGTCGGTCGGCTCGACGATCGCGTGGACGCGGTGACCCCACTCCGGGTCGGGCAACCCGATCACGACGACGTCGCGGACCTTCGGGTGCTCCGAGAGCGCGGCCTCCACCTCGGCGGGGAACACGTTCGCGCCGCCGGTGACGATCATGTCGGTCCGCCGGTCCGCGACGTAGAGGTACCCGTCCTCGTCGAGGCGGCCGAGGTCGCCGATGCTCGTGTAGCCGTCGGGCGTGGTCGGCGGCGGGTCGGCGCCGACGTACGCGAACGGCGTGACCGGATCGAGGGGCCGCCGCATGTAGATCTCGCCGATCTCGCCCGGGGGGAGGTCGTTGCCGTCGGCGTCGAGGATGCGGATGTCGGTCTCGAAGCCGCGCCCCACGCTCCCGCGGTGGCCGAGCCAGTCGTCGGCGCGGATGATGGTCAGGCCGACCCGTTCCGTCGAGCCGTACGACATGTAGAAGCGGTCGGCGCCGATCAGGTCGATCCACGCCTCCACGACCCAGTCGGGAACGGTCGCGCCGCCCTGCATCACGTACTGCAGGCTCGAGAGGTCGTACTGCGCGCGGTCCTCGACGCGCGCCATCCGGGCGAGCATCGTGGGGACGGCCGAGAAGCACGCGATCCGCCACCGCTCGACGAGCTGGAAGGCCCGCTCGGCGTCGAAGTGCTCCATCACGACGACGTAGTCGTCGGTCCGCAACGTGTTGTGCGCGATCCAGAACCCGTTGGTGTGGTACAGCGGCGCGGGGATGAGCTGGGGGAGCCGCTCGGGCAGCTCCACGTACACGCTCGGCATCGGCTTGTTCAGACCCTCGACGTGGACACCCGGGAACGGCGCCACGATCACCTTCGGGCGCCCGGTCGAGCCGCTCGACGCGATCGCGGCCGCCGGGTCGGCGATCACGTCCGGCAGCGGCGACGTGTCGAGACCGGTCGTGGCGAGCACCTCGTCGAGCGTGACCACCGGCACCGCGCTGCCGGCGTGATCGCCGACGAGCAGGACGACGCCGGCGACCGCGAGGAGGCGCTCCCGCTCCCACGCCGGCAGGTCGGCCCGGATCGGCAGCACGCCCGCGCCGGCCTTCCACGCCCCGATCGTGGCGTAGAAGTGCTCGGGCGAGTTGACGATCCCGACCGCGACCCACGTCCCGGGTCCGGCGCCTCGATCCGCGAGCAGCCGGGCCACCTGCGTCGAGCGCGCGTCGAGCTCACGCCACGTGATCTCGCGGTCGTCGGCGCCTTCGGGCGCGAAGACGATCGCGGTCGTGTCGGGATGCGCGGCCGCGAGATCGGTGATGCGGCGTCCGTAGGAGACGCCTTCGGGAGCCGGCGCGGCGCTCACGAGTGCGCCGTCGTCGGGACCGCGGCCGCGACGGCGACGGCGAGGGGCCGGAGCACGCGGTGAGGGTAACCCGACGACCTCTAAGGTGTCGCGCACCGTGTCAGCCGTCGTCGTCTCCGTCAACGTGGGGCGCCCGAGAGTCGTCGAGTGGTACGGCCGCGAGGTGACCACCGCGATCTTCAAGGAGCCCGTCGCGGGCCGCGTGCTCGCGTCCGACGTCAACCTGGCCGGCGACGAGCAGGCCGACCGCCGCGTGCACGGCGGACGCGACAAGGCCGTCTACGCGTACGCGGTCGAGGACTACCGCTGGTGGTCGGAACGGTTGGGGCGTGAGCTCGGGCCAGGAACGTTCGGCGACAACCTCACGACGGCCGGCCTCGACCTCACGACCTCGGCCATCGGCGACCGGTGGCGCGTCGGCGGCACGCTCCTCGAGGTCGCGCAGCCGCGCGAGCCGTGCTTCAAGCTCGGGATCCGCATGGGCGACGCCGCGTTCGTCGACCGGTTCGCGGAGGCCCGCCGGCCCGGCGCGTACCTCCGCATCGTCGAGCCCGGCGACCTCGCGGCCGGCGACCGGATCTCGGTCATCCCCGCGGACGGGCCTACGCTCCGCCTCGTCGAGCTCGTCGGCGACGCCACGCCCGACGTCCTCCGCCGCATCGCGGACGACGAGCGCGTGCCGGACGGCTGGCGCCGGGCGGCCCGTCGCGCCCTCCGGGGGGCCGGGACCTCCTGAGCAGTCGGGCCACGCGGTCACCGGATCAGGCGGAGGCCGGTCGGTTCGACGTGGTCGAGCGCGGGGAGCTCGGCGACGAACTCGGTGACGAGCGGGTGGAAGACCGCGTCACTGAGCAGGACGGGCCGGCCGCCGCGATCGGCCGTGATGCGCTCGCACCGCAGCAGCGGCGATCCGGCCGGCAGGTTGAGCAGCGCGGCGTCGTCGGGCGTGGCCGCGACGGCGGTGATCGCCTGCGTCGCACCGCCGAGCGGGATGCCGAGCAGCTCGTAGAGCGGCTGGTGCTCGACCGCCCGACGGGAGAGGTCGGCGGCGAGCTGCTCGGGCACCCAGACCGTGACGCGCGCGAACGGCCGGTCGTCGGCCAGGTTGAGCCGCGCGATCTCGAGCACCGTCGCGACGCCGAGGACCTGCGCGGCGCGTGGCGGCGCGTCCACGAACGCGAAGCCGAGCACCCGGCGCCGCGGTGTCAGACCGGCGGCCCGCACCTGCGCCTCGATCGTGGTCAGCTCGCTGAGCGACTGACGGAGCGGGACCGCGATCGCGTACCAGCCGAAGCCCTGGCGGCTGTCCACCAGACCCTCGGCCTTCAACTGGCCGAGCGCCTTGCGCACGGTCACCCGGCTCACGGCGTGGGCCGCGGCCAGCTCGGCCTCACTGGGCAGGAGCTGGCCGGGCGGGTAGCCGCCCGTGGCGATGGCGCGCCGGAGCTCGGCGGCGAGGGTCCGGTACCGCACGTCGCGTGCCATGCGCCGGATCCTACCCCGCCTACTAGACATGTTCGATACATGTCTGCTACAAGAGGGCCATGAGGACGACCGACGCCTGGAACCCGGTGCAGTACCGGAAGTTCGCCACCGAGCGGTCGAGGCCCTTCGCCGACCTGCTCGCCCTGGTCCGCCCCGTCCCCGGTGGCGCCGCCGTCGACCTCGGGTGCGGCACGGGTGAGCTGACCGCCCGCCTGCACCTCCACCTCGGCGCGGCGACGACCGTCGGGATCGACAGCTCCGAGGCGATGCTCGCGACGGCCCGGGCGCTCGAGGGCGGAGGCCTGCGCTTCGAGCCGGGCGACATCGGAGCGTTCGCCCCGGTCGCCGCGTACGACGTCGTCTTCAGCAACGCCGCGCTGCACTGGGTGCCCGATCACCCCCGCCTCCTCCGACGGCAGCGCGACGCGCTCCGACCCGGAGGTCAGCTCGCGGTCCAGGTGCCGGCGAACTTCGATCACCCGTCCCACGCGCTCGCCTTCGAGGTCGCCGACGAAGCGCCGTTCCGCGACCTGCTCGAGCCCGGCGAGGCGACACCGGTTCTCGCGCCCGAGCGGTACGCGACGCTGCTCGACGAGCTCGGCTTCGCGGAGCAGCACGTGCGCCTCCAGGTGTACGGCCACCACCTCGGGTCGACCGCCGACGTCGTGGAGTGGACGAAGGGCACGACGCTCACGCGCTTCGAGCGCGCGTTCCCGCCCGAGCTCTACGAGCGGTACCTCGACCGGTACCGCCGCCGGTTGCTGGACGTGCTCGGCGACCGGTCGCCCTACTTCTACACGTTCAAGCGGCTGCTGTTCTGGGGCAAGCTCACCGAGGGAGAGCAGCCCGACCCAGGGAAGGCAGGTGCCACGTCATGAGCGCTGACAGCTTCGGGACCAGGGGCCGCCTCCAGGTCGGTGGCGCGTCGTACGAGATCTTCCGCCTCGGCGAGCTCGGCGCGCAGCTCCCCTATTCCCTCAAGGTGCTGCTCGAGAACCTGCTGCGCCACGAAGACGGCGTGAGCGTCACCCCCGACGACATCCGCGCCCTCGCCGCGTGGGACGGAGCGGCCGGCGATCGTGAGCTCGCGTTCTCGCCTGCCCGCATCCTCTGGCAGGACTACACCGGCGTCCCCGCCGTCGCCGACCTCGCCGCGATGCGCGACGCCCTCGAAGCCCTCGGCGGCGACCCGCGCCGTGTCGATCCGCTGATCCCCGCCGACCTGGTCGTCGACCACTCGGTCGTCGCCGACGTCTACGGCACGTCCGTCGCCTTCGCGCGCAACGCCGAGTTGGAGTTCGCCCGCAACGAGCAGCGCTACCAGTTCCTGCGCTGGGGTCAGGGCGCGTTCAACGGCCTGCGCGTCGTCCCGCCCGACACCGGGATCTGCCACCAGGTCAACCTCGAGTACCTCGCGAGCGTCGTCTTCACCAACGCCGACGGGCAGGCCTATCCCGACACGCTCGTCGGCGCCGACTCGCACACGCCGATGGTGAACGGGCTCGGCGTCGTCGGCTGGGGCGTCGGCGGCATCGAGGCCGAGGCCGCGATGCTGGGCCAGCCGATCTCGATGGTCGTCCCGCCCGTCGTCGGCTTCCGGCTGCACGGCGAGCTGCCCGAGGGCTCGACCGCGACCGACCTGGTGCTGACCGTCACGGAGCTGCTGCGGCGCCACGGCGTCGTCGGCAAGTTCGTCGAGTTCTACGGGCCGGGCGTGGGCACGATCCCGGTCGAGAACCGGGCGACGATCGGCAACATGTCGCCCGAGTACGGCTCGACGATCACGATCTTCCCGATCGACGCGCAGACGTTGCGCTACCTGCGCTTCACCGGCCGCACCGACGAGCAGGTCACGCTGGTCGAGGCGTACGCCAAGGAGCAGGGACTCTGGTTCGACCCCGACGCCACGCCGACGTTCTCCGAGACGCTCGAGCTCGACCTCTCGACCGTCGTCCCGAGCCTGGCCGGCCCGTCGCGGCCCCAGGACCGCGTTCCCCTCGACCGCGCGAAGGCGATGTTCGCCGAGGCGATGGTGTCGTCACTGCCCGAGCCGGCCGCCGGCAGCGTCGACGAGGCGTCGGCCGAGTCGTTCCCCGCGAGCGACGCTCCCGCCCCGGCCGCCGGCGCCGTCGAGGAGCCGCCCCACCAGGTGACGGCCGCGCCCAGCCCGGGCCGACCCACCCAGCCGGTGCCGGTCACGTTCGCCGACGGCACGCGCTGCGTCGTCGACCACGGGCACGTCGTGATCGCGGCGATCACGAGCTGCACGAACACGTCGAACCCGTCGGTGATGCTCACGGCCGCGCTGCTGGCCCGCAACGCGGTGCAGCGCGGCCTGCGCGTGAAGCCCTGGGTCAAGACGACCCTGGCGCCGGGATCGAAGGTCGTCACGGACTACTTCGAGCGCGCCGGGCTCACCCGGTACCTCGACGAGCTCGGGTTCAACCTCGTCGGCTACGGCTGCACCACCTGCATCGGGAACTCCGGCCCGCTCGCACCGGAGATCTCGGCCGCGGTCAACGAGCACGGGCTCGCCGTCGCGGCCGTCCTCTCGGGCAACCGCAACTTCGAGGGCCGCATCAACGCGGACGTTCGCATGAACTACCTCGCGTCGCCGCCGCTCGTCGTCGCGTACGCGCTGGCGGGAACGATGGACGTCGACATGTACGAGGAACCGCTCGGAACCGGCGACGACGGGGCACCCGTCTTCCTCCGCGACATCTGGCCGACGAGCGCCGAGGTCGCGGCGACGATCGAGACCGCCGTCGAGTCCGACATGTTCCGCCGCACGTACGCCGAGGTCTTCACGGGCGACGACCGCTGGCAGCACCTGCGCGTGCCCGTCGGCGACCGGTACGCGTGGGACGAGTCGTCGACGTACGTGCACAAGCCCCCGTTCTTCGACGGCCTCCCGGCCGAGCCCGAGCCGGTGCGCGACGTCGAGGGTGCGCGCGTCCTCGCGCTCCTCGGCGACAGCGTGACCACCGACCACATCTCCCCCGCGGGCACCATCCGCGCCGACAGCCCCGCCGGTCGGTGGCTGATCGAGCACGGCGTCCAACCGGCCGACTTCAACTCGTACGGGGCGCGGCGCGGCAACCACGAGGTCATGATCCGCGGCACGTTCGCCAACACCCGCATCCGCAACCGGCTCGCGCCCGGAACGGAGGGCGGCGTCACGCTGAAGCTCCCCGAGGGCGACCAGATGTCGATCTACGACGCGTCCATGCGGTACAAGGCGGAGGGGACGCCCCTGGTGATCCTCGCCGGCAAGGAGTACGGCTCGGGCTCGTCGCGTGACTGGGCGGCCAAGGGCACCTACCTGCTGGGCGTGCGGGCGGTGATCGCCGAGAGCTTCGAGCGCATCCACCGCTCGAACCTGATCGGGATGGGCGTGCTGCCGCTGCAGTTCCTCGACGGCGACACCGTGTCGACGCTGGGGCTCACCGGCCACGAAGTGTTCTCCATCAGCGGGATCGACGGCCTCAACGCCGGGCCGGTGCCGCCGACACTGACGGTCACTGCTGACGGCAAGCAATTTGACGTCCGCCTGCGCATCGACACGCCGAAGGAAGCCGACTACTACCGCCACGGCGGCATCCTGCA
>DASRHL010000003.1:0-6240 GCA_035650535.1 Acidimicrobiia bacterium
GGACGTCGCCCGGCTCGCGGAGTCGGTGCTGGGCGCGCACGGGAAGATCGACGTGCTCGTCAACAACGTGGGCGACTACCGGCCGCTCGTGCGCTTTCGGAAGTCGACGCCCGAGTCGTGGGACGCGATGTACCAGATCAACCTGCGCCATTTCTTCGCCGTCACGCGTGCCTTCCTCGACGCGATGATCGACGGCGGCGGCGGGTCGATCGTCAACGTGCACTCGGTCGAGGGCCTGCGGGGCTACCCCGGCGAGCCGGTGTACGGCGCGATGAAGGCGGCCTCGGCGCACTTCACGACGTGCCTCGCGGTCGAGATGGGTCGCCACGGCATCCGGGTCAACGGCATCGGGCCCGACCTGACCCAGTCACCACAGGTCGACTACGGGCCGGTCAGCGAGTACGACGCGATGTGGGAGTCGTGGGCACCCGTCGGCCGGCTCGGCTGGCCCGAGGACCAGGCCCGGGTCGCCCTGTTCCTCGCGTCCGACATGTCGGCCTTCGTCACCGGGCACAACATCCCCACCGACGGCGGCACGAAGGCCGGCGGCGGCTGGTTCTGGTCGCCGTCGCAGCGGCGCTTCACCAACCGGCCACTGACGCTGTAGCCGGGCACGCGGCTCCACCCATCCGACGAAAGGACTCAGATGGACCTCCCTCTCGACGGCCGGCGCGCGCTGGTCATCGGCGGCGGCAGCGGGATCGGCCTGGGCTCGGCCCGCCTGCTCGCGCGGGACGGCGCGGCCGTCACGATCGCCGGCCGCACGGAGGACAAGCTGCGCGGCGCGCAGGAGTCGCTCGCTTCGGAGGGACTGTCCGTCGAGTACACCGTGTGCGACGTGCTCGACGCGGCGAGCGTGCGCGCCGCGGTGGACGCGGCGTCCGACGCCGAGCGGCGGCTGCACATCGCGGTGGTCGTGCCGGGCGGAGGTTCGGTGAAACCGGTCCTCCTGTTCGACGACGACGAGTTCGACCGAGAGGTCCTGCAGAACACGCGGCCCATCTTCCTCGTCCTCAAGTACGCGGGCCACGCGATGCTGCGCGCCGGCTCCGGCTCCTTCGTCGCGATCTCGTCGACGGCAGCCGTCTTCAGCTGCCAGTACCTGTCGTCGTATTGCGCGGGGAAGGCGGCCGTCGACCAGCTCGTGCGCGTCGCGGCCGACGAGCTCGGTCGCTACAACATCCGCGTCAACTCGGTTCAGCCGGGGTTGACGCGCACGCCGACGACGGAGCGGATGTTCGCGAACCAGACGATGGTCGACGCGTTCCTCGCCCAGCAGGCGCTCCAACGCAGCGGCGAGGTCGACGACATCGCGCACGCCGTCCGCTACTTCGCCGGCCCGGAGTCGTCGTGGACGACCGGCCAGCTCCTCACCGTCGACGGCGGCCACACGCTGCGCGCGTTCGTCGACTATGCCCAGCTCGTCCCCATCCCCGACCAGCGCGAGGTCGTGCTCAGCGGAGAGGTGTGAGGTCGTCCTCGCGGAAGTGGAACAGCTCCGCCGCGTTGTCACGGAACACCCGGCGCGCGTCGGCCGCGGTGAGCTCCGCGGCCAGCCGGTCGACGGTGGCGCGCGACGCCGGGTACGTGCCCTCCTCGTGTGGATAGTCGTTGCCCCAGACGAGCGCGCCTGCGCCCGTCAGCGCGAGATTGTGGAGGCCCACGGGGTCGTCCTGGAAGGTCGCGTGCACCTGGCGGCGCAGGTACGCGCTGGGTGGCTCGGGGAGCTCGGGGTCGATCCACTTCTTGCCGGACGGTGTTGAGCCGTAGGCGCGGAACGACTCGGTGTAGAAGTCGAGCGTCTGCATGAGCCAGGCGAGCCAGCCCACGTTGAACTCGACGAACACCACGTGCAGCTCGGAGTGCGCGGCCAGGACGCCCGCGTTCGCGAGAAGTGCAGCCGTCCGCGGCGCCATCGACTGCGTGGCCAGCAGGTTCGACACGCCCGCGCCGGGGCCGCGGTAGAAGAGCATGTCGTGGCCGGTCCCCTGGTGCATGACGACAGGGAGGCCCGACTCCTCGACCGCGCGCCACAGCGGCGCCCAGCTCCGATGGTTCCAGTCGGGTGAGGCGACGACCGGCAGCATGACCGCGGCGAGGCCGGCGTCGACGATCCACTCGACCTCGGCCAGCGCGTCGGCGAGACGCCAGGTCGGCACGAGACCCGCGCACTTGAAGCGCGGGGAGTGCCGGGCCAACCCGTCGGCGATCCATTCGTTGTACACCCGGCACGCCGCGGCGCCGCCGGCGGCGTCGTGGAGCATCCAGACGTAGAGCCCGACCGTCGGGAAGACACACTCGGCGACGACGCCCTCCTCGCGCATGACGGCGAAGCGGTGATCGGCGTCGCTCTGGCGCATCCGTTCCTCCTCGTCGGTGAGGGTCGCGTCGATGCGCTCGCTCTCGAAGAGGATCTCCCAACTGCCGTCGTCGCCGGCCCGAATGCCCTGGAGCGCGTGCGACCGGAGCGACGGCGGCAGGTTCGCTCGCCACAGGTCGCGCGGCTCGTTGACGTGCGCGTCGCCCGAGACCAGTCCCATCTCGGACGCGACGAACGCCTCGCCTCCGATCGTGGTCGCGGCCACGGGGCCAGACTATGGCGACGCGGGTGGCGGGAGACGCGTTCTCGCACGGTGACGGGCTCTCCGGGTCGCGGCCGAGTGGCATGCCGCCCGGGCCCGCACACGCGAGCTGCTCGACGGGCCGCGCCGGTCACCTCGCCGGGTCTCGCCGGGCGGCGTTAACGTCCCCCGTGGTGGGGATCACGACCGGCGTCACGCTGCCCGCGATCCACCCGTTCAACGGGATGGACGTCGACACGGCGCTCGTGGAGCGCGTCACCCGCTTCGGCGACCGGACCTTCCTCGTGTGGGAGCCGGGTGACGCCGACGCGACGTCGTGGACGTACCGGCAGTTCGCCGACGAGGTGGCCGAGGTCGCGGCCGGTCTCGCCGAGCGCGGCGTCGGTGCGGGCGACGCCGTGGTGCTCCTCCTCGAGAACTCGCCCGCCTTCCTGTTCTGCTGGTTCGCGTGCGCGCGCATCGGCGCGGTCGCGATCGACACCAACACGCGCTACGCGGCCGACGAGCTGCGCCACGCCCTCGACCTCACCGGTGCCGTCGGCGCGGTCACCCACGAGCACCTGGTCGAGCGCCTGACCGCGAGCGGCGCCGACCTGCCGTGGACGGTCACGATCGACGACCGGACCGGCACCTGCCCCGCCCTCCGTGCCGACCCGGGATCGGTCCCCGAGCGCGCACCCGACCCGGCGGCGCCGCTGTGTGTGCAGTTCACCTCAGGGACGACATCGCGCCCGAAGGCCGTGCTCTTCACGCACGCGAACGCGCTGTGGGGCGGCCGCGTCGGCGCGGCCCACGCGCGGTTCGCGACCGACGACGTGGTGCTCGTGTACGCGCCGCTCTTCCACACCGCGGCGCTCTCCTGGCAGACGCTCTCGGCGTTCTGGGTGGGCGCGACCGTCGTCCTCATCCCGAAGTTCACCGCGAGCCGGTTCTGGGAGATCTCGCTGCGCCACCGATGCACCCAGACGAACGTGCTCGGCATCCTCCTCAAGACCGCCGGTCAGCAACCCGTGCCCGAGCATCACTACCGGGCCTGGCAGTTCGGCATGGAGACACCCGCGATCGCGGAGCACTTCGGCGTCACGCTCTTCAACGCCTGGGGCATGACCGAGGTCGTGACCCAGCCGATCGTCAACGACCCCGACTTCCCGGTCGACGACGGCGCCATCGGCCGCGCCGCGCTCGAGTACCAGATCCGGGTCGCGCGGGCGGACGGGAGCGACGCGCCGGTCGGCGAGCCCGGCGATCTCCTCGTCGGTGGCGTGCGCGGGCTCTCCGTGTTCGCCGAGTACCTCAACGACCCGACTGCGACAGCCGACGCGTTCGACGAGCGCGGCTACTTCCGCACCGGCGATCGCGTCGTGCGACTCCCGAGCGGCGCGCTGCAGTTCGCCGGGCGCGCCAAGGACATGCTGAAGGTGGGCGGCGAGAACGTCGCCGCCGGCGAGGTCGAACGGGTCCTCGCCGGGGTGCCCGGCATCGCGAGCGCCGCCGTCGTCGCAGGGCCCGATCCGATCCTCGACGAGGTCGCGGTCGCGTTCGTCACCCTCCACCCGGGGGCCGACGAGGAGGAGGTGCGGCGGCAGGCGCTCGACACGTGCGCCTCGCAGCTCGCCGACTTCAAGGTCCCCCGGCGGGTCTACGTGGTCGACGAGCTCCCCGAGTCGCTGCTCGGCAAGATCGCGAAGGCCGCCCTTCGCGACGAGGCGGTGAAGCGCATGACCACGGAGGGCACGTGAGCGGCAGGCCCGACACCGACACCGCGTTCGAGCGCTTCACCGGAGCCGGAGCGAGCTGACGTGACGGCCGGGCGTCGGCTCGAAGGGAAGGTCGCGGTCGTCACCGGAGCCGGGTCGGGCATCGGCCGGGCGACCGCGTGGCGCTTCGCGGCCGAGGGTGCACAGGTGCTCGTCAACGACCGCGACGGCACGACGGCCGCCGAGACGGCGGACGCCGTCGGCCGGGCCGGCGGGAGCGCGTCCGCCCACGTCGGGGACGTGACCGACCCCGCCTACGTCGACGCGCTGGTGGCGGCCGCGGTCGAGCGCCACGGCCGCCTCGACGTGATGCACAACAATGCGGGTTACGGCCTGCCCGACACCATCGTCGACGTCTCCGACGAGACGTTCGACGAGGTGCTGCGGGTCAACCTCTACGGCGTGCTCTACGGGATGCGCGCCGCGCTGCGGGTCATGAAGGAACAGCGCGCCGGCGCCATCGTCAACACCGCGTCGAACGCGGGGTTCGCGGCCGCCGCCGGCCGGTCGTCGTACGGTGCGGCCAAGGCGGCCGTCATCAACCTGACCCGCAGCGCAGCGGTCGAGGGCGGGCCGTTCGGGGTGCGAGCGAACGCGATCTGCCCCGGGCCGATCGAGACACCCGCGTTCGTGCGGTTCGCTCCCGACCTCGAGTTCTACGCGGCCCAGATCCCGATGAAGCGACTCGGCCGCCCGGAGGACATCGCGTCGGTCGCCGCGTTCCTGGCGTCCGACGACGCGGCGTACGTGTCCGGCGTCGCCGTCCCGGTCGACGGCGCCATGATGGCCCGGCTCCCGCAGCCCTACCTGACCCCTGACGCGATCACGGAGAGCGGACCATGACCGTCCGGCCCGACCACGAGCAGTACGACGGCGTCGTCACCGAGACCGTCGACCTTGTGACGCGCGACGGCGCGACGACCGCCTTCCTGGCCCGACCGGCGTCACCCGGTCGGCATCCGGCCGTCGCCGTCGGCGCGGAGGGCACGGGCATCAACTCCTACATCCGGCGCGTCGCGGCGACGCTCGCCCACCTCGGCTACGTCGCGATCGTCCCCGACTACTACCGCGGTGGCGGGCCCGAGGACCCCGAGGACTACACGGACATCGACGGGATGGTCCGCCACCTCGACGCGCTCGACTTCCGGCGCGCGATCCACGACCTGCTCGCGGGTATCGATCTCCTCGCGGCCCGTGCCGACGTGGACGGCGGCCGGATCGCGAGCTGGGGGTACTGCACGGGCGCGACACTCGCGCTGTTCGCCGCCTGCCTGCGCCACGACCTCGCGGCAGCCGTGCTCTTCTACCCCAGCCAGCCGACGTTCGACGTGATCGACGACCGCCGGCCCGTCCACGCGATGGACCTGCTGTGGAACATCCGGTGCCCGACGCTGTTCCTGATCGGCGACCTCGACGTCGTGCTCCCGCCCGCGCGGCTGCCCGAGCTGCGCGGCCGGCTGGAGCGGTGGGGCGTCGACGCCACGATCCGGACCTACCCGGGCGCGCAGCACGCGTTCAGCGCCGAGGCCTCGACGTTCTACGACGAAGCGACCGCCGACCAGGCCTGGGACGACGCGGTCGACTTCCTCAGCCGGCAGGTGCCGGTCGCGGGCTGATCACGCGGACGGTTCGGCGCGCGTGATGAGCTCGTTGCGGGGCCGGCTCGGATCGAGCACGACACGGGCCTGTTCCGCTCCCACCACCGGGAGCCCGTCGGGGTCGATCAGCCCGATCTGCACCAGCAGGGACGCCTGGTCCCAGTAGATCCGCTCGAACGCGACCTTGCCGTTCTCGAAGCCGACGACGGCGACGTGCGGCAGCTCGACCCGCCGGCCCGTCGGAGGCACCCCGGGGAGCACGGCGTCCATCTCGACGTCGTGCGTGAAGCGCACGATGAACTC
>DASRHL010000004.1:0-4489 GCA_035650535.1 Acidimicrobiia bacterium
CGACCTCGCGACGCGTGCGTCGTACCCCGACTGGGTCGTCGAGGAGCTCCGGGCCGTCACCGGCGACGCCGTGGAGGACGTCCTCGCCGCGGGCAACCGCGCCGCGGCCATGACGCTCCGGCCCAATCCCCGGGTCACGACGCCCGAGTCGCTGTCGGCCGAGATCGTCGACGCGGGCGCGACGGTCGAGCGCGGACGCCTCGTGCCCGAGGCGGTGATCGTGCGCGGCGCCGGTGACCCCGCGGCCCTCCCGTCCGTGGTGGAGGGGCGGGCCACCCCGCAGGACCAGGCCAGCCAGGCCGTCGTCGCGGTGCTCGCGCCCGCCCCCGGCGAGCGCATCCTCGACGTGGCGGCCGCGCCCGGGGGCAAGGCGACCGCGCTGGCCGAGCGCGTCGGCGACGCGGGGCAGGTCGTGGCCGGCGACGTCGACGCGGGACGCCTGCGGCTCGTCGGCGCGGCCGCGGCACGACTCCGGCTCGCGAACCTCGGCCTGGTCCGCTGCGACGGCCGCCGGCTGCCGGTGGCGGAGGCGCTGGCACCGTTCGACGCGGTGCTCGTCGACGCGCCGTGCAGTGGCCTCGGTGTCCTCCGCCGCCGCCCCGAGGCGCGGTGGCGGACGCGACCGGACGCCGTCCCCGGGCTCGCGGCGTTGCAGCGGGACCTGCTCCGAGAGGCCGCGACCGCGGTGCGGCCCGGGGGCCGGCTCGTCTACTCCGTGTGCACCCTCACCGCGGCCGAGACGGTCGGCGTCGCCGAGTGGGCGGTCGAGGTGCTCGACGGCTTCGCACCCGAGCCGCGCCCGCCCGCGCCGTGGCGCCCGCACGGACCGGGCGCGCTGCTCCTCCCGAACGCGGCCGACACCGACGGCATGTTCGTGCTCTCACTCCGGCGCAGGGCGGTAGCTTGACGGCGATGAAGATCGCGCCCTCGATCCTGTCGGCCGACTTCGCGTGCCTGGCCGACGAGGTCGAACGCGTGAGCGCGGAAGCCGACCTCCTCCACGTCGACGCGATGGACGGCCATTTCGTGCCCAACCTGACGATCGGGCCACCGGTGGTCGCGTCGCTGCGGAAGCGCACGGATCTGTTCCTCGACTGCCACCTCATGGTCGACAACCCCGAGGTCCTCCTCGAGGACTTCGCCGAAGCCGGTGCCGACCGGTGCATCGTGCACGTCGAGCTCGGCGACCCGCGCCCGCGCTTCGACACGCTGCGCGCGCTCGGCTGCGGCGTCGGCCTGGTGGTGAACCCCGAGACCCCCGTCGAGCGGGCGTTCCCGTACCTCGACGACATCGACCTGCTGCTGATCATGAGCGTTCACCCGGGTTGGGGCGGGCAGGCATTCATCCCCGAGTCGCTCGACAAGCTCCGCGCCGCGCGCGCCGAGATCACGGCGCGCGGCCTCTCCGTCGAGCTCGAGATCGACGGCGGGATCAACGCCGAGACCGCGCCCCTGGCGGCCGCCGCCGGCGTCGACATCCTCGTCGCCGGCAGCGCGATCTTCCACGCGCCCGATCCCGCGGCCGCCGCCCATGAGATCCGGGCCGCGGCCGCCGCAATCACCGCATGAGCGAACCGGGCCGCCTCGTCGCCAAGGTCCTCACCGTCTCCGACGGCGTCGCCGACGGCACCCGCGACGACAAGTCGGGCCGCGCCCTGGTCGAGCGGCTCGTCGCCGCCGGATTCGCCGTGATCGACCACCGCGTGGTGGCCGACGGCATCGACGCGGTCGCGGCGGCGCTGCGTGACCTCGCGGGCGGTTTCGCCGGGCTCGTCGTCACCACCGGCGGGACCGGCTTCGGGCCCCGCGACCTCACCCCCGAAGGGACGCGCGCCGTGATCGAGCGCGAGGCACCCGGGCTGGCCGAGGCGATGCGGGTGGCGAGCAACGCCGACGGTCGGCCCTTCGGCATGCTCTCGCGCGGCGTCTGCGGCACCCTCGGCCCGGCGCTGATCTGCAACCTGCCCGGCTCGGCCGGCGGCGCGGTCGAGTGCCTCGAGGCCGTCCTTCCCGCGATCCCGCACGCCCTCGAGCTCCTCGCCGGCGGTCGCCCGCACTAGGGGCGGCCCGCACCGTCACGCTCCGGGTACACCTAGAACGTGTTTCAGTTTTCGCCTTCCGCGCGCGCTAGCCTTGGGGAAAACCAGTGCAAGCCCTCGGGGATGGGTGCAAGTCCCGACCGGCGGTGGCCACCGGTGATCCGGTGGGAGCCCGCGAGCCCACGGCAGCCGGCCGTGCGGTCGACCCGGTGACGCCCGGTCCGCGCCCGGCGCGGGCGGGCCAGTCCGGGGCCGACGGTGAGAGTCCGGATGGGAGAGGGCGGACGGCGGCGCCGCGCGCGCCCCGCCGGGCCGCTCCCCGAGGGCGGTCCCCGCTCGCAGAGCGGGAGAAGGCGGAACGACGCGTGGCCGCGACACCGACGACGGGGCCGAGCGGAACCGGGGCACGCGACGCCCGGTTCCTCCGGCGGGCCGTCGCGCTCGGTGCCCTCGGCCGCCGCCGCACGGCACCGAACCCCTGGGTGGGCTGCGTGCTCGTCGCCGCCGACGGCGAGACCGTCGTCGGGGAGGGCACCACCGAGCCTCCCGGCTCGCGCCACGCCGAGATCGTCGCCCTGGCCCAGGCCGGCGACCGGGCCCGGGGCGGCACCGCCTACGTGACCCTCGAACCGTGCGCCCATCACGGTCGCACCCCGCCGTGCGCGGACGCGCTCGTCGTGGCGGGCGTGGCGCGCGTCGTGGTCGCGCTCACCGACCCCGACCCGCTGGTCGCCGGGCGGGGCGTCGACGATCTGCGCACCCGCGGCCTCGACGTGCACCTCGGTCCCGAGGAGGTCGCGGCCGAGGCGCGGCGGGGCCTCGCGCCCTACCTGCACCACCGGCGCACCGGCCGGGCCCTGTGCCTGCTGAAGACGGCCGTGAGCCTCGACGGGCGCACGGCGGCCGCGGACGGGTCGTCGCGCTGGATCACCGGCGAGGCGGCGCGGGCCGACGCCCACGGCCTGCGGGCCGACTCCCAGGCGATCGTCGTCGGCGCGGGCACCGCGCTCGCCGACCGGCCCGCGCTGACCGCGCGCGACGCCTCCGGGCCCGCGGTCGAACGGGCGCCGCTGCGGGTGTTGCTCGACGGCCGCGGCCGCGTCCCCGCCGACGGTCCGCTCTTCGACGTCGACCTCGCCCCGACGCTCGTCGTCACGACCGAGCACGCCCCCAGCACGGCGGTCGACGCGTGGCGGGCGGCGGGGGCCAAGGTCGAGGTCGTCGCACCCGACCGCGGCGGCGACGGGGTCGACCTGACCGCCGTGCTCGAGCTGCTCGGGCGCGACGGCGTCCTGCAGGCGCTGGTCGAGGGGGGAGCGACGGTGCACGGCGCGCTCCTCGCCGCCGGCCTCGCCGACCGGATCGTCGCCTACGTCGGCGCCACCGCGCTCGGCCCCGGCGGACGGCCCGCGTTCGACCACCCCGGCCCGGCGACGATCGCCGACGCGCCGCGCTTCGTCCTCACCGAGGTCACCCGTCTGGGCGGCGACGTGCGCCTCGACTACGACGTGCGCCGAGAGCGGGAATGATGTTCACGGGAATCGTCGAGGAGCTGGGCCGGGTGCGCGCGGTGGTGCCGAACGAGGGGGGCGCGCGCATCGCGCTCGAGTGCCGGCAGGTGCTCGAGGACGCCGTGCTCGGCGCGTCGATCGCGGTCAACGGCTGCTGCCTGACCGTCGTCGAGCTGGGCGCCGGCTGGTGGGCGGCGGACGCGCAGGTGGAGACGCTCGACCGGACGACCCTCGGTGACCTCGGCCCCGGTGACCCGGTCAACCTCGAGCGCCCCGTCCGGTTGGCCGACCGGCTCGGAGGTCACGTCGTCCAGGGCCACGTCGACGGCGTCGGGACGGTCCGCAGCCGCCGGCCGCTCGCCGACGGCTCGACGCGCGTCGAGGTCGAGCCACCGCCCGGGCTGCTGCGCTACGTCGTGGAGAAGGGGTCGGTCACGGTCGACGGCGTGAGTCTCACCGTGACCAACGTCGACGACGGCGGGCCCGGCGCGGCGGGCGCGTTCGGCGTCGCGCTGATCCCGCACACGCTCGCGGTCACGACCCTGGGCGTGCGCGAGCCCGGCGACCGTGTCAACCTCGAGGTCGACGTGCTGGCCAAGTACGTCGAGCGGCTGCTCGCCGCCTCGGGCAGGGTGCCGGTGGCGGAGGCCGCCGGTCAGTGAAAGGTTTCCCCGTCATGCCGTTCACGCAGATCGAGAACGCCATCGCCGCCGTCGCCCGGGGCGAGCTCGTGGTCGTCGTCGACGACGCCGACCGCGAGAACGAGGGCGACCTGATCATGGCGGCGGAGAAGGTCACCCCCGAGACGATGGCGTTCATGATCCGCCACACGAGCGGCGTCATCTGCCTGCCGACCGAGGGCGAGGTCCTCGACCGGCTCCAGTTGCCGCTGATGGTGGCCCACAACACCGAGGTGCAGCGCACCGCGTTCACGATCTC
>DASRHL010000005.1:0-5030 GCA_035650535.1 Acidimicrobiia bacterium
TCGGTCCGGACCGTGATCCATTGCCGCGACAGCGCGACCCAGATGGCGATCGCGTAGCCGAGGTACATCGCGAGCGCGACGCCGGCCTCGGCATCGAGATGGAATTTTCCACCGACCTTCGGATCGACCCAGGTCGCCGCGACGACCAGCAGGCCGAGCAGCACGCGGTACGTGGCGATGCTGATCTCGGGCGGCCGCCCTATCGCCCTGCCGTCCCCCTCCGGTCCGCGGTGCTCCATCCCGGGCCCGCGAACAGCAAGAGTTGCGCCAGGGACGACGCGACACGTCGCCGGCGGGCCGCCGACGCGGGTCCGCCGCCCACGGCCCGCGCGCTGTGCGTCTTCGCATGGCCACCCGGCGCGGAGACCGGCGACGCGGTACGGTTTCGACCGACGAGCGTCACCCGAGCGGTGCCCCGGAAGGCAGCGGGACGCCGTCTCAGAGGAATATCGCCGAGATGACCTGCTGCTCGCGCGCGATCCGGGCCCAGGTCGCCGGCCACCGTTCGCGGTTCACGAGCCCCGGCGCGACCCGATCGACTTCGCGGAACGCCTCCTCGTCGAGCGTCCGGGTCGCCGGATCCGTCGCCTCGACGAGGCGGTCGGCGATGCGGACGATCGTCCTCGAGTCGAGTCGCTGTCCCGGCAGCAGCGGGTCGTGATGATGCCGCACGACCTCGACGAGCGCCGGCGGGAGACGCCAGACCTCGAACAGCGATCCGCCGACCGTGCCGTGATGGCACCCGAACTCGCGAACCTCGGCGGCGACGAGGTCCGATTCCCGCCCGTCGGACGCGTCCATCAACGCCCAGTACGGATCGCCGACGCGCAGGCCGAGGAGGAGCTTCCCGACGTCGTGAACGACCGCGCCGGTGAACGCTTCACCGTCGTCCCGTCCGGTGCGCTGCGCGAGGGTTTTCGCGGCCCCTGCCACCAGGGCGCTGTGGATCCAGAGCGCGTTGCGCCGCGTGGCGTCGCTGCCGAACGAGCTCCATACCGACAGGCCGACGACCAGGTCGCGTACGCGCGCGAAGCCGAGCCGGGTCACGGCGTGCGTCAGGTCGCTGATCCGCACGGGCGCGTAGAATGCGGAGTTCGCGAGCCGCAGCAGTCCCGCGGTGATCGCCTGATCCGCGGCGAGGTACGCGGCGAGGTCGGCGAGCTTGCAGTCGTCCCGGTCGAGGAGCGCGAGCGAACCCGCCGCGATGTCGGGAAGCGCGGGCAGTCGTTCGACCGCCACGAGCCATCGGCGGAAGCGCTCGCGGCCCGGGTCTGCAGGACGAGGCGCGGAGGGGGAGGAGGGGCCACGGGCGCCCGCGGTTTCCGGGCGCGCGTGCATCCGGCCATAGAGAGCAAAGGTCGAGCCACCGACTGCCGTCACGCCAAGGCGTGACGGCGGCCTACCGGCTTCGCGGGATGCGATGCCAGGGACCCTGCTATCTAGCGTGCGTCGTACGTCTCCGTTCCACGGCGGACGCTGCTCCGCACGCCAACCGACCGCCACCGGCATGGCGCCGCGCGGCAAATTTGACACCCGATGTCACACGCGGCGCCGCGCCTCGTCGAGCTCGGCCGCGAGCGTCGCGACGAGGCGTACCGCGGGCATCGGCCGCGCGAGCGGTGCGCCCTGCCCGGCCCAGTACGCGCCGAAGCCGAACTCACCCTTCTTCTTTCCCGCAGCGTGGAGCGCCTTCCCGAGATCGTACGCGATCGGATACCCCGGGACGTCGCCCGGCGCGACGGCCGCCGCCCGCGCGGTGAAGCGCGTCGCGAGGCTCCGGGCCGGCCGCCCCGAGATCGCGCGGGTCATGACGGTGTGATGCGCGGCGTCGCCCGCGAGCGCCGCGCGGAAGCCGGCGTCGGCGAGGCTCTCATCCGTGGCGACGAATGCGGTGCCGAGCTGCGCGGCGGACGCGCCGAGCGCGAGCGCGGCCGCTATCCCGGCGCCGTCCATGATTCCGCCGGCGGCGATGACCGGAAGACCGAGCTCGCGGACGAGCAGACGGGTGAGCGCGAGCGTGCCGATCGCCTCGTCGGGCGCGTCGGGATCGAAGACGCCGCGGTGGCCGCCGGCCTCCCATCCCTGGGCGACGACCGCATGGATGCCCGCCGACGCGGCCGCCCGCGCCTCGGCGAGATTCGTCGCCGAGGCGAGGAGAACGATCCCCGCCTCGCGGAGCGCGCGGATCGACGCCGCCGCAGGCACGCCGAAGTGGAAGCTCACCACCGACGGCCGCTCGTCGAGCAGCATCGCCAGCATGTCCGGGTCGTCGACGAAGCTGCGATAGATCTCGGCCAGCGCCGCCGGCGGTGTCGCGCCGAGCGCATCGAAGTCCGGGGCGAAGCGCGCGATCCACGCCGCCTCGACGGCCCGGTTCGCGACCGGCCGTCGATGGCAGAAGACGTTGACGTTGAGCGGCCCGCTCGACGTCGCGCGGGCGGCACGGATCATGGCGCGCGCACCGGCCGCGTCCGTCGCGCCGACCGCGATCGACCCGAGCGCGCCCGCCTTGCCGACGGCAGACGCCATCGCGGGGGACGACACGCCGGCCATCGGGGCCTGAATGATCGGCAGGCGGACGCCGAGGAGCTCCAGGAAAGGGTCCGTGACGGGGGAAGACTACGCCCCGGTCCGGGCCCGGTGAAGCCCTTCCGGCCATGCGTTCCAACCTCCAGAAACCGCTGGACCCCGAACCGCGAGTCTCGGTACAGTGCGCCCCCCGGGGGAGGGGCCAAGCACGATGACGACCGTTCGTCCGAGCCGCGGAGCTGCGCGTCACGCCATCGCATGTATCGGGGTGCTCACCCTCGCGCTGACCGCCGTGCGCGACGTCCGGGCGGCCTCGTTCATCGAGTTCGAATCCGGGCTCGTCCGGCCGCTCGCCCTCACGCCCGACGGCTCCCGGCTCCTCGCCGTCAACACCCCCGACGCCCGCCTGCAGGTGTTCGCGGTGTCCGGGGCCGGGCTCTCGCCGCTCTGGTCGGTGCCGGTCGGCATGGAGCCGGTCGCGGTCGCCGCCCGCAGCAACGGCGAGGCGTGGGTGGTGAACCACCTCTCGGACAGCGTCTCGATCGTCGACCTGACGACCAGCCCGCCCCACGTCATCCGGACGCTCGTGGTCGGCGACGAGCCGCGCGACGTCGTGTTCGCCGGACCCGGCCGGAGCCGCGCCTTCATCACGACCGCCCACCGCGGCCAGCAGCGCACCGACCCGTCGATCGCCGCGGTCCCCGGCGCGGGCGATCCGCAGCTCACGACCCCGGGCGTCGGCCGTGCCGACGTGTGGGTCTTCGACGCGACGAACCTCGGGACGACGTTCGGCGGGACGCCGCTCCAGATCCTCACGCTGTTCACCGACACGCCCCGCGCGCTCGCCGTCAGCACCGATGGGAACACCGTCTACGCGGCCGGCTTCGAGACCGGGAACCAGACGACGACCGTCGGTGAGGGCGTCGTCTGCGACGGGTTCCAGGTGAACAGCGCCTGCTCGAGCCAGGACGGGATCACGTCGCCGGGGGGACTCCCGGGCGGCGCGCTCCCGGGCGGCAACCCCGGTCCGGCGGTGAACCGCACCGGCGTCGCCGCGCCCGAGGTCGGGCTGATCGTCAAGTACAACAAGGCGACGGGCCACTTCGAGGACGAGCTCGGGCGCAACTGGACCAACGGCGTCCGGTTCACGCTGCCGGACAGGGACGTGTTCGCGATCGACGCGACCACGCTGGCACAGGTCGCGTCGCACGTGAGCGTCGGGACGACGCTCTTCAACATGGTCGTCAACCCCGCGAACGGGAAGCTCTACGTGAGCAACACCGACGCGAAGAACCTCCGGCGGTTCGAGGGACCGGGCGACTTCGGCCAGCAGACGGTGCAGGGGCATCTCGCGGAGGCCGACATCACGGTCGTCGAGAACCCGAACGTGACGAATCCCACCGGCGCGAACGTCAAGCCGCGCCACCTGAACAAGCACATCGGCGCCTCGTTCCCCGACTACTCGGTGCTCGCATCCTTCTCGGACGGGACGCCGAACCCGTCGTTCAACCCGCTCGTGAAGGACTTCAGCCTCGCGCTCCCGACCGCCATGGCGGTCTCGAGCGACGGCACCACGCTCTACGTCGCGGCGTTCGGATCGGCCAAGGTCGGCGTGTTCGACACGGCCTCGCTCGAGAACGACACCTTCGATCCCCTGGTGACGAGCACGAGCTACATCCCGGTGAGCGGCGGCGGCCCCGCCGGGCTCGCGCTCGACGAGGCGCGCGGACGCCTCTACGTCCTCACCCGCTTCGACGACGCCGTGTCGTCGATCGACGTTGCGAGCGGCATCGAGGTGCAGCACATCCAGATCTACAACCCGGAGCCGGCGTCGGTCGTGAGCGGCCGGCCGTTCCTCTACGACGCGAACTTCTCGTCGGCGAACGGCGAAGCGTCGTGCGCGAGCTGCCACACGTTCGGCGACATGGATCAGATCGCGTGGGATCTTGGGAACCCGGACGACGACGTCCACCAGGACCCCATGACGATCAACCTCGGCCAGTTCGCGACCAACCAGAACGGCGGCGCGGGCGTCCACAATTTCCATCCGATGAAGGGGCCGATGACCACCCAGACGCTTCGCGGCCTCGTGAACTCCGGCCCGATGCACTGGCGGGGTGATCGCTCGAACGGCTTCTTCGGCCTGGGGACCCTCTCGTCGCTCTCCTTCAACAACTTCATCGTGGCGTTCCAGGGGCTCCTCGGGCGCGCGTCGCTGCCGTCGACGGCGGAGATGAACGCGTTCACGACCTTCGCGCTCCAGATCACCCTGCCGCCGAACCCGGTCCGGGACCTGCACAACACGCTCAACGCCGACCAGGCCGCCGGGGCGAGCTTCTTCAGCGGGCCACGTCGCTCCGACGGCCTCTCGTTCGACATCGGCCAGCCGAGTGGCTTCACCTGCAACGGCTGCCACACGCTGAACCCCGGCCAGGGCCTGTTCGGCACCAGCACGAACGGGAGCTTCGAGGGCGAGACGCAGACCGTGAAGGTCGCGCACC
>DASRHL010000006.1:0-5158 GCA_035650535.1 Acidimicrobiia bacterium
CGACCGGGAGCCGACCGGGGAACAGGCCACCCGGGTGGGCGCCGAAGGGGGCCTCGCACACCGCGAGCACGCGATGCCCGGGGATACGCACGAGATCCGCGTACGGGCGGAGGTCGTCGACCACGCGTTCGACGGTGACGATCGCGCCGCGGCGCGCGGCGAGTGCGCCCCATACGTTCTCGAGCAGGGGTGGGTGCAGCGCGACGTTGCCCGCACGATCCGCGATCGGCGCGTGGAGCAACGCCACGTCGGGCGCGAGGGGCGCCAACAGCCCGACCTCGCCGAACGGCGTGTCGGCGCGCGCGAACGACTCGTTGCCCTCCATCGACGATCCGGCGATCGAGCGGGTCACGACTGCGGGAAGGCCGCGCGCCGCCGCTTCGAGCCGCTGCGAGAACGCGAGGAACGACCAGTGCTCGACCTCGACGTCCCCGCGCTCGTAGGCACGACCGAAGACGGGGTTCGGCGTGAAGTTCGGGAACGTGTCGCCCGAGTAGCCGGTCACGACCCGGCGGACGAGGCCGCCCTCGAAGAACAGTGTCCCCAGACTCGACAGGCTGAGCATGACGAGGGTGAAGCCGGGGTCCCGCCCCCACCACTGGCGGACGACCTCGCTCGCCGCGGCCGTCCAGCGCGTGTGCCCGACGTAGAGGTGCAGGGTGTCGCAGCTGCGCACGTGCTCCGCGACCGCGTCGTGCACGGTGGCGCGCTTGTCGGGCCGCGCGCCGCTACCCGATCGGGCGGACACCGGGGGTCGACGTGAGCGGCACGGGCGGACTCCGAAGGCCGGAAATGTGACGCCGAAGTTAGTCTGACTCCCATGGGTCGCCCCGATCCGTCCGACGGTCGACTCGCGCTCGCGCCGCCGGCGCCGCCGCCCGCGCCGGCGCGGTCCCGTCGACCCGGCCCCCGCGGTCCGGCGCAGCCGCCCCCGAGCGGGCCGGCGAGCTACGGGCGGCGGCGCCTGCTCGTCGTGGCGATCGTCGTGACCGTGGCGGCGGTCGCGTATCTCGCCGCCACGTCGTTCGGCGGCGGCGGTGGCGGGGGCGACGAGGACGCCTATCTCCGCGCGAATCATCGGATCGCGGCCGAGGGCCGGGCGATCCTCGCGTCCGGCAACGATCTGCGTCGACTGCGCGACATCGGCAAGTTCCAGGACGCGGTCGACGCGTCGGTTGCCGCGATCGGCGCACAGGTGACGGCCCTCGGACGTGTTGGCGCGAGCGGGTCCGCCCACGACCGTTCGATCGTGCGCGACACCATCGTGAGCGGCGAGCAGATCGCGCAGCTCGGCACGACGTTCGCCCGCGACGTCACCAAAGGCGACCTCGGCGCGGCGAATCGCGACGAGGCGTCGATCGACGGGCGGCTCATCGAGCTGGCGCGGCAGTCCGACGCGTGGCGGAAGCGGTCGTGAAGCTCGGCCTGGTCACCCCGGTCCTGACCCGGCTCCCGCGTGCGCACGCATCATGGGAGGACACTGCCGGCATCGCCGAGGTGCAGCGTCTGGTCGTGGAGGCGGAGCGGCTCGGATACTCGCACGTGACGTGCAGCGAGCACGTCGCGATCCCCCGCGAGGTCGCGACGGTCCGGGGTGCGACCTACTGGGATCCGCTTCCCGTCTTCGGGTATCTCTCCGCGCACACGAACCGCATCCGCTTCGTCACGTTCGTGCTCGTACTCGGGTACCACCACCCGCTCGCGATCGCGAAGCGGTACGGGACCCTCGACGTCGTCTCCGGCGGCCGGCTGGTGCTCGGTGTCGGGGTCGGGTCGCTGCGCGAGGAGTTCGACCTCCTCGGCGCGCCGTTCGGCGACCGCGGCGAGCGTGCCGACGACGCACTGCGCGCGCTCCGGGCGTCCTTCGGGCGCGCAGAGCCGTCGTACGCCGGCCCGCATTATTCGTTCGACGGCTTCGTGGTCGACCCGTGCGGGGTGCAGGCGGACGTGCCCATCTGGATCGGCGGCCGGACGGCACGCTCGCTCCGTCGCGCCGTCGAGCTCGGGGACGGTTGGGCGCCGTTCGGTCTGACCGTCGCCGAGATGACCGCGATGCTCGAGCAGGCGCGGGCGACCGACGGGTGGGCGGCACGGGAACGCGAGCTCGACGTCGTGCTCCAGCACGACCGACCCCTCGACCCGCTCCGCGACCCCGACGCCACGCGCGCCGCGGTCGAGGCGCTGCGGAAGGCCGGCGCGACGACGCTCAACGTCCGCTTCGTCCACCACTCGCCCGACCACTTCTGCGATCAGCTCGCGGCCCTGCCGCCGCTCGTGGAGGCGTGACCCGGCGCGCCGCTAACCGAGCGTCCACCGCCAGGTCGAGTGCACGACGAGCGGTGCGCCCGGCTCCACGACCCGCGGCCCGAGGTTGAACTGGTCGGGCGGTCCCGACTCGGGCTCGACACAGATGGCGTGCTCGGGTTCGGTGTAGACGACGAGGCACGGGCAGTCGGTGGTGATCTCGACCGACACGGCACCCGGCCACCGCAGCACCGCCGCCGGCTCGCCGAGCCGCGTGAAGCAGTCGTCCCACGGCGGTGGGGTGATGTCCGTGAGCTCGCCGGTCGGGATGCCGTCGCCGTCGCGCGCGTACATCGCGCTGGCGTGCAGCTCGACCTCGAGCGCGCCGCCACGACCGGCGTGCCGCTGCCACCACGGGTGCCAACCGCACTCGGCCGGCATCGCGCGCTCACCCGCGTGCAGCTCGAAGGTGAGCTCGAGCGCGTCGGCGGTGAGCCCGAAGCGCATCACGGCACGGCCGCCGAACGGCCACGGCTCCGTCAGGTCCTGTGCGAGCACCGCGGCCGTCGCGCTCACGTGCTCGACCGTCCACGGGTGGTCGCGCGTCGTGCCGTGGATGGCGTGTGGTGGCTTGTTGAGCGGCATCTGGTACGGCGTGCCGTCGAAAATGAAGCGACCGTTGCGGATCCGGCCCGTCCACGGCGCCATCGGGAACGCGCCGAAGTCGTGCTCGTCCACTTCGGGCGTGACGAGCAGATCGAGCCCGGCGACGTGCAGCGAGGCGATGCGCCCGCCGTGCTCCGGCACCAGCGTGGTCCGCGCATCACCGGCGCCGAGCTCGAGCACGCCAGAGCCTATCCACGGAACCGGCACAGGTATCCTGCTCCGACCATGCGTGTCGCCGTTCTCGTCAAGCAGATCCCCGCGTTCGAGGAGATGGAGTTGGGGCCCGACGGCCGCCTGCGCCGTGAGGGCCTCGAGCTCGAGATGAACGCGTACTGCCGCCGCGCGGTGTCGCAGGCCGTCGCGCTCGTCGCCGACCTCGGCGGCTCGTGCACGGTGTTCACGCTCGGGCCGCCACCCGCCGAGGACGTGCTCCGCGAGGCGATCGCGTGGGCGACCGCGCGTGACGTCGTGATGGACGGCGTGCTGATCACCGACGGCGCCTTCGCCGGCTCCGACACGCTGGCGACCGCCCGCGCGCTCGCGGCCGCGCTCGAGCGCGAAGGGCCGTTCGACCTCGTGCTCGTCGGTCGCAACTCGGTCGACGCCGACACCGGCCAGGTCGGGCCCGAGCTCGCCGAGCTCCTCGACCTTCCGTTCGCGACCGGCGTCCGCCACCTCAACGTCGAGCGCGACGGAACGGTCCACGTGCGCTGCGAGCACGACGACGGCTTCGTGCAGGCCGACCTGCACCTGCCCGCGGTCCTCTCGACCGCCGAGCGCCTGATCGACCCGTGCAAGGTCGACCCCGACGGGCGCGCCGAGGTGCCCGCCGAACGGATCCGGCTCGTGACCGCGGCCGACCTGGGCGCGGGCCCGTGGGGCCAGGACGGGAGCCCCACGTCGGTCGGGCCGGTGCGGCTCCACGAGGTGGCGCGCGACCAGCGCGTGCTCGCCGGCCGGGTCGAGGACCAGGTCCGCGAAGCGGTCGAGCTCCTCGCGGCGCGCGGCGCGCTCGATCCGGCCACCGACCACGCCCGCGACCTGGGCACCGTTCCCGCCCGCGCCGGCTCGGGCAACGGCGCAAGCCCGGCGGTCGGCCCGTTCGTCGCGGTCGTCGTCGAACCCGACCGCGCGCACGTGACCCAGGAGCTGCTCGGCGCGGCCGCGACGCTCGCGCAGAGTATCGGCGGCTCCACCGTGGCGCTCGGCGCCGCGCTCCCCGACCCCGCGATCCTGGGCTCGTGGGGCGCCGACCACGCCGTCCGGCTCGCCGCCACGCCGGCCGAGCGGATCGTCGAGGAGGACGTCGCCACCGCCGTCGCGGCGTGGGCCGAGGAGCACACGCCGTGGGCGATCCTCGCGCCGAGCACCGCGTGGGGGCGCGAGGTCACGGCGCGGGCCGCGGCCCGCCTGGGTGCCGGCCTCACCGGCGACGCCGTGGGCCTCGAGGTCGGCGGCGACGGACGGCTCGTCGCGTGGAAGCCCGCGTTCGGCGGTCAGCTCGTCGCGGCGATCGTCGCGTCGTCTCCGGTGCAGATGGCGACGGTGCGGGCGGGGATGCTCCCGCGCCTCGCCCCTCGCGACGCCGTCGCGACGACCGCGGAGATCGCCGTCACGCCGCGCGGGCGCGTCCACGTCCTGGCCCGCGACCGCGACGACGACCTCGACGTGCTCGCCGAAGCCACCGCGGTCGTGGGCATCGGTACCGGCGTCCAGCCCGACGAGTACGACGCGCTCCAACCGCTCCTCGACACGCTCGGCGCCGAGCTCGCCGCGACGCGCAAGGTCACCGACAAGGGTTGGCTCCCGCGCTCCCGCCAGGTCGGGATCACGGGCCGCACGATCGCGCCGCGCCTCTACGTCGCGATCGGCGTGGCCGGCAAGTTCAACCACATGGTCGGCGTGCGCGCCGCGGGCACCGTCCTCGCGATCAACACCGACCCCGACGCGCTCGTGTTCGGCGCGTGCGACATCGGCATCGTCGCCGACTGGCACGACGTCCTCCCGCTGCTGGTGAAGGAGCTGACCCGCGTCGCGACGGTGACGGGCTGAGCGGCGCTCGTTCGGGGAGAGGCGCCCCGCTCGAAGGTACCGGCCGTCACTGGGTCTTGACCGGGGGGCGCCAGAACATGGCGAGGAAGCCGGCCGTCCCGACGACGGCGACGAGCACCGTGATGAGGAACGCCTTGCCGTGCTGGAACGGGAACGAGAGACCGAACGCGTCGTCGAGCGACCACGTGCCCGGGCC
>DASRHL010000007.1:0-2027 GCA_035650535.1 Acidimicrobiia bacterium
TACGCGTGGGTGTTCCCGTTGCCCGGCGGGCGCGCCAACGTCGGTTTCGGCGTGCTCCGCGAGCGGGGGCTGAGCGGCCGCGAGCTGAAGTCGCTGTGGCACGACCTGCTCGCGCGACCGTCCCTCCGCTCCGTGCTCGGACCGGCGGCCGAGGCGGAGGAGTCGTACCGCGCCTGGCCGATCCCGACCGACTACTCCCCCGACGCGCTCGTGGACGGCGAGGGCCGCGTCCTGTTCGCGGGTGACGCGGCGCAGGTCGTCGATCCGATGACCGGCGAGGGCATCGCGCAGGCACTCGAGACGGGCACCCTCGCGGCGTCGGCGATCGCGAAGTCGGGCGGCGGGTCGGCGGCTCCGGCGGCCGTCGCGGCGACCTACCGCCGGCGCGTCGAGCGCGACCTCGGGCGCGACCTGCGCTTCGCGGCCCTCCTGCAACGCGTGCTGCGCACACCGACCGGCGCGCGGGCGGCGATCCGCGCCGCCGGGCTCACGGACTGGACGCGCCGCAACTTCGCCCGGTGGATGTTCGAGGACTACCCGCGGGCGCTCCTGCTCACGCCCGACCGGTGGTCGCGCAGCGCGTCGTGGCGGCGGAACCCGGCACCGGCGGCACGACGAGGGGCGGAGGTGTGACACCGGCTCGAGGGCTCCCCCCGGGCCCCCGGGCCGGTGCGCCGACCAATGTACGGCGGCCGGTGCCGGAATCGGGGTCAGGCCCGGCGAGCGCCGGCGACGTCCCGATCGGGACCAACGGCTCTTTCTGCGCCGGCCCGCCGGTCGGAGCGCGTCGCGGCGGCAGCGCGTCCGTAGACTTCCGGCGATGGTGCAACCCGCGGAGCTGCTGAAGACGCCGCACTGGTCGACCGACATCCCGCTCGCCACGCCGCACACGCGCATGCCCGTCCTCGCGGAGCGCGGCTACGTCGTGCTGGCGGACCTCGACCCGCCGATCCCCGACGCCGAGTACCTCTCCCTGGAGTACATGGACTGGAAGAGCGGCGGCGACACCAACTTCGCGCCGATCGCCACGGCCGACGGCGAGCTCGACTGCCGCGGCTTCTGGAAGCCGGGCGACGAGCGGCCCGACAAGGGCGGACGCCTCACGTCGAACGCCCGGCTCTGCCCGTCGATCGCGCGCTACGTCGAGTCGGTGGGCGCCGACTACGGCCGGGTCCGGGTGATCAGGCTCGAGCCGCAGGGCTACGAGGAGTCGCTGCGCCACATCCACCGCGACGACAACAACCGGTTCAACCCCGACGGGGAGGGCTGGGTCGTCCGCTCGTGGGTCGAGCTCACCGACAACCCCGACAGCTTCATGGTCCTCATGGAGCAGGGCGCCGACGGGCTGCCCGATCCGGCGACCGAGGTCCACCTGCCGCTGCACCGCGGCGCCCGCTTCGTGGTCGACACCCAGCGCCTGTGGCACGTCGTGTGCCACCCGGGCGAGCGGCCGCGCTACGCGCTCATCAGCAGCTTCGAGAGCAGCCCCGCGCTCGAGCGCTGGATCGAGTCGCAGCTCCCCTGAGCGCCGCGTCGGTCGCGCCTCGGCGGCACCGCCGCGTGATCACACGCCGACGGGTGAGCCGTGGTGCACCACCATGCGCCAACGGTCGCCGGCGCGCGTGAAGACGTTCGTCGTCGCGATCCGCGAGCCCGACAGCTCCTCGTCGGAGCCGGTGGCACCGCCGCCGGTCGACTGCAGGATGTTCTCGTCGAGCGTGACCCACGCCGCGTCGCCGTGCACCGTCACAGACTCGTCGGTCAGGACGAACTGGATGTACGGCGTGTTGGCGAAGATCGCCTCCCACGATGCCGCGACGCGCGCCCAGCCGTGGAGCGTCGGCCATCCCGGGTGGGTGACGGTCGCGCGGTCGGAGCGCTCCCACACCTCTGCCATCCGGTCGAGGTCGCGCGCCTCGAAGGCCGCGTAGAACTCGGCGTTCGCCGCGATGACCGCGTCCGTCTCGGTGACCTGCGCCATGCGATCAGCTTGGCACGACCTCGCACCGGGGTCGGTCAGGCGGCCG
>DASRHL010000008.1:0-6656 GCA_035650535.1 Acidimicrobiia bacterium
CCCCGGTCACCACGCCGCCCGTCACCACGCCCGACGTGCCCGTGCCTCCTACCGGCCTGCTCGGGACGACCCTGGCCCAGGCCGGCGGGTTCGACCCCGACGTGCTCGTCCCCGTGACCCGAACCCTGGCCGCCGACTCGATCGCCCGGGCGGCGGCGCTGCTCCAGAAGCTGCAGGAGTTCCGGGCCTCGCTCGCCGACCAGCGGGTCGCGAAGCTGGCCGAGATCGACAACGCGGACGCCGAGACGGCGAAGGCGAAGGACGAGCGCGACCAGGCCCGGCGGGCCCGCGTCGCCCGCGCGCTCCAGATGTACCGCGGCACGAGCACGGCCGAGCAGGTCTTCCCGGCGGCCCAGACCCTCGACCAGCTGCGCGAGATGAAGCTGATCACCGACGCCGACATCTCGACCCGGGAGCAGATCGATGCGCTCGGCAAGCGGCTGCGCGACCTGAAGGACGTCGTCACGAACGCGCAGGCGCGCATCAACGAGCTCGACACGCAGAACTACCTGGTCGGCTTCGAGATCGCGAACGTCCAGGCCAAGATCGCGGGCCTCAGCGCGGCCGGCGCCCAGGCCCCGGCCGCGCCCGGCCCCGACCCGGCGGCGATCCTCGCCCGGCGGGCCCAGGCGCTGCTCGACACCGCGTCGGCGACACCCGACCCGGCGGCGTCGGCCGCCTACCGCTCCGCCCGCCACGAGCTCGCGGTCCAGGTCGCCAAGGAGGCGGGGCGGATCGACCCCGCGGCCCTCGACGCCGAGTGGGCCAAGGTCGGCCGGCTCACGATGAAGGCCGTCCTGTTCGCGCTGAGCCAGGCGGGGAAGGCGTACGTGTACGCGACGGCCGGTCCCGACACCTACGACTGCTCGGGACTCACGATGCGGGCGTGGGCCGAGGGCGGGCTCGGCCTGCAGCACTTCTCGGGCGCCCAGCTCGCGGTGGGCGCGCCGGTCGCCCCCAACGCCCTCGCGCCCGGCGACCTCCTCGCGTACGGCCCCGCGGGCGGCGACCACGTCACCTTCTACATCGGCCAGAACCTCGTGGTGGAGGCCAAGGGCCGGGCCTACGGCGTCGTCATCGACCGGGCCCGCACCGACGGCGACTGGTACGCCGGGGCGTCGCGGGTCGCCCCCGCGTTGGGCGCCGCCGACATCCCGCAGCCCTGAGCGGCGGATCCCGCGGTACCACCGAGCGTGGTCGGTGCTGTACACTCTCGGTGGGCAGGGCCGGGCAACCGGGCAGGGATCGAGGGCAGGGCAGGGCACCATGGGCGAAGTCAACACGTCTCCGATCGACGGCTACCTCACCGAGCTCTGGCAGCGGGACGGCACCGATCTCCTCCTCACCGCCGGGGCACCGCCGATGCTGCGGATCGACGGCCGCATGGAGCGCCTCGACACCCGCCCCTTGCGGCCCGAGGACATGACACGCGTGGTGCGCGGCGTCCTCGCCGGCGAGCTGTGGGACCAGTTCGGCGTCGCGCGCGAGCTCGACTTCTCCTTCAACTGGGAGGACAAGGCGCGCTTTCGCGGGAACGCCTTCCACCAGCGGGGCTCGACGGCGCTGTCGCTGCGGCTGATCCCCTACAAGATCCCGACCTTCGCGGAGCTCGGCCTCCCCCGCGTCATCGACGGCTGGGTCGACCTGCCCCAGGGTCTCGTGCTCGTCACCGGTCCGACCGGCTCGGGGAAGTCGACCACGATCGCGTCCATCCTCGACCAGGTGAACGAGCGGCACGCGTGCCACATCATCACGATCGAGGACCCGATCGAGTTCGTGCACCGGCACAAGCGGGCGGCGGTCAACCAGCGGGAGATCGGGATCGACTCCGAGTCGTTCGAGAACGCGCTGCGCTCGGCGTTGCGTGAAGATCCCGACGTCCTGCTCGTCGGCGAGATGCGCGACCCGGAGACCATCCAGACCGCGCTCACGATCGCCGAGACCGGGCACCTCGTGTTCGCGACCCTCCACACCAACGACGCCGGGCAGGCGCTCGACCGCATCATCGACGTGTTCCCCGGCGAGAAGCAGCCGCAGATCCGGGTCCAGCTCGCCAGCTCGCTGACGGGGATCATCTCCCAGCGCCTCGTGCCCCGGGTCGGCGGCGGGCGCGTGGCGGCGTTCGAAGTGCTGGTCGCGACCTACGCCGTCCGCAACCTCATCCGTGAGGGCAAGGGCAGCCAGTTGCGCAACATGATCGCCACCGGTGGCAAGTACGGGATGCAGACGCTCGAGCAGAGCCTCTCCGACCTCGTGACGAGCGGCGTCGTCGACTACGAGGAGGCGGTTGCCCGCAGCCTCTACCCCGACGACATCACCCGGGCCGCGCGGCTCGCCCAGTCGGTCTCCGGTCCGACCGCGCTCTCGGCCTGACGCGTCCGCGTCTCCCCCGGCCGCTCCCCACCACCCGGTTAAAGAGTTTCGGCCCGCGCGCCGACAACACCATCAGCCTGATCTCAGGGCGCTTGGTCGTGGAGCGCAAAAAGTGGGCAATCGGTGGGACATGGGGTTGGCGCGGGCGTGCCGCGTCCGCGGGCTGGGAGCCTCGCGCGTGAGAAAGCATCGTGAACGGGGCGCGACCCTCGTCGAGGCGGCCATCGTCGCACCACTCTTCTTCCTCCTCGTCTTCGGGGTGATGGAGGCGGGCTGGGCCTTCTTCAACCGCGACACCACGACCAACATGAGCGTCGTCGGCGCCCGCGCCGGGAGTGGCGCGGCCAACGACTCCTCGGCCGACTTCACGATCCTCCAGGCGATCAAGAACGGCTCGGCCGGCATCTCGCCGAACGCGATCAAGACGATCGTCGTCTACCGCGCCACCAGCGCGAGCGACCACGTGCCCGACGCGTGCAAGACCGCGAGCGTGACCAACACCTCGACCGTGCGCGGCTGCAACCGATACACCGGTGCCGACCTGTCGCTGACCTCCGATCAGTTCGGCTGCGTCGGGCCACCCGGTCCGGCGCTGAAGAAGGACAACTACTGGTGCCCGACGACGCGCAAGGCCGCGCTCACGGGCACGAACTCGCCGCCTGACTACATCGGCGTCTACGTCGACGCGTCCGGCAAGAACCTCATGGGCGTCTTCGGACCGGTCCTGACGCTGACGTCCGACACCGTGATGCGCATCGAACCGCGGAGCGAGTCGTGACGCGCGCGCCGAAGGGCACGCGTGAGGACGGTGCGGCACTCGTCGAGCTCGCCCTCATCCTCTCGTTCATCATGGTGTTGACGTTCGGCGTCATCGAGTTCGGCAACGCCTGGAGCAACAAGCTGAAGGTCGAGACCGCCGCCCGGGCGGGTGCGCGCGTCGGGAGCAGCCTGGGCTCGAATCGTCTGGCCGACTACAACATCCTCCAGAACGTCAAGGCGGCCATCGCCGACGTCGGGGTCAGCAGCGTCAACTACGTCACCGTCTACAAGGTCACCGACGCGAACGGCGCGATCCCGGCCGGCTGCAGCGGCTCGAGCCCCTCGTCGCAGAGCGGGTCCTGCAACGTCTACACGGGCACCCAGCTCGCGAACCTGACCCAGGCCGACTTCACCGGGACGACGAGTTGCGGCTCGACGGCGCCCGACCGCTGGTGGTGCCCGACGACCCGTCAGGACGTCCAGCACCTCGGCACCGACTACGTCGGGGTCTGGATCAAGGCGAACACGAGCTCGATCACAGGGTTCTTCGGGCGGCTGATCGGGATGGACTCCGAAGCCGTGATGCGAATCGAGCCGGCATGACGAAGATCCGTGAACGCCTGATGCGCCGCCGAGCCGAGTCGGAGCGCGGCTTCATCATGGTGACGACCGCCCTCCTCACGACGATGCTGCTGCTGTTCGCCGGGCTCGCCGTCGACCTCGGGAGCTGGGACACGCGCGCCGCCGAGATCAAGCGGGCCGCCGATGCAGCCGCACTCGCCGGCGTCGTGTGGATGCCCGACTTCAACAAGGCCCAACAGGTCGCGCTCGACACGGCGCAGAAGAACGGCTTCACCAACGGTCAGAACAACATCACCGTCTCGGTCCAGCAGGTCGCGAACAACAACCGCCGCCTCCAGGTGACGATCACCGACTCGAAGGCGAGACAGTTCTTCTCGCAGCTCGCGCTGCAGGGTCAGAGCATCAGCCGAACCTCGACGGCGGAATACGTGCTCCCCGTCCCACTGGGGAGCCCGAAGAACACGTTCGGTACCGGGAACCTCCTGAGCGGTTCCGACACCGAGAACTTCTGGGCCGCGGTCAACGGCTACTGCGCGGGCCACGAGAGCGGTGACGACCGGCTCGCGTACTACGAGTCGTACGACGGCTCGACCACGAGCGGGACCGCGTGCAACAACGGCTCGACGACGAGCGGCGCGTACGACCCCAACGGCTACCTGTACGCGATCGAGCTCCCCCAGGCGGCATCGTCGCTGAAGCTGGACGTGTACGACGCCGCCTTCTACAACTCGGGGTCCGGGTCGTCGGACCGTGGCCTCGGCGGCGGCAACCAGACGATCACGACCACCTACCAGATCTACGACCGCAACCCCACCCCGCTCGATCTGTCGAACCTCACCCTGATCAAGACCGTGACGTTGGCGGCCGACGCGTCGCCGGCGACGTACCAGAACACCTGGGCGAACTTCTACACGTGGTCGAACCCGCAGGCCGGCACCTACTACATCAGGGTCAAGACGCAGAACGGCCAGCTCAACAGCCGCGGATCGAACGGCTTCGGTCTCCGTGCGTACACCGGGAGCTCGTTCGCAACGTGCAGCACCATCGCGGGCTCGAGCAACTACTCCGCGAACTGCCCCCAGATCCACGGCGTCGACGCGATCTCCATCTACGCCAGCATCGCGAGCACGGCACCGACCTTCTATCTCGCGCAGGTCGACCCGATCCACGCCGGCAAGACGATGCGGGTCAGCCTGTTCGACCCCGGTGAAGGCGCCAACTCGATCCAGATCCTCGACCCGAACGGCAACCCGGTGAGCTTCACCTGGTCGACGCCGTGCAACCCGCCCACACCACCCACTGGAGGGTGTGGCACGACCGCGAGCTCGATCGACGTGTCGGGTACGGGCACGCAGCCCTACTCGCCCATGGTCAGCAACTCGAAGTTCAACGACCGCTATCTCGTCCTCGACGTTCCGCTCCCGACCAACTACGCGCAGCTCTACGGCACGAAGGTGTGGTGGAAGGTCAAGTACAGCGTGAGCTCGTCGGTGACCGACCGCACGACGTGGTCCGTGAACATCGTGGGCGACCCCGTCCACCTCCTCACGTGATGAGCCGAGCCGTCATCGCTCAGCGCCTCCGGGCGGCACTCGCCGCGGTCGTGCGCGTCGTCAAGCGGTCGGAGCGGCCGGCCGAGATCGAGCACGTCTCGGTGCCGTTCACCCTGCCGGTGCACCGGGCGATCCTCGGCGGCGTGCTCGTGCTCAGCCTCTTCGTCGGTGCCGCTGGTGTGTTGATGATCCGGTCGGGCGGAAGCTCACCGGCCGCCGACAAGCTCCGCACCGCCACGGCATCGGCGTCGGGTTCGGGGCCGACGGAACCTGCACCGACGGACGGCGCGGGCAGCCAGGGTTCGTTTCCCTTCGCCGCGCCGCCCTCGCAGAGCCCGACCGCACCGACGCCGCTGCCTCCGGTCACCGCGGTGCCGAGCGGCTATCCGGCCGGCACCGTCGCGGCGCCGACCCCGCCGTCGACGCTGCAAGGGGTCGTCGCCCCCCTCGAGTGCCCGACCGGCTGCTGAAGCCGCGCGTCAGCCCGCGACGGGCACGTTGTTGCAGCCCTGGTTCCCGACGATCGTGTAGCCGCCGGGCGGGTTCCCCACGGTGATCTCGGGGTGGTAGACGGACGGCGACTTCACGAAGCCGGCCGCCACGAGCTGCCCCATCGTGCCGAACTCCCCGTTGACCGCCGAGTACTCGGTCTCCGCGATCTGGAGGGCTCGCATGTCGGCCAGGCACGCGGCCTGGTTCGCACCGTCGACCGCCGGCAGGTTCGGCGACTTGACCGGCGGCGTGCTGCAGTGGGTCGAGTAGTAGTCGGCGAAGACCCTCTGCGCGTTCTGGAACTTGACCGCCGCGGCGTACGCGACCTTGGCTCGATCCGCGTCCGACGCGGCCTTGGAAACGGCCTTGTAGACGCCGGCGAGCGCCTTCATCGCACGAGCGACGTTGCGCGGCGCATGCTTCGCCGTCCGCTGGAGCGTCCGGATGAGGACGGTCTGCTCCTGGGTGGCGATGCTCAACGCGGGCTTCGCCACCTGGTCCGCGATGGCACGTGCCGGCGTGCAGAACGCGCTCGTCGTTCCGCTTGCCGCCGCCGGGGCGACCCTGACGGATCCCACGACGCACATCGCAAGTGCCACGAGCTGAAGCGAACGCTTGGTCGTAAACATCTCGCCGCAAGCACCGAGGGGCCCGGCGAACCGGGCCCCTCGAGAGCTCGAGTCGAACTGTGATCAGTCCTGCTCGGTGAACGGGTTCGGGTTCAGGTGACCAACGCAGCGGCCGTTCGCGACCGGCGTGATGCTGAAGCCGGCACCGTTGTTGGTGGGCGCGACTTGCAGACCCTGTTCGCCGGATCCGTCTTCAGCAGCTTCCCGGCGTTGCCCGTCAGCAGCCCGTTTCCGTCCGTGTAGACGCCGTTCGCAACCCCGGTGTTGG
>DASRHL010000009.1:0-7488 GCA_035650535.1 Acidimicrobiia bacterium
TCGGCGGCCGACGCGGCGACGACCCACATCGCGTTCACGACCGCCCACGCCGGCCTGCACCGGCGTGCCGGCCTGCAGGCGGGCGAGACGCTGCTCGTGCTCGCCGCCGCCGGCGGGACCGGCAACGCGGCCGTCCAGCTCGGCGCGGTCGCCGGCGCCCGCGTCCTCGCGACGGCGAGCGGCGCCGACCGCCAGAAGGCGTGCCTCGAGCTCGGTGCCGACGTCGCGCTCGACTCGCGCAGCCCCGACCTGGCGAAGGAGGTGTTGGCCGCGACCGACGGTCGGGGCGTCGACGTCGCCTTCGACCCGGTCGGCGGCGACTCGTTCACCGCGGCGTCACGCTGCATCGCGAACGAGGGCCGCATCGTGCTCGTCGGCTTCGCCGGCGGCGAGGAGCGGCCCATCCCGCCCGGGCACGTGCTCCGTCGCAACTACTCGGTGATGGGCCTCTACATGGGTGCGTACAGCAGCGGCGACGAGAACCGCCGCTACATGCTCGCCATGCACGACGAGATCATGGAGCTCCTGGCGAACGGCCGCTGCCGCGCCCTGATCGACCGCGAGACCGGCCTTGCGGGCGCCGCCGCCGCGCTGACCGACCTCGCGGCCCGCAAGGTGACGGGCCGCCCGATCGTCAGGCCGTGATGCCGAAGCGCTCGAGGCCGAACGCCTTGATCGCGTTGCCGCGCAGGAACATGTTGCGCTCGCGGTCGTCGAGCCCGGCCTTGTCGCAGATGAGCTGGGCGGTCTCGCGGCTGTGCGGGAACGTGCTGTCGGCGTGGGGGTAGTCGACCTCGAAGGTGATCTGCTCCATGCCGATCACGTCACGGTTCCGCAGGCCCGTCTCGTCGTCGAAGATGCAGCCGTAGATGCGGCCGGGGACGTAGCTGCTCGGCGGGTGCGGCAGCGTCGTCCCGAAGCTGTCGCTCGACACCCGCTCGGCCCAGAGCTTGTCGGCCCGCTCGAGCACGTAGGGCATCCAGCCGACCTGGCCCTCGGAGTACGCGATCTTCATGGTCGGGAAACGCTCGAGCACACCCGAGAAGATGTAGTCGCAGAGCGAGCCCATCGCGTTGGAGAACGTCAGCGTCGAGCTGACGATGAACGGCGAGTCGGGTGAGGTGCTCGGCATCTTCGACGACGAGCCGATGTGCATGCACAGCGTCGAGCCGGTCTCCTCCATCGCCCGGAAGAACGGGTCCCAGAAGCGGTTCGGGTCGTGCACCGACGGCAGCCCGAGCGGGTACGGGTTCTCGCTGAACGTCACCGCGTAGCTGCCCTTGCCCGCGCAGCGCCGAACCTCCTCCGCGGCGAGCTCGGCGTCCCACAGCGGGATGATCGTGAGCGGGATCAAGCGGCCCTTGCCCGCGCCGGCGCACCACTCGTCGATCATCCAGTCGTTGTAGGCCCGGACGCAGAGCAGCGCGAGCTCCTTGTCTTCGCGCTCGAGGAACGTCTGGCCACAGAACCGCGGGAGCACGTTCGGGAAGCAGATGGACGCGTCCATGTGGTTGGCGTCCATGTCGGCGAGGCGGTCGGCCTGCTTCCAGCAGCCGGGGCGGATCTCGTCGAAGGTGACCGGCGTGTTGTCGAGGTCGGGGAACCCGATCGCGGCCGACAGGCGCGGGAACGGGTAGACGAGGTCGTCGTAGAGCCAGAAGTCGCACCAGTCGCCGTCCTCGGCGCCCTTGTTGTAGGAGAAGACGCCGCCGACGAACGAGAACTTCGCCCGGTCGCGCTCGACGCGGGGCGCCCGGTCCGCGTACTTCGAGGGCAGCCGGCTCGTCCAGAGGTCGGGTGGCTCCACGACGTGGTCGTCGGTCGAGATGATCCGCGGGATGTCGCTCATGATCCGGACCTCGTGGACTCGCTCGTGGGACTGGAACCGGTTCCAGTCCCATGCTGCCACACGGGGGCGAACGACCGTCACGCCAGGGCGAGGATCAGGACGATCGCGAGGGCGTTGAAGGTGGCGTGGGCGAGCATGCCGGGCCCGAGCCGCTGGTAGCGCCAGCGCAGCACCCCGAGCATCAGCCCGACGACGAAGATGCTCACGACGGTCACGAGGGCCTGCACGGCGGTCATCGTGAACTGGTAGTGGGCCGACGCGAACACCGCGGCCTGGACCCACACGGCGACGAAGGCGCCGAAGCGCCGGGTGAGCGCACCCTGTACGAGCCCGCGGAAGAAGAGCTCCTCCACGATCGGCGCGCCGACGACGACGATCAGGACCGTGATGATCACGGCCAGGGTGTGGCTGTGCAGGTCGGTCGTGTCGAGGGCGGGGCTCCTCGTCGGCTTCGCGTGCCGGAGCAGGGGCACGAGGGGGACGACGGCGATGATCGCGGCGACGCGCCCGACGAGCCCCGCGACCGTACCGATACCGAGGTCGCTCCACCGGGGGCGGGCGAGGCCGAGGTCGCGCAACGACCCGGTTCCGTGGCGGCGGACGGCGGCGATGCACGCGCCGAGGAGCCCGGTCCAGAGGCCCAGCTCGCTGACGAGCAGGAAGCTCGTCGTGTGCCGGCCGAGACCGAGGCCGACGGCGGCGAGGCCGAACACCTGCGCGAGGACGATCGCGGCGACGACGCCGAGGACGGCGATCCCCCCGCCCCGCACCCCGCCCTCGGTGTCGCGGGGCGTCCGCGGCGGGAACCACGACCGCGCCCTCCGGGTCGTCGGGGCCACCCAGGTGGCGCCGGCGTAGCCGGTCCACTGGGTGCCGTCCCACCAGCGCCACGGGTGCAGCCCCCACGGGTCGGCGTACCAGCCCGGCGGCGGCAGGGGCGCGACGGCCGGCTCCGGTGTCTCGGGGCGGCTCGCGCCCACCGGTTCGCGCATGGCCATCACGACTCCCGGGTCCCCCGTAGGCTCGCGCGGCGGAGCCCGTCGGATCCTTCAGCAACGACATCGGCGAGCCGTGCCGGGCACTGGAGGACCAAGTGCTCGTCGAGAGGCTGCTCGGTGGCCCCGAGGCCGCGAGACGGCCCGGCCGAGGCGCCGGACCCGGACGAGCGCTCAGGCGCCGGCCCGCACCGCCCGGGGCTCGAGCTCGACGTGCAGCTCCCGGGGCCCGCGGGCCCAGAACACGGGCACCTTCTCGTACCCCTGCCCGGGCGCGAGGCGCACCCGCTCGACCCGGTCGAGGAACACGCCGAGGGCGACGCGCGCCTCCAGCCTCGCCAGGGTCGCGCCGGGGCAGACGTGGGGGCCGCCGCCGAACCCGAGATGGTTGCGGGGATCGGGTCGGTCGAGGCGGAACGAGTGGGGATCGTCGAAGACGGTCTCGTCCCGGTTGGCGGACGCGATCCCGAACGCGACCTTGTCGTGGGGGCACAGCCGCTGCCCCTCCACCTCGGTCTCCGCGGTGCAGGTGCGCATCAGGAACTGCACGGGCGGGTCGTGACGGAGCGACTCCTCCACCGCGACGGGGATCAGCTCGGGATCGGCCCGCAACCGCTCGAACAGGGCGCGGTCGCGCGCCACCGTCCAGAGCAGGTTGCCGATCAGGTTGCGTGTCGTCTCGTTCCCGGAGATGAAGAGGAACACCAGTTGCGTGCGCGCCTCGACGTCGGTGAGGCGGCGGCCGTCCACCTCGGTCTCGAGAAGGCGCGTCATGAAGTCGTCGCGCGGGCTGCGGCGGCGCTCCGCGATCGCGGCGTCGATGTAGGCGGTGAACTCGGGGTGGGCGCCGGCGAGGCCCTCGCCGCGGTCGTTGCGGTAGAGCGTCGGGTACGTGCCGGTCACGACCTCGTCCGACCACTCGGCCCACAGGCGGTAGTCCGACGGTGGCGCGCCCAGCAGGTACGCGATCACGTTGTTGGGCACCGGGACGACGTAGTCGTGGACGAGGTCGACCGGGCCGCCACCGGCCGCGACGCGGGCGAGCACGCCGTCGAGGAGCTCGTGACAGAGGTCGGTGCAGTACGGCTCGACCCGGCCGATCCGGTGCGCGGCGATCGCCGAGTTGATGATGCGGCGGATCTTCCCGTGCCGCGGCTCGGGGATCTCGTTGATGAACTGCTCCTCGTCGGGCACGACGACGCCCGGCTCGCGGAAGCTCGCGTTGAACGTGTCGACGTCCTTCGTGGCCGCGAGGACGTCGGCGAAGCGGGCGAAGTACCACGGTCCGCTCGGCGCCCGGCTCACGGGCTCCTCGCGGCGGAGCCGGGCCAGCTCCTCGGACTCGGCCTCGGCGGTGAGCGGATCGAACCCCATGGTCACCTCGCGTCCAGCTCGGTCGGCACTCAAGACGGTACCTGGAAGTCCTCCGGGACGTTGTGGAAGTACGACTTCTCCTCCACCCGCTTCTTGATGCGCCATCCGTCGGGTGTGCGCACCAGGGTGTCGACGTACCAGAGCCCGCAGAAGAACGTCTCGGTCCGGCCCTCGCCCCGGTCGATCACCATCGGGTTGTGGCACATCGTCCGGGCGTGGGCCGTGTCGCCGTCGAACTCGATGGCGGTGTTGGCGATCAAGTGCTGGTGGCCGGCGAAGGTCGGCATCGCCGTCTCGAGGAACTTGCGGACCTCCTTCACGCCACCGGCGGCGCCGCCCATCTCCGAGTAGTCGATGAAGGCGTCGGGCGTGAACACCGACTCGTACGCGTCCCAGTCGTGCGAGTCGACCGCGGTGCAGTACTTCACCATCAGGTCCTGGATCTCGAACCGGTCGGAGATCTCCTGCATCGAAAGCACGGGCCAGCTCCTGTTCGCGGGTCTTCTTCGGGTGTGGTAGCGGTTGCGCTGCGGTTACCAGATCTCGTCGACGTAGCGGTCGGTGCCGACGACGGTGGCGACGAACGGCGCGGCGAACACGACCCGGCCGGCGCCCGACGCGTCGAGCCTGGCGGCCAGGTCGCGATGGCTGTCCCACGAGTCGAGCGGGTCGCCCTCGACGAAGTGCAGCTGGAGGCTGCGGCGGGCGCCCGATGGGTCGTCGGGGACGAAGTCGGCCTTGTCGTCCCTGAGCGGGAGGTACGACCACGACGAGACGGTGGCGACGGGCGAGCCGTCGAGCCACGCCGGAAGCTCGGCGTCGAACCAGGCGTCGACGTCCGCGTGCGCCGCCCCCGCCGACGGCTCGACCCAGAGGGCGACCAGCCCCGGGTAGCGGTGGTCGAGCGCGAGCTCGAGCGGCACGGGATCGGGGTCGCGGTACGCGCGCCAGGCGTAGGCGTAGGTCCCCGTGTTGTAGTGCGTGCGCGACTGGAAGCCGCGGTCGACCGTGTAGAGCCAGTTCGCCTGCGGCGTCGACCATTCGAGCCAGTCCTCGTGGCACCCGTCGAGCACGTAGTAGACGCACGCGTAGGAACCGGCGTCGCGGGGGAAGGGCATGTCGGGCGGGTCGGGGAACCGGGCGTCCTTGTGCCGGCGGGTGGCGACCCAACGGCTCCCCGCGAAGTTCGACGCGCCGATCATGCACCCGGCGTAGTAGTGGTCGCGTTCGTACCAGCGGTTGTACGCCCGCTCGTGGCCCTCGTGTGGGTCGGTGAACACCCAGAGCAGGCTGCCGACGCGGATCGGCTCGTCGATCGTGCGGATGATCCGGCCCGGCTCGAGGGCGACGGGTGCGGCGTAGCGTTCCTCGGCGGTCACGGGTGCATCACCACCTTGATGGCCCCGTGGGCCCGGTCGGCGGCGACGCGGAACGCCTCGGCCGCGTCGGCGAGCGGGAAACGGTGGGTGATGAGCGTGTCGGCGATCTCGGGGGTCGCGGTGAGCATCGCGGCGGCCTCGGCGAAGTCACGCACGCCGTCGTGCACGCCATAGGCCATCGCGCCCTTCCACGAGAGCTCCTTCATCAGGGTCGGGACGCCGGGGACGGGCATGTGCGTGAAGTAGACCCCGAGGAGGATCACGCGGGCGCCGGGCCGGGCGAGGTCGGCGCAGCAGGCCAGGCCGGACTCGCTCCCCGCCGCCTCGATCACGACGTCGTACTCGCCGTCCGGGGTCGTGGCACCGAGGCGTTCGCCGGCGGCGCGCTGATGGGGATGGCGGGCCTCGAGGGCCACCTCGGCGCCGCGCGCCCGCGCGGCCGCGACCGCCATCAGCCCGATGGCGCCGCCGCCGACGACCACGACCCGCTCCGCCGGCTCGAGCTCCGCGAGACGGACACCGTGCCACGACACCGACGCCGTCTCGACCAGGCACGCGTTCTCGGGCGCGAAGCCGTCCGGGAGCGGGAGCAGCGACGCCCGCGGGACGCGGATGTGGTCGGCGAGCCCGCCGTCGAGCGTGAAGCCGATCACGCCCGGGCTGTCCGTGCAGCGCTGCGTGTTGCCGGCGCGGCACTGCTCGCACCGCCCGCACCAGATCATCGGCTCGACGGCGTAGGGCACGCCGTCGACCGTCCCGCCGAACTCGTGCCCCAGCGTCGCCGTCACCCCGAGGTCGATGTAGGCGAAGTCGCTCCCGCAGATGCTCGCCGAGCCCACGTCGACGAGGACGTCGTCGGTGTCGCCCGCCGGCACGTCCGGCTCGTCCACCTCGACGACCACCGGCGCGCCCTCGACGACGCGTACCGCCCTCACGGCGCCTCCGCGTCTGTGCCGTTTCCTGCGCTGAGCGCAAGAGACTCAACACTCGCGGGGAGGGGTGGCGTCACCACTGGGCGAGGGTCTCGCCGGTGAGGCCGGGCATGTCGGTGCCGGCGGCGAGCGTGACACCGCCGTCGGCGGCGAGGGTCTGGCCCGTGACCCAGCGCAGCGCGAGCAGCGCGAGCACGGCCTCGGCGATGTCCTCGGCCTCGCCGAGCCGGCCGAGCGGCGTGCGCGAGATCACGGCGTCGGCGAAGTCGGGGATCGCCTCGGCGCCCTCGAACATCGGCGTTCGGGTGGGGCCGGGCGCGATCGCGTTGACCCGGATGCCGAACGGTCCGAGCTCGCGTGCCGCGACCCGGGTCATGTGGCTCACGCCGATCTTCGCCATGCTGTAGTGGACGAAGCCCATGTCGGCGACGATCGCCGCGCTCGACGCCGTCACGACGATCGCACCGCCGCGCCCGGTCGCCTTGATGGCGCGGGCGGCGTGCTGGAGCGTCATGAACGCGCCGCGGAAGTTCACCGCGACGACCCGGTCCCACTCCTCCATGGGCATCGTCAGCACGGATCCCATCCCCGCGATGCCCGCGTTCACGAAGGCGTAGTCGACGCCGCCGAGGTCGGCCGCCGCTGCGGCGACGGCCTGCGCGACCGACGCCTCGTCGGAGACGTCGCACTCGTAGGTGAGATCCGCCGGGCCGCCGGGTTGCAGGTCGAGCGAGGCGACCCGCACCCCCTCCTTCTGCAACGCCGTGCACACGGCGGCACCGATGCCGCTCGCACCGCCGGTGACGACGGCGGTCCGGCCGTCCAGGTTCAGCATGGCGTCTCCCTTCCCGGGCGATCAGGCGAAGAGCTGGTACGACGGGTCGCTGCGGTCACGGGCGGCGTCGGTGTCGTCCCGGGTGAGCGGCGACGCCGCCACGTCGTGCACGTTCGTGAAGTCG
>DASRHL010000010.1:0-8779 GCA_035650535.1 Acidimicrobiia bacterium
AGCCGCTCGTAGAGCGGGAAACGGGTCGCGTCCTCGACTCCCTGGGCGAAGTCGAACTGCTCCGAGACGAGCTCGACCTCCGTCCCGCCGTCGGCGAGGAACTCGGCGACGGTCGGCGGACCGAGGTGCTTGTCGAGGCCGCCCACGACGACGGCGCGCCGACCGACCGCCGCGCCGCGCAGCACGTCGAGCGCGTGGACGACGTTGGGCCCGTCGATGCCGGGCACCGATGGCACCAGTGGGCGGCCGCCCGTGGCGACGACCACCGCGTCGGGCGCGAACTCGACGAGCTCCTCGGCCGTCACCTCGTTGCCCAGCATGAACGTCACCCCGAGCCGCGGGAGCTGCACCTCGAAGTACGCGGCGAGGTCGCGCAGGTTGCGACGGTTCGGATCGAGCGCGAGGACGGCGGGCGTCCCTCCGATCGCGCGGCGCGCGTCCGCCAGGTAGACCTCGTGCCCGCGCAGCGCCGCGACCCGCGCCGCTTCCATGCCGGCCGGGCCGGCTCCGACGACGACGACGGTCTTGGGGGTCTCGGCCGGGGTGACGGTCAGCTCGTCCTCACGCGCCGCGGCGGCGTTCACCGCGCACGTCACGGGCACGCGGTGCGGGCCCACGGCATGGCACTCCGAGAGCCCGAGGCACGGCCGCACCTCGTCGACGCGCCCGAGCCGCGCCTTGTTCGGGAGCTCGGGATCGGCGATGAGGGCCCGAACCATCCCGACCAGGTCGGCGGCGCCCTCGGCGAGGATGCTCTCGGCGAGTGATGCGTCGGCGATGCGCCCGGTGACGACGACGGGAACGTCGACGGCGCGCCGGATCGCGGCGGCGGTCGCGACGTTGAACCCGGGCTCGACGTACCAGGGGCTCACGTACGCGAGCTCCATCCCGTCGCCGAAGCCGGCGTAGTTGCCGCCGCTGACGCTGATGTACGCGACGTGCGGCGCGAGGAGGCGGCACACCTCGGTCAGCTCGTCGACCGAGAGGCCGCGGCCCGTCCCGGCGCCGTCCACACCGACCCGGATCCCGATCGGGAAGTCGGGGCCGACCATCGACCGGGCCGCCTCGACGACGGCGAGGGGGAACCGGGCGCGGTCCTGGCGGGTCGCGCCCCACCGGTCGGTCCGGCGGTTGAAGTGCGGCGACAGGAACTCGTTCACGAGGTAGCCGTGCGCGGCGTGGATCTCGGCGGCGTCCATGCCGCCCTCGCGGGCGCGGCGGATGCCGTGCGCGAACGCCCACACCAGCTCCTCGATCTCGGCGTCGCGCAGGGGATGGGGGACGTTCGCCTCGTAGGGGTCGGCCACCGGCGACGGTGCGACCGGCGGCCCGGCGGCGGCCCGGTGGCGACCGGCGCCCGGGTGGTACACCTGCGCGAAGCAGGCCGCCCCCTCCGCGTGCACGACCTCGGCCCGGGCCCGGAGCCACGGCACGACCGTCGCGTCGTAGTGGGCGACGCCCTCGGCGCTCACGGGCGAGAGCGCCAGGTCGTCCCATCCGGGCGCGGCGGTGCGCGGCCCGGAGCCCACCGTGTAGTCGTAGATCCCGACGCTCGTGTGGACGCCGAGCAGCCCGGCGCCGCCCCGAGCGCGCTCCTGCAGGTAGCGCAGGTCACGCGCGCCACCCAACCCCGTCCCGTGCGCCGTGTTCACGATCCGGTTCCGGACGGTGAGGTCGCCGATCGTGAGCGGCTCGAACAGCCGCCGGAACGCCGTCACGGCCGGGACGGGGCGGGGGCCGGCCTGCTACCCGGAGAACCAGGTGCCGGCGTCGTTGATGAGCACCTGGCCCGTCATCTTCGAGCTCTCGTCCGAGGCGAGGAACAGGATCACGCCGGTCATGTCCTCGGGTTCGAGCGTCGAGTTGAGCGCGGAGGCCGCCCGGAGCGCGTCGACGATGGGCTCGGGCACGACCGCCTTCGTGGCCGGCGACATCGTGACGCCGGGGCACACCGCGTTCACCCGGATGTTGCGGGGGCCGAGGACGCGCGCCATGTGGCGCGTGAGGTTGATGACCATCCACTTGGTCATGCCGTAGCCCTCGGGCGCGATCACGGGCGGCGGGGCGTCGTCCGGCGTCGCGAACAGCGCGGGCAGCGGCAACGGGAACGCAGCCGTCGACGAGATGTTGATGATCGAGCCATGGCGCTGCTCCCAGAGGTAGGGCACCACGGCATTCGCCGAGTGGACCATCCCCATGAAGTTGACGGCCAGGAAGTCGTCCCACGTCGCGGTGAGCTGGTCGAACATCAAGCCTGCGTTGTTGACGAGAACGTCCACGTGCCCGAAGGTCTCGACCACGGTCTTGCCGACCTCGCGCATCTGCTCGGGGTCGGTGACGTCGGCCTTGAGGCTGAGGGCGCGCCGCCCGAGGGCCTTCACGTCCTCCTCGACGGACTGCGCCTGGTCGATGCGCTTCAGGTCGACGATCGCGACGTCGGCGCCCTCACGTGCCATCGCCCGCGCGTACGCCGCGCCGATCCCCTGGGCGCCGCCGGTGACCAGCGCGACCTTGTCCAACAGCCGCTCACCCATCTGTTCCCTCTTTCGACGTGCCGCCGGTGGGCGGCCACCCGATCATCACACCCGACACGGCCGCGCGCCACGGGCCGGCTTGACGCCCGGTCGAGATGTCTGACATCTTGCCGCGCGCGGGCGACCCGAACGGAGGCGGATGGCGCACGGTACGCCGGACCAGGACTGGACCGAGACCCTCGACGACCTCGAGCGGCGACGGGTCGCGGCCCGGGCCATGGGCGGCGAGGAGCGGCTGGCGAAGCACCGCGCGGCCGGCAAGCTCGACGCCCGGGCGCGCGTCGAGTGCCTGCTCGACCCGGGCTCCTTCCAGGAGTTCGGCACGCTCGTCGGCGGCGAGGGCCTTCCCGCGGACGCGATCGTCACCGGCTCGGGGCGCATCGACGGCCGGCCCGTGATGGTCGCGGCGGAGGACTTCACCGTGAAGGCGGGGACCATCAGCCAGTCGAGCAACTCGAAGCGTTACCGCGTCGCCGAGATCGCGGTCACCGACCGCGTGCCGCTCGTCATGATGCTCGAGGGCGCCGGCTTCCGCGCCGACGGGCGCGCGCACGCGCGCACGCCCACCGATCTCCTCGCCCAGGCCCGCTGCTCGGGCCGGGTGCCGCTGATCACGGCGGTCCTCGGCGCGTCCGCCGGCCACGGGGCGCTCGTCGCGCCGATGTCGGACTTCACGGTGATGACGGAGCAGGCGTCGATCTTCACGGCGGGGCCGCCGGTCGTCTACACCTCGCTCGGGGAGACGATCTCGAAGGAGGACCTGGGCGGCCCGGCCGTCGCCGTCGCCAGCGGCCTCGTCCACAACGCGGCACGCGACGACGCCGAGGCGCTGGAGCTCGTGCGCGGCTACCTCCGTTACTTCCCGTCGTCGGCGTGGTCGTACCCGCCCGACGACCCGGGGGGCGACGACGGGCCGCGCCTCGTACCCGAGATCCTCGACATCGTCCCGCGCAACGGTCGCCGCGTGTACGAGATGCGCGACGTGATCGACGTCGTGTTCGACGAGGCGTCGCTGTTCGAGGTGCAACCCGAGTTCGGCCGTTCGGTCGTCACGATGCTGGCCCGGCTCGGCGGGCATCCGGTCGGGGTGGTCGCGAACCAGCCGAGCGTGCTGGCGGGGTCGATCGACGTCGACGGCGCCGACAAGGCCGCGCACTTCATCACCGTCGCCGACTCGTTCCACCTCCCGCTCGTCTTCCTCGCCGACAACCCGGGTGTGCTCCCGGGTGCGGCGTCGGAGCGGCGGGGCATCCTCCGCAGCGGCGCCCGCATGTACGCGGCGCAGACGCTCGCGACGACCCCGAAGTTCGAGGTGACGCTGCGCAAGGCGTACGGGTTCGGGTCGATGGTCATGGGGATGATCCCCTTCGACGGCCAGTCGGCGGTGTTCGCCTTCCCCGGCGCGACGATGGGCGCGATGGGGGCCAACGCGCTGAGCCGCGCCAGCGGCGCCGACGAGGACGAGGCGGCCCGGCTCCGCACACTGGAGCTGGAGGCGTCGTACCGCTCGGCGAGCTCGCTCGGCTTCGACGAGCTGATCGACCCCCGCGAGATCCGCAACGTCCTCCTGCACTCGCTCGAACGCGCGCTCTCCCGCCGTCAGGAGCCCGCGCAGCCCGTGTCGCGCATCGGCATCACCCCCTGACCCCCTCCGCGTCTGTTGACATTCCTTCCTCTTCGAGGGATTTCGGAACAGACGCGGATTGGTTGGGAGCGGATGCGTCGGGGTGGGTGAAGAGCGCCCGGACCGCGGCGAGGTCGACCTTGGCGGAGTCGGTGCGCGGGAGCTCGTCGACGATCCGGACCTCGGTGGGCAGCTCGTAGCGGGCCAGGTGCGCAGCTGCGTACTCGAGCAGCGCCTCCGTGGTGGTGGCTTCCGCGCCGGGCCGGAGCTCGACCGCGGCGACCGGGACCGACCCGAGCCGCGCGTCGGCGATACCGACGACCGCGGCTCCGCGCACGCCGGGATGCCGTTCGAGCGTCGTGCGGACGTCGTCGGGCCGCACCTTGAAGCCGCCCCGGATGATGGTCTCGTCGGCGCGGCCCAGGATCCAGAGGAAGCCGTCGCCGTCGAGGCGGGCGAGGTCGGTCGTGCGGATCCAGGAGTCGTCGCCGAGCTGGGCCGCCTTGACCTCGAGCAGCCCCTCGGCGCCGGCGGGGAGCGGCGAGCCGGACTCGGGATCGACGACGCGCAGCTCGCAGCCGGCATGGGCGCGGCCGACGCTGCCCCGCTTGGTCGCCCAGTAACGCTGGTGGTCGGCGAGGTTCCAGCCCGCGACGCCGCCGCCGAACTCGGTCGCCGCGTAGGAGACGAGCACCGGGATCCCGTACTTCTCGGCGAACGCGTCGGCGTCCTCGGGGGCGAGGGGGGCCGTCCCCGACACCACCGAACGGACGCTGGCGAGGTCGGCCGGGTCGACGTCGGCGTCGAGCACCATCCGCAGGGCGGCGGGCACGAGGCTCACCGTCCTCGGCCGGTGCCGGCGCACCGCGTCGAGCCAGCCGTCGACCGTGAAGCGCTCGAGCAGCGAGAACGAGCGCCCGTCGTTGACGCACTGCAGGACGCGGAACAGCCCGCCGAGATGGACGAGCGGAGAGTTGACGATCGCGACGCCCGACCGCAGCCGGAGCGCGTCGTCGCGGTCGGACTCGTAGTGCTTCGCCCCGACGAGCACGCGCTCGAGCGTGGCGTAGGTGAGGTCGATGCGCTTCGGCGGCCCGGTCGTCCCACTCGTGAGCATGCGGACGGCGACGCCCGGCCGCCGGCGTGCCGCCGTCCGCTCGGCCGCGGAGGTCGCGACGACCGGCTCGCCGAGGTCGCCCGTCCGAAGGGTCGCGGGACGGCTCCGGTCGTCGACGTGCGCGTCGAGGTCGGCGGGCTCACCGGCGAGGAGCGGGAGGTCGAGGGAGTCGATGTCGGCCCGGGTGCGGCCGACGCCGCGCTGCGGGTTGATCGTGACGACGCAACCGCCGGCACGCAGGACCCCGAGCAGGAAGCCGACCGACGCCGGACGGTTCCGCAGCAGCACACCCACCTCGAAGCCGGGCTCCGGCACGTGGGCGGCGACCGCGTCGATCGTCGACCCGAGCTCGCCCCACGTCCGCCACCGTGACTCGAACTCGACCGCGGGCTTCGACGGGTCGAGCCCGACGATGTCGGCGATGCGCGCACTCAGCCCTTCGGCCGCCCGCGCCGGATCGGCCGGGGCGGGCGGGGGCGACATCGTGCGCGAAGATGTCAGACATCTCGCGAACCAGTCAAGCCGGAGGTCCACGCGCGATGACAGCGCCCGACACGCGGGACGCGCCGCTGCACGGCGTGCGCGTCGTCGACTTCTCGCAGGTCGTGTCGGGCCCGATCTGCGGGCGGCTCCTGGCCGACCTCGGTGCGGACGTCGTGAAGGTGGAGCCGTTCGAGGGCGACGTGATCCGCCTCCTCGAGCCGAAGGTCGGCGACGACGGGACGAGCGTCTACTTCACGTGGGCCAACGCCGGGAAGCGCTCGGTCGCCGTCGACCTGCGCGACGCGCGCGGGGCCGACCTCGTGCGGCGCCTCGCGCTCGCGAGCGACGTCGTGCTCGAGAACTTCCGCCCGGGCGTGCTCGAGAAGTACGGGCTCGACCCTGCGACGCTCCTCGAGCTCGACCCGTCGCTCGTGTACTGCTCGATCAACGGCTACGGCATCGCGAACTCGTGGTCGAACCGGCGCGCGTACGCGGCGATGGTGCAGGCCGAGGTCGGGCGCGTCGAGCTCGACGCCCGGCTGCGGAACGCGCCGATGGAGCAGAGCCCGCACGTCGACGGCGACATCACGCCCGGCCTGCTCGCGGTGAGCGGCATCGTCGCCGCCCTGTTCCGCCGCGAGCGGACGGGCGTCGGCGACCACCTCGACGTCTCGATGGCGGAGGCCCTGCTCTACACCGACGAGTGGACGACCACCGAGCTGACCGGTTGGGAGGGCGAGCGCATCCCCGACACGTGGAAGTACCCGGTGTTCACCACCGCCGACGGTCGGGGGGTCGCGTTCATGGGCGACCCGCACCCCCGGGTCGTCGAGGTCGCGGCGGCGCTGACCGACGAGCCGATCGTGCCGGCGGCGACACGCGACGAGTCGCTGAAGCTCATCGGCGACCTCGTCGCCACCTACCCCGACTTCGCGGCGCTCGAAGCGCGCCTCGATCCCTTCGGCTTCCTCGTCGCCGAGGTGCGCACGGTCCGGGAGATGGCCGCGACGCCGTGGGCCGCGGAGCGCGCCGTCTTCGACGAGGTCGAGCCCGGGGCGATGGTCCCGGCGCGCCCGTTCCGGGCACGGACCGCGGCGGTCGGCGTGCGGGGCCGCGCCCCGCGGCTGGGGGAGCACACCCGGCCGGTGCTCGCCGAATGCCTCGGGCTCGACGACGCCGCGCTGGACGCGCTCGAGGCCGACGGAGTGATCGCGTCGCGGCGCCCGGCCGCGGCCGACGCGAGCCTCGACGAACGCCGGCCGGGACGCCGGCAGTGACCGGCCGCGTCTTCGCCCGTCGGCGCCGGCGAGTGCCGGACCTACCATCCCGGCCGTGAAGTTCATCCTGCAGTACCCCGAGGTCGGCGGGCTCGAGCGCGACCTGCTCGACTGTGGCGAGATCGGCGAGGTCGCGGCGTGGGCGGAGGCCGCCGGCTTCGACGGCCTGTCGCTCACGGAGCACCCGGCGCCGGGCGCGAACTGGCTGACGCACGGCGGGCACCAGAGCCTCGACCCGTTCGTCGCGCTCGCGTTCGCGGCCGCCGCGACCGAGCGGCTCCGGCTCCTCACGTACCTGGCCGTCGTGCCGTACCGCAACCCGCTGCTGCTCGCGAAGTCGGCGGCCTCCCTCGACCGGCTCTCGAACGGGCGGTTCACGCTCGGGGTCGGCACCGGCTACCACAAGACCGAGTTCTTCGCGCTCGGCGTCGACTTCGACACGCGCAACGAGCTGTTCGACGAGGCGCTCGACGTGCTGCCGCTCGCGTGGTCGGGCGACCCGTTCTCGTACCAGGGGAGGCACTTCGACGCCCGTGGCGTGGTCCAGCGCCCGCGGCCGGCGCAACAGCCGATCCCGATCTGGATCGGCGGCAACTCGGCGCGGTCGCGGAGGCGCGTCGCCGAGCGGGCGCAGGGCTGGATGCCCATGGGCGGCACCCCGGAGCTCGCCGCGACGACGCGCACGCCCCACATCGCCTCCGTCGACGCGCTCGCCGCGATGGTCGCGGAGGTGAGGGAGCTGGCGGGGGAGCGCGGGCCCTCGCTCGACTTCGTCGTGCAGTACCACGACGAGGCCCTCGCTCGTGATCCTGCGAGCGACGTGCAGCGTCATCGCGACGCGATCGCCCGCTACGCGGAAGTGGGCATCACCTGGGTCGTCGTCGGCGCCGCGTGCCCGACACCCGCCGAGCACCGGGCCTTCATCGACGCGTTCGGCGAGACGTACCTGTCACCGTGAGCCGGGCGTCGGCCCAACCGCCGGCGACGGCGATCTCGGTGACGGCGCGGCGGCGCGCGAACCGCCAGTTCCCGTCGACCACGGTGAGCTCGTCGTCGTAGCGGCCGCAGTGGTCGAAGCCACGGGCGGTGAGCACCTCGAAGGACGAGCCGGCCCGGGCCGTGCGCCGGTCGACGATTTCGATCCACGTGGCCGCGGTGAAGTGGCGCACCGCCTCCGGGCGACCGGCACCGCCCGGGCCCGCACCGACGAGCGACGTGAGGAACGCGGCGATGGCGCCCGGGCCGGTGTGCCGGCGGCCGCCGGCTTCGAGCACGCCGTCGGGGGCGAACAGCCCGGCCAGCTCGGCGATCCGGCCCCGGTCGCCGAACGAGTTGTAGCGGGCGATCAGCTCGCGGATCGCCTCGCGCGCGCCGAGCTCCCAGGTCTCCATGCGTGGGCTCCGCCGGTTGGGGTGGCGGCCGAGGCCTGCGGCCGCGACGTGCTCTCGCCGCCCGTCCGCCGGCCGCGCTCGCGACGACGGCCACGACGATCGCCGCAAATTGTTATAACATTTCGCGCGTCTCCCGGACCCGCTCCACCTGGAGAAGAACGCCATGGACCTGGCATTCGCGGCGGTCGACGCCGATCAGCACTACTACGAGGCACTCGACGCCTGCACCCGGCACCTCGACCGTGACTTCCGCGACCGCGGGGTGCAGGTCGTGACGCAGGGGACGCACACGCTCCTGCTCGCGGGCGGGCAACTGTTCCGCTTCATCCCGAACCCCACCTTCGACCCGATCA
>DASRHL010000011.1:0-7085 GCA_035650535.1 Acidimicrobiia bacterium
CGGCCGCCTCCTGCCCGATCGACACGTGCACGAACCCGGGGACGTGGCCGTCGCGGTACAGCGCCGCCACGCGCTCCTCGAAGCCCCGGATCCGGAGCATCCGCCGGTACAGCTCGAGCAGGTGCTGGCGCGCCCATCCCGCCGGCTCGGGCTCGGAGTCCGCGACCGCACCGTCCGCCGAGGGCCCCGGGTCCACGGTCGGAGTGTACCGGTCAGTCGGTAAATGAGCACTTCGACCCGGATGGGGTATGTCCTGGCCTCCGGCCGCAACTGCGGCACCAAGACGTACACGCTGCCGGACTTCCTCGTCGGTGCACATGCCGCCGTCGCCGATCTCAGGCTCCGGACCCGCGACGGCCGCCGCTACCGAACCTACTTCCCGACGCTCAGCCTCAGGTCACCCGACACCTGACACAGGGACGCGCGACGAGAGGCTGCTGATGCCGGACACGAAGATGTCCGCGAACGACCTCGCCACCTGGTTGGCCGAGAGACGGCCGCCGGCCTTCAGCCACAGGTAGGTGTAGTTGTGCATGCCCAGCCACGCGCGCGTCGCCAGCTTCGGGTCGAGCTCGCGGAACTCGCCCGACTCCATACCGGCGACGAAGACCGCCTCGACGCGGCGCTCGTACTCGCGGCGGCGGGCGCGGAACTGGCGCGCGTTCTCACCGGTCAGCGCGGGGAAGTCGTGCAGGAACACCCAGACGTGGTCGGGGTACCTCGCGATGACGTTGAGCAGCTCCGACCCGAGCATCCCGAGCTGCTCGGTCGCCGAGCCTCCCGCCGCGGCGACCCGATCGGCGCCCGCCATCACTTCATCCATGACGCGGTCGTGGATGGACACCAGGAGCCGTTCCTTCGACCCGATGTAGTAGTAGAGGGCGCCCTTGCCGATGTCGTTGGCTTCGCAGAGCTCGATCGTGCTCGTCCCGTGGAAGCCGCGCTCCGCGAACACATGCGCCGACTTGTCGATGATCTCCTGCTGGCGTTGCAGGAACCGTTTGCTGCGCGCCGAGCCGTTGCGTCGCGCGGCCTCGTTTCGACGTCGGTTGGTCGCGCCACCGTCTCCGCGAGGGGACATAGTCGGTCGATCTTACCGGCCCGGCTCGGCCCGACGGCCGTTCTGCGCCTCGCTCCAGGAGGTAGCGGCCCCGTCTGTACCGACCGGTTGATCTAGGATCCGGCCTGTGACCACGTTCGCGTTCGACGGGCGTGTCGCCGTCGTGACCGGCGCGGCACGCGGGATCGGTCGCGCCTATGCCGAGCTCCTCGCGGCACGGGGCGCCAAGGTCGTGGTCAACGACCTCGGCGGCACGACCGCGGGGACGGGTCACGATCCCGAGCCCGCGCGCGCCGCCGCCGCCGACATCACCGCGGCCGGCGGGACCGCCGTCCCCGACGCACACGACGTGGCGAGCGCCGACGGCGGTGCCGCACTGATCGAGACCGCCCTCGAGCAGTTCGGCCGCGTCGACGTCGTCGTCAACAACGCCGGCAACGTCCTCTGGGGTGATCCCACCGAGGCGACCATCGACACGATGCAGAGCCAGCTCGCGGTGCACGTCCTCGGCGCGTTCAACACCACGCGAGCGGTATGGCCACACATGCTCGAGCGGGGCTACGGACGCATCGTCCTCACCACGTCGACCGGGATGTTCGGCCTGCCCGACAACCTGGGCTACGCGACGGCGAAGGCGGCGATGATCGGGATGGCCAAGAGCCTCACCGCGGCGGCCGGTGACCGTGACATCAAGATCAACGTCATCGCGCCGAACGCCGCGACCCGGATGGGTATGCGCGACGCGCCGCCGGTGGAGACACCGCCGCCGAACATGCACCCGGCGCTGGTCGCCCCGATGGTCGGGTTCCTCGCCCACGAGTCCTGCCCGGTCAGCGGCGAGGTCTACGTCGCGGGCGCCGGCCGCTTCGGCCGCGTCTTCGTGGCGGCCAACGACGGCTACCTCCACGACGGAGCCGAACCGCCGACGATCGAGGACGTCGCCGAGCACTGGCCGACGATCCGCGACGAGACCGACTTCTACGTGCCCGCGTCGCTGTCGGACTGGGCGGCCCGCTTCATGTCCCATCTGAGAGATGAACTCTCGAATCGAGAGTGGTAGTCTCAACACGTGGCATCCCGGAGCCGGCGAGAACCGTCGCCCGACGGCGGGCACGGCCAGGCGCGGACGCGTTTCGCCCGCGCGGCGGTCGTCGAGGCCGCCCGGTCCCTCTTCCTCGAACGGGGCTACGGGGCCACGACGATCGAGGCGATCAGCGCCGGCTCGGACGTGCCGCCGGCCACGGTGTACCGGCTGTTCTCGTCCAAGCGCGGGATCCTCAAGGCCCTCCTCGACGTCTCGATCGTCGGTGACGACGAGGCGGTGCCCATGGCCGAGCGTCCCGACGTTCGATCGGTGCTCGCCGAAACCGACCCGAGGCAGCAACTGGCGGGCCTCGTCGGGATCACGGTCCGCGTGAACACGCGGACGGCGCCGATCTACCGCATCCTCGTCAGCGCGGCGAGCTCGGATCCCGATGCCGCGGCCCTACTCGACGAGCTGACCCGCCAACGGCAACAGGGCCAGGGACTCGTCGCGCGCTCGCTCGCACGCACGGGCGCACTGCGCCGCGAGCTGCGCGAGCGCGACGCCGGCGACATCATCCACGCGCTCCTGTCCCCCGAGGTCTACCGGCTCCTCGTGGTCGACCGGGGCTGGTCTCCCGAACGGTACGAGCGGTGGCTGACGGCGACGCTGACCGATCAACTGCTCGCCGAGTCCCCGGCGCCGGCCTGACCGTCGCCGCTACCGGGGCCCCACGAGCGACCGGCCGTCGTCAACGCCGCGTGACGACCGCGGCGATCCGTTCGTAGCGCGGATCCGTGTCGCCGGCGATCCGCCCGACCCACCGGAGGACCTCGGCGACGTCGAGCGCGACGTCGGCCTCCACCATGGCGTCGATGTCGACCCAGTCCTTGGGCCGGTTGAACACCGCCTTGCACACGACGAGATGCTCGGGTGCCAGGATCGGGATCACGGTGTCGGCGAAGGGAACCGGGCGCGACGCCACCGCCGCCGCGTCGTGGAAGGCGTCGTACGCGAAGAAGAGATCGATCGGGGTCTCGTCCCACATGACGCGCGTCTGGCCGTCGCGCTCCGCCGCCGCCTGCGCGTGGGGAGCGTCGGCTTCGACGCCCAGCGCGAGCAGTGGTGCCGCCACGTCCGCATAGCGGTCGGCGGGCACGAACACGTTGAGGTCGATGTCGATGGTTGCCCTCGGTTCGGCGTAGTAGGCCAGGGCCAACGCGCCGCCGAAGGCATGCGGGATCCCCGAGAGCGCAGCCTCGAGCGCGACGATCCGTTGCGGGAGCGTCGGCCTCGTCACGTCGACACGAGGCGCGGCGCCCGCAACGTACGCGGGCGGGGCCGAGCCGGGATCGCATCGGCCAGGAGCAGCACGTCGACGAGGCGGCGTGCGCGCTCGGCGGGATCGCTCGTGGGGGGCGGACCTCCGGCGCCGACCTCGGCGCTGATCCGGAGGCGTTCCCCGGCTGCCTCGACCAGCCGTTCGAGCGTGCCGAAGGTCGGGTCGCGCCGGCCGTGCTCGTAGGCGGAGATCACCGGCTGTGACGTGCCGGCCCGGCGCGCGAGGTCGGCCTGGGTCAGGCCCCGGCGCCGGCGCACGCTCCGGAGCAGCTCTCCGGGTTCCACGGGGACACTATATCGGATCGTCTATACCCGGGCCGCCGAGGACCAACTGCACCTGCCGTGCCTCGGGGCCTCGCCGGCCGGCACCCACTCGGTAGCGGACCGGTTGCCCTTCCTCGATCCGTAGCTGCTGGTCCGCTCGGATCGACTTCGAGTGCACGAAGACGTCGTCGTGGCCCGGGCGGCTGATGAACCCGAAGCCGCGGCGCGCGTCGTACCACTTGATGGTTCCGGCGGCGTGAGTGCCGTCCGGCGGCGCGCCCGGCACCGCTTCCGCGGGAGCCGGGCGCGACCCGCGCTGCTCCTCGCGCGGGGAACGGCCTTCCGCGCGTCCTGATGGGGTCGGGACGAGCGAGGCCAGGTCGCGACGTGTCGGCGCCTGCGGTTGAGCCGCGTGTCCGAGCACGCGCCGGAGCCGGGCGGCCGTCTTCCCCTGGTCGTCGACGACGAACGTGACGACCACACCGCTCGCGCCGGCTCGTGCGGTCCGACCTGCCCGGTGCACGTAGTCCTTCTCGTCGTGAGGGAGATCGAAGTTCACGATGCACGCGACGTCGTCGACGTGGATACCCCGCGCCACGACATCGGTCGCGATGAGGGTGCCGACCGTCCCCGTCGCGAAGTCGGCAAGTGCGCGCTCGCGTTGTGACTGGGAACGATTGCCATGGATGACCCGAGTCGGCACGCCGAGTCGGCCGAGCTTCTTCGCGAGGGCATCGGCACCGTGCTTCGTCTTGCAGAACACGATCGAAGGCCCGGCGAGCCGCACGACGTCCGCGCACACCTGGGTGCGCTCGTCGCGCTCGACGCGCCACCAGACATGCCGCGCGGCGGCCTGTGCGACCTCGACGTCGGGAAGCACGTGCCGAATCGGGTTGCGCTGGTAGTCGCGAACGACGGCGTCGACCGCGCCGTCGAGCGTCGCGGAGAAGAGCAGCGTCTGCCGGCTCCGGGGCGTCTGGTCGAGGAGCTCGCGCACGGCGGGCAGGAAACCCATGTCGCTCATGCGGTCTGCCTCGTCGAGAACGACGACTTCCACACCGCCCAGCTCGACCTCGCGTCGTCCGATCAGGTCCTTGAGCCGGCCCGGACAGGCGACGACGACGTCCACGCCCTTCCGGAGCGCCCTGAGCTGCGACCCGAAGCCGGAACCGCCGTAGACGGCAGCGACGCGGAGGCGACGCGACCGTCCGAGCCACTGGAGCTCCTCGCACACCTGCTTCGCGAGCTCACGCGTCGGCACGAGGACGAGCCCGGTCGGGCGCCTCGGCGTCGCCGTGGACGTGCGCATGACGAGGGGAACGCCGAAGGCGATGGTCTTGCCTGATCCAGTGGGCGCCCGACCCGACACGTCGCGGCCTGCGCAGCTGTCGGCGATCGTCAACGCCTGGATCGGGAACGGTCGCGCGATTCCGTGCCCGACGAGCGTCGCGACGACATCGTCGGCGACGCCGAGGCCCTCGAACCCCCCTTCGGCGGCAAGCGGCGCGCGACTTCCGCGCCTGGGAGCAGTGACTGCCATGGTGACTCCAGTTCGTTCGGGACAGGTCTCACAAGGGTTGACGGAGAACCCCGAGACCAGGACCCAAACGGAGAGGGCGCCCTCAGTGGGCAGCCAGCGGACCGGAGTCGCGGAGGGAAACGATCAGGAAGCCTTGCGAGCTCGCGCGACTGAGTGCAACGACACTCCCATCGGGCGAACCTGCACACTGTAGTCGATCCCGCGCCCGGCGCGGCGATCATGGAAGCGTCATCGCCGCGTTACCGTGCGAGCATGCGGCGCGGGCGCCCTCGAGGCACGGTGACCTTCCTGTTCACCGGCATCGACAACGCTTCGCGCCCCTGGAACGAGGACCCGAGCGGGGTGGCCGACGGGCTGCGGGTCCACGACGCGATCGTTCGGGGCACGATCGAACGCCACGGCGGCTACGTGTTCGCCATCGGTGGTGATGGGTTCTCCGCGGCCTTTTCCGGCGCGGTCGATGCGGCCACGGCCGCGATCGAGTGCCAGGAGCAGCTACGCGACGAAGCGCTCGTCGACTTCGCGGTTCGCATGGGGCTGCACACCGGTGAGGCCGTCGAACGCGACCAGACCTATATCGGCAGCGAGGTGAACCGCGCCGCCCGCTTGATGTCACTCGCGCACGGGGGTCAAGTGCTCGTCTCCGATGCGACCGAAGCGCTGCTCCGCGGCCGCCTCGCGATGCGACCCTTGGGCGAGCACCGGCTCCGTGGTCTGCACGGCCGCATGTCCGTGTACCAGATCGTCGTCGACGGGCTCCCGGTCGACTTCCCCGTGCTCCGCAGCGTCGACGACTTTCCGGGAAATCTCCCTCAGCAGCCGACCTCTCTGGTGGGCCGCGAGCCCGCACTCGCGGCGGTCACCGGACACGTCAGGTCGAGTCCCCTCGTCACCCTGACCGGCGTGGGCGGGGTCGGCAAGTCACGCCTCGCGCTCGAGGTCGGTGCCGAGCTCGCGGGCGAGTTTCCCGACGGTGTCTGGCTGGTCGAGCTCGCGTCCGTCGGCGACCCGGCGTCGGTTCCGGGAGCCGTCGCGACGGCGCTGGGCATCACACCCCAGGGCGACGCGTCGCTCATCGAGACGATCGCCGAGGCGCTGAGCGGGCGGCAGTTGCTGATCGTGATGGACAACTGCGAGCACCTCCTGGCCGCAGCCCGGTCGGCCATCGGGGCGATCCTCGCCCGGTCCGAGGATGTCAAGGTCCTCGCGACGTCGCGTGAAGTCCTCGGGTTCGACGGGGAAGCAGAGGTCACGGTGGCACCGCTGACCTTGGACGGCGGCGACACCTCCGACGCCGTCACCCTCTTCGTCGACCGGGCACGTGCAGTCCGTCCCGACTTCGGTCTCCGTGAGCCGGAGACCGCGACGGCCGTGACCGAGATCTGCACGACACTCGACGGCCTCCCCCTCGGGATCGAGCTGGCAGCAGCTCGGATGGCGGCGATGAGCGCGCCCGAGGTCAGGGATCGGCTCGCCGATCGTTTCCGGCTGCTGCAGAGCTCGACTCCCGGGCCCGAACGTCACCTCTCGCTCCGTCACGCGGTCGAGTGGTCCTACGACCTCCTGACCGATGGCGAGCGGGACCTGTTTCGCTTGGCCTCGGTGTTCTCGGGCGGCTTCGAGCTGGCGAGCATCACCGTCGTGGCCGACCGAGGTGACGACGTCGACGTGCTCCGGAACCTCGACTCGCTGGTCCGCAAGTCCCTCGTCGTCGCCGACCACGCCGCGAGCCGTACCCGCTACCGGCAGTTCGAGACCATCCGCCAGTTCGCCGAGGATCGCCTGGCCGCGACCGGCGCGCTCGAACCGACCCGCGACCGGCACGCCGAGTACTTCGCCCGAGCAGCGACCGCCCG
>DASRHL010000012.1:0-2162 GCA_035650535.1 Acidimicrobiia bacterium
CGGGCTCGACCTCAAGTCGGAGGCGGGCCGCGAGATCCTGCTCCGGATGGTGGAGCGGGCCGACGTGTTCCTGACGAACTCCCTGCCCTCGAGCCTCGAGCGCATGGGGCTCGGTGCCGACGACCTGCGCGCCGTGAACCCGCGCCTGATCTACGCGCGCGGCCACGGTTACGGCGTCCGCGGTCCCGACGCCGACAAGCCGGCCTACGACTCCACCGCCTTCTGGGCCCGGGGATGCCTGGGCGACACCCTCACCCCGCGCGGCCTGGAGGAGCCGATCGGCCAGCGCGGCGCGATGGGGGACCGCAACGGCGCGGCGCAGCTCGCGTTCGGGATCGCGGCGGCACTGTTCCGCCGCGAGCGGACGGGCGAGGGCGCGGTCGTCGACGTGTCGCTGCTCGCGACCGCGATCTGGACGCTGGCGTCGGACGTGATGGCGGCCCTGCAGGGCACGTTCCAGCCGCCGCGCCTCCCCGAGAACGGGGTGCGCGCGCTGCCGCCCAACCCGCTGACGGCCAACTACCGCTGCGCCGACGGCCGCTTCCTCGCCCTCTGCTTCCTCCAGCCCGACCGCTACTGGCTCGATCTCTGCCGCGCGATCGAGCGGCCCGACCTCGCCGACGACCCGCGCTTCGCCGACATCCGCAGCCGGGCCGAGCACAAGGCCGAGTGCGTCGAGGCGCTCGAGAAGGTCTTCGCGACGCGCACGCTCGCCGAGTGGCGCGAGGCGTTCGCCGACGAGCAGTTCCCGTGGGAGCCGTTCCAGTCGGTGACCGAGATCGCGTCCGACCGGCAGGTCGTCGCCAACGGCTACATCGCCGAGGTCGAGGGCTCCGAGGTGCCGTTCTCGTTGCCGACGGGCGCAGTCCAGTTCGACGAGCAGCCCGCGCGGCTGCGCCGGGCGCCCGAGCACGGGGAGCACACCGACGAGGTCCTCCAGGAGCTCGGCTACGACTGGGACCGGATCGTCGAGCTCAAGGTCGCGGAGGTGGTCGCGTGAACCGCCTCGAGGGGAAGAACGTGGTGATCACCGGCGCCGGGTCCGGTGTGGGTCGCGCGTCGGCGCTGCGCTTCGCGGAGGAAGGGGCGTGTGTCGTCGTCGCCGACGTCAACGACGAGTGGGCCGACGAGACCGTCCGGCTCCTGAAGGACGCGGGTGGCTCCGGCGTCGCGGTGCACTGCGACGTGACGGTCGAGCGCGACGTCGAGGCCGCCGTGGCGTCGGCGGTCGAGCACTTCGGGCGCCTCGACGTCATGTTCAACAACGCGGGCGTCACGGGCGTGACGGCCGGCGCGTCCTTCGAGGACACGACGGCGGACGCCTGGCGCCGCCTGGTCGACATCAACTTCGGCGGCGTCTTCCACGGGTGCAAGCACGCGGTCATCCGGTTCAAGGCGCAGGGCGACGGTGGCGTGATCGTCAACACCGGCTCGATCGCGGGGATGGTCGGCTTCGGCAGCGTCGTGTACGGCGCGACGAAGGGCGCGGTCAACCAGATCACCAAGGGACTGGCGATCGAGTGCGCCCCCTTCGACATCCGCGTGAACGCGATCTGCCCGGGCACGATGCCGCTGACGAACTTCATCATGGCGGACCCGGAGCATCCGTTCGCTCCTCCGCCCGACGACTACCTGGCGATGGCCGCGTCGCTCCAACCCAACGGCCGGTTCGTCACCGCGGAGGACTGCGCGGCCGCCGCGCTGTTCCTCGCGTCGGACGAGGCCCGCAACATCACTGGGGTGCTGCTCCCGGTCGACGGCGGCTACGTGGCCCGGTAACGGCACCGACCCGAGAAGGGAAGAGCATGAGCGAGCGCGCGTACGTCCCGCCCGACCTGTCGCTGTTCGGCGAGGAGCACGTCGCCAAGTACCGCGAGACCGACGGTGAGATCGGCTACGAGTGGAACGGCGCCCCGTGCCTGCTCCTCACCACGACCGGCCGCACGTCGGGGCAGCCCCGCACCGTACCGCTGATCTTCGGACGGGACGGCGACCGCTGCATCGTCGTCGCCTCGAAGGGCGGCGCGCCCGAGCACCCACTCTGGTACCGCAACCTCGTCGCGAACCCGACCGTGCAGGTGCAGGTGAAGGGCGACACGTTCACGGCGACGGCCCGCACGGTCGAGGGCGAGGAGCGCGAGCGCTGCTGGGAGATCGTCACG
>DASRHL010000013.1:0-8772 GCA_035650535.1 Acidimicrobiia bacterium
CAGTACACGCGCCACTTCCGGCCCGCCACACCGCCGGTCATCGGTGCGGTGGTCGCCTGGCTCGCGGCCGACCCGGAGGCCGACGCGCTGCGGGGCCAGGTCGTGTTCGCCCAGCGCGAGTGCAAGCAGCGCGGGCTGCTCCCCGGCTGGCCGCCGCCGAAGCAACCAGCGCCGGCGTGAGCGAGGGCGTGACGTTCGGTCTCGTGCACGGGGCGCAGCACGGCGCGTGGTGCTGGGAGCGTCTGGTGCCCGAGCTGGAGCGCCTCGGTCACGGCGCGGTCGCGGTCGATCTCCCGTGCGACGATCCCGACGCGACGATCGACACCTATGCGTCCTGTGTCGTCGACGCGCTCGCGGAGCACGACGACGTCGTGCTCGTCGGTCACTCGCTCGGGAGCCTCACGATCCCGGTCGTCGCCCGCCGGCGTCCGGTGCGCCGGCTCGTCTTCCTGTGCTCGGTGCCGACCGGCCCCGGCCCGGCGATCGATACCGAGCTGGCGTCGATGGTGACGCCGGAGTTCGCGAACGCGAGCCGGACCTTCGACGAGCACGGTTGCGAGTCGCTCGCGGACGCCGACGCGGTGACGGTCTGGTACGACGACTGCCCGGCCGAGGACGCGCGCCGGGCCGTCGAGCGGCTCCGCCCACAGAGCCGGCGCCCGCTGACGGAGCCGACGCCGCTCGACGAGTGGCCCGACGTGCCGGTGTCGGTCGTGCTCGGTCGTGACGACCGCTGCGTGAACATGGAATGGGCCGTCGCCGCCGCGACCGCGCGCACCGGCGAGTCGCCGATCCTGCTCCCGGGTGGGCACTCCCCGTTCCTCGGCCGGCCCGGTGAGCTGGCCGAGGTGCTGGTGGGTCTCGCCGTGACGTGACGGCGTGACCGGCGGGTCGGGTCACGCGGGCCAGAGGGGATGGTCGATCTCGAAGCCGACGGGCGATCCCCAGCGGTTCCGGTACGACACCTCGTGCACGGGCCGGCGCTTGGCGACGTCCCACCGCCCGGTCGGGTAGCCGAAGAAGACGCACGACGCGAAGATCCAGCCCTCGTCGGCCGGGACGCCCAGGATCTCGAGCACGGGATCGAGGTCGAACACGAACACCGACGTCCACGACGACCCGACGCCCTCGGCGCGCGCGGCGAGCATGGCCGACCAGGTGGCGGGATGGATCGAACCGCCCGACGGGTCGTGCTGCACGAAGCTGAACAGCAGGAGCGGGTACTCCTCGAAGTGGTCGGCGAGATGCTGGGCCGACCGTTGGATCCGCAGGAGCTGATCGTTCTCGGGGTCGGTCGGGTCCGCGTTGGCGGCGTCGAGACGCTCCTTGTAGAGCGTCGCCCAGAGCTGCGCGAGGCACGCGCGGTAGATCGGGCCGAGCCGGGCCTTCACCTGCTCGTCGTCGACGAACATGAAGCGCCAGTTCTGCTGGTTCCCGCCGCTCGGCGCGCGGATGGCCGCGTCGAGGATGCGCTGCTGCACCTCCGTGGGGATCGGGTTGGGGAGGACCCGGCGCATGGCGCGGGTCGTGTACAGGGCCTCGTAGACGTCCACGGGCGGCAGCCTCGCGCACATCGACGCCCGGACGCCCGGAGCCGAGCGCTCAGCCTGCCGTCGGGATCGAGACCGGAGGCGCGCGGTTGACGTCGCTGTAGCTGATCGCGACCTGGACCCGGTGACCCGTGATCGTCGGTTCGTAGGTGAGTGCCGCGATCTCGTCGCCGTCCAAGGTGGCCGCCGCGGGGATGCTCCCGGCGGCGCTCGTACCGACGAGCGTGCGCGCCGCGGTCGCGGGCACCCGGAACGTGTAGTTCGAGCCGTGGCGGGCCACGGGAGCGACCTTCGTGAGCGCGCCGAACGCGCTGCGGACGTCGGTGCCCGATGCGGGCGCCGCCTCGGCGGTGTGGTGCCACGCGCCCGACGCGTCCTTCACGAACGCCTGGCTGCCCGCGAACACGACCTCCACCGCCGGGCGGCCGGAGAGCGTGACGTGCTCGTGGACGCGGTCGGGCGCCTCGAACTCACCCGCGAGCTCGACCTGTGACGCGCCGGCACCGACCGTGGCCCGGAACCGGTAGCTCGCCACCTGTTGCATCGCGGCCGCAGCGCGGTGGAGCTGCCCGGCGGCGCGCGACGCGTCCCCCGCGCCGGTCGAGCTCGCCTCGCCCGCGCCACACCCGGCGAGCGCGCCGGCCACGGCGATCACCAACGCGAGGGCGCGGGCGCGAGCGGCCCGGCGGCCGAGCCGAGGGCAGCGGGTCAATCGTGGCCGCCGGAGTCGCCACCCGAGTGGTCGCCGCCGGAGCCGTCACGGCCCGAGCCGTCGGTGCGGCCGGAGTCACCCTGGTCGCCGCCGGACGGGGTGGGGGCGAACACGCCCGGCGCGGCGCCGGTCGTGGGGGTCGTCTCGTGCTCCGCGTCGCCGGAGCCCCGCACCTCGCCCTCGTGGCGGCCGCGGTCCTTGCCGGCGCCGTTGTCGTCGCCGGCCTCGCCCTGCTGCTCGTTCTCCTGCTCGGCCTCGTTCTCGACCTCGAGCTCGGCCTCGACTTCGAGCTTGGCGTCGTCGTGCCGGGCCTTGATCTCGAGCACGCGCACCGTGCCGTCGGACGCGGTCACCTGGATCTTCACGCCTTCGGGGGTCGCGACCGGCGCGCCGGTCGTCACCCCGTCGATCGGCGTCACGACGACGTCGCTGATCGCGGCCGTGGTCGGGTCGACGGTCAGCGTGACCGTCCCGACGCCGGCGACGGTGAGGGTGACGGGACCGCCCGCGGTCGTCGCGTCGGTCTCGGCCTCGGTGGACGCCGCCGTGGCGGCGGGGGTGGTGTGCGAGGCGTCGTCGGTTCCGGCGAGCGCCGTCGAGGCGAAGCCACCGACGGCCAGCGCGGATCCGAAGGCCAGGGCAGCCAGTCGGCTGGGCCGCATGGGAAACCTCCTGAGTTCGGGCCCACCGTCCGGCACGCGCCGGGCCGTCGGGCCAGTGGGAAGAGGCGCCGGGCGGCGCCCACCCCGGCGCCGGCTCGGGAACCCCCGTGTTCTGCTGTGCAGGCGTGACACGCCGCGGCCCCGCCCGAGGATTGGCTCGATCCGAGGCCGGACCGGCGCCGGGAATCAGAGGTAGTCGTGGCGGGCCAGATCGCGGGTGGCGAACCAGCCCGGCACGGCGGGGAGGTAGTTGTAGACGATCTGGTTCACGAGGACCGACGCGATCGCGACCTGCTCGGGGACGCCGAGCGCGACGAGCGCCCCCGACATCCCGACGGACGACACCGCGGTACCGCCGCCGGGGATCGGCACGATCGCGGCGATCGTCACGACGCCGATGTATGCCGCGAGCACGGCCCAGAACGACGCGCGGCCGCCGAACGCGAGCAGGCAGGCGAGCATGCAGTATCCCGAGAACAGCGCGGCGACGACGTTGCCTCCGAGGAGCAGCGCGAGGAGGCGCGGTGACCGCAGCGCGTTCCACAGCGTCGCCGCGGCGCGTTGCACGGGCGGGAGCGCGGCGCGCCGCAGGCGCGGGATCGCGACGATCGCGCCCGCGACGACGGCGACCACGGAGGCCGTGACGACGAGCAGCTCGGCGAGGCCACTCGCCGGCAGGAGACCGAGGTCGACGTGTGCGGGCGTGATCGCGGCCGACACCGCGAACAACCCGAGCGCGACGGCGAGGTTCCCGACCGTGCTCAACAGCCCGCCGGCCGCGACCGCCGAGCCGAGGTCGACGCCCTGGCGTTGCAGGTACCGGATCTGCATCGCGAGGCCGCCGACGCCGGGGATGGCGAGGTTCGTGAACGACATCCCGACCTGGAGCTCGGTGGTGCGCCAGAGGGGGAGCCGGACGGGCACCGTCCCCTGCAACGCGATCGCGTAGCCGAGGTTCGACGCGAACGACAGCGCGAGCGCCACCGCGATCCACTGCCACTCGGCATGGCGGAACGCGTCCCACACCTCGCTGGGGTCCCCGATCTCGCCGAGGAGCACGCCGGCCGCGACCAGGGTTCCGACGGCCATCCCGAGGCTCGCGGGAGTGATGCGCCGCAGCTCCGTGACCTCGGGCGCGTCGGTGCCGAGCGCCCGCGCGCCCAGCGCGCGGAGCCGCTCCAACCGATCGTGCAGCGCCCGCCGGCCCGGGCCCGCGAGCACGCGGGTACGCCGGGTCAGCGCCGCCGCCTGGAGGAACGCGAGCGCCTGCTCGACGCGGGCCCTGGGCACGGCGGCGATCGCGGCGGCGACGGCGCGTTCCTCGCCCGCCGCGACCGAGGTCGTCACGAGGAGCTCGGCGACGTCGGCGGCCGCGCCGGACAGGGCGCCGCCGCCGGTGGTCGCGCCGCCGAACCCGACGAGTGTCGGCCCGTCGCGGGCGAGCACGACGTGATCGGCGTCGAGCCGCCCGTGGACGACGTGCGCGTCGTGCAGCGCCGCGAGCTCCGCCCAGATCGTCGCGAGCGTCGCGTCGTCGAGGGTGCCGGGTTCGACGGCTGCGAGCGGCAGGCCGTCGACGACACGCTGCACGATGACGGCGGCGCCGGGGCCGCCCTTCCCGGCGACCACGACACGCGGGACCCGCACGCCGGCTTCGCGTGCGAGCAGCGTCACGTACGCCTCGTGCTCGACCTGCCCGAGACGCGTGAGGAAGAGCCGCGGTCCCGACTCCTTGTAGACGACGAACCGGTAGAGCTTCGACAGGAATTGGGCGTCGGCTTCGTCGCGCCCGATCACCTTCACGCGGATCGGCCCGGCGTCGTCGCACGCGTCGACGAGCGTGGCGCCGGCACGCTGCTGCTCGCTCCGGCTCAGGTCGTGCGCGTCGACGCCCAGCTCGGCGAGGGTCCGCTTCACCTGGACGAGGCTCGGCGTGCCGCCGGGTGAGCCGAACGCGAGGTGGACGGCGGCGCCAATCCCCCAGCCGAGGACGAGCCCCGCGAAGACGTCGTTGGGGAACGCGCTCCCGAGGTAGAGCGCGGCCATCGCGACCCCGATCACGAGCACGTGGCCGATGCGGCGCACCGGTCGCGTCACGTAGGGGCGGGCCGCGCTCGTGACCGCGACGACGATCGCGAGGCGTACGGCGGGGAACTCGGCGGTGATCCCGGTGCGGGTGATGACCCGCAGGCTGTGCACGAGGCTCGCGCCCTCGACGACGATCTCGCCCATGATGCGCCCGAAGCCCCAGGCGAGCACGCCCGCGATCAGCAGGTCGCGGGCCAGGCGCCACCGGCGACCGACGAGGGCGCTGACCACGACGAGGCCGACCGTCCACAGCGCGCCGACCCGGTAGATGCTGCGGAACAGTGGGAGCAGGCCGTTCGGCAGCGAGTTGAACACGTCGAACAGCGCCCGCTCGGTGTCGGTCGTGGTGCCCGCGTGGTGGGCGGCCGCGACGAGTAGGAGCGCGGCGATGGCGACCCGGACGCAGTCCGACGCCCGCCGTCGGTGGACCTGTTCCGGATCGGCGCCGAAGGTGCGGCGCCGCCACCGGTCGAGGAGCCGCGGCGGCCCGACGGCGGCCGCGGTGTCCTGCATGGGGCTCACGTTGCCACACGGGCGGCGCCGCCAAACGCCACCGCGGCCTATCGTCTCGTGGTGCCCGTCGCCCGTTCGACACTCGCTGCCGCGGTCACGCTCGACCCGCTGCTCGACGACGCCGGCGCGTTGCTCGAACACTCCGACGATCTCTGCGACGACGGCGGCGTCGAGACTTCGCCCGCCGGGTACGTCCGCTTCCCGGAGACCGGCGAGTGAGCGAGGGCCGTCTCGCCGGCAAGGTCGCGCTGGCGACGGCGGGTGCGCACGGGATCGGCGAGGCGGTCGTCCGCCGGTTCGTGCAGGAAGGCGCCCACGTCTCGGTCGTCGACCTCGACGATCCGGCGCTCGAGACGCTCGCGTCGGAACTGCGCGGGGCCGGCGCCGACGTCGACGTGCACGCCGGTGACGCGTCCGACCCCACCTTCGTGAACCGCTGGGTCGAGGGCGCGGTGGCCCGCTTCGGCCGGATCGACGTCCTCTACAACGGCGTCGGCGTCTCGCGGCCGGGCCTCGTCGCGGAGATCACCGACGACGACTGGCGGTTCCAGCAGCGGACGACGCTCGACACCGTCTTCTACGCGACCCGGGCCGTCCTCCCGCACATGGTGCGCCAGCGCGGCGGCGCGATCGTCAGCATGTCGTCGGGCGCGGGGATCGGCGGCCAGTACGGTCTCGGCGCGTACGCCGCCGCCAAGGCCGCGGTCATCAACCTCATGGAAACCGTCGCGATGGAGTACGGGCCCTCCGGCGTGCGCGCCAACGCCGTCACGCCGGGACCGACCGCGACGGCGCCGATGCTCGCCTGGGTCGAGCAGCAGCCGGGGGGTGAGGCCGCCCACGCCCACGAGCTCGACCTCCGGCGGTTGAGCCGGCCGGAAGAGGTGGCGGCTTCGGTCCTCTACCTCGCGTCCGACGAGGCGTCGCACATCACCGGCATCTGCCTGCGCGGCAACATCCGGGCCGCCGCCCGACGACCCGGGTAGCCCGCGGCGTCAGACCGGGGCCGGGATGGCGCCGACGAGCTCGAGGATCCGCGCCGGCGGCAGGTACTGCTCGGTGATCTTCACCCCGAAGGGGAGGAGTGCGTCCTCGATCGCGTTGGTGACCGCGGCCGGCGCGCCGATGGCGCCCCCCTCGCCGACCCCCCGCGAGTTCACCTCCTGTGTCGACACCGTCCGGTCGACGTGGTGGATCTCGATCGGCGGGATCTCCGACGCGGTCGGGAGCAGGTAGTCCATGAACGTCGCGGCGCGGAAGTTGGCGTCCTCGTCGTACGCGGCGTGCTCGTAGAGGACGCCGGCGATGCCCTGCGCGATCCCACCGCGGATCTGGCCCTCGACGATCGCCGGGTTGATGACGTCGCCGCAGTCCTCGACGACGACGTACCGCAGGATGTGCACGAACCCCGTTTCGACGTCGACCTCGACGAAGCACGAGTGAACCGACTGCGTCCAGCCGCCTTCACCGGCCGAGAAGTCGAACCTCGCCTCGATCCCGGGACTCATCCCCGGCGGCAGCAGCTGCGGTGCCATCCAGGCCGTCATCGCCACCTGCGCGAGCGGCATGGCGACACTCGGCGTGCCCCGCACCTGCGCGACGCCGTCGACGACGTCGATGTCGTCGGGGTTGGCCTCGAACAGGTGGGCGGCGACCGCCGCGACCTGGTTCCGGATCTCGCGCGCGGCGCCGAGCACCGCGCCCGTCGCGACGGTCGCGGCGCGGCTGCCTCCCGTGCCCATCATCGTGAACGGGCTCGTGCGGCTGTCGCCGTGGACCACGCGCACGGACGACATCGGCACGCCGAGCGCGTCCGCCGCGACCTGCGCCAACGTCGTCTCGTGGCTCTGGCCGTGCGGCGCCTGGCTGGTGTGCACGGTCAGCGTGCCGTCGGCCTCGAGGCGGGCGGTCGCGCGCTCGGGCGGCACGGCGAAGCCGATCGCGGGCCCGTAGTCGGGCGGGCCGGGTGCGGCTTCGATGAACGTGGCCACCCCGAGGCCCAGGTAGCGGCCCTCGGTCCGGGCCCGGGCCTGCTCCGCCCGGAACTCGCCGTACCCGGCGACCCGTTCCGCCTTGTCGAGCGCGGCCCGCACGGTGATGCCCGACAGGGTGGGGCCCGTCACCATCGGGCACGGCATCTCGTCGTCGCGTAGCAGGTTCTTGCGGCGCACCTCGACCGGGTCGAGGTCGAGCTCGTGCGCGATGCGGTCCAGCATCCGCTCGCGCGCCCAGGTCTCGGCTTCCCACGGTCCGCGGTACGCGCTGTACATCGCCTTGTTCGAGAAGACGATCGTCGAGTCGAACTGCAGGTCGCGGATCCGGTACGCGTTCGGGAACATCACGCGCATGATGTTGGTGAACAGCGTCGAAGGGATGACGGGCGTCGGGTACGCACCCTGGTCGAGCAGGACGTGGATCCGAACACCACGGATCGTCCCGTCCGCGTCGACGGCCGCCTCGACCTCGAGCGTCTCCTCGCGCGCGTGGCCGGCGACCGTCAGGTTCTCCGTCCGGTCCTCGATCCACTTCACCGGGCGGCCGAGGAGACGGCTCGCGACCGCGATCGAGACGTCCTCGGAGCGCACGAAGCTCTTCTGCCCGAAGGACCCGCCGATGTCGCCGTTGACGACGACGACGTGGTGCACGGGCATCCGGAGCAGGCCGGCGAGCGCGAAGCGGGTCATGCCGACGCTCTGCCACGCCGCGTGGTAGGTGAGGCGGCCGCTCGCCGGGTCGAAGTCGGCCACGCCGCCCCGGCCCTCCATCGGCACCTGGGCCTGACGCGACTGGACGAACCGTTCGCGCACGACGCGCGCGGCCCCCTCGAACGCGGCGTCGGGGTCGCCGTGCACGTAGTGCTCACGGCCGGCGACGTTGTGGCCGAGGTCGTCCCAGACCGGCGCGCTGGACTCGTCGAGCGCCTGCGCCATGGTCGCGACCGCGGGCAGCTCTTCGTAGTCGACCTCGATCAGCTCGCACGCGTCCTCGGCGGCGGCCCGGCTGGTCGCGATCACGACCGCGACGGGATCGCCCACCATCCGGACCTTGTCGGTGGCGAGCGCCGGGTACGCCGGGCAGTGCATGCCCTCGGGCCCGACGAGGGTGAACGGCAGGGCGAGCTCGGCCATCTCCGCGCCGGTGAGGACGCGGGCGACGCCGGGCGCGCTCCGGGCCGCCAGCGGTTGCACCCCGAGGATGCGTGCGTGCGGGAACGGGCTGCGGAGGAAGGCCGCGTGCAGCATCCCGG
>DASRHL010000014.1:0-4021 GCA_035650535.1 Acidimicrobiia bacterium
GGGTCGAAGCGGTTCATCACCCGCTCCAAGGCTGCCCGAATCCCCGCGAACATGGTCAAAGTATACGAACACACGTTCGACCTGTCAAGGCGAAGGAACGAAGAATCCGGGCCCCGCGGCCACGGCCCCGGCTCCGGGCGGCCGAAACGAGCCCTACAGCTGGATATCGACGTGGTTGGTGCCGCTGGTGAGGTCGACCTGCAGCGTGCCGTCGCGGCGGGCGTCGCCGACGGACGCGCCGCCCTGGCCGGCGGCGCGGTTGGTGGCGGTCCACTGGAGCGTCACCGTCCCGACCGGGACGTCGCGTAGCGCGTAGCGCCCGGCCTCGCTCGCGGTGGTGGTGTAGCGGCGAGTGCCCGAGGTGACCACGATCGTGACGTCCCAGCCCTCACCGTCGACGACCGAACCGGTGATCGAGGCGACGGGAGGCGCGTCCACCTTCGTCCCCTCGACCCGGACCGCGCCGCTGCCTCCCGAGCATCCGCCGAGCGCGACGGAACCGGCCCACACCCCGAGCAGCAGGGCCAGCCCCAGGGCCGCCCGCCGGTGCCGGCTCGCGAGCCTGCCCCAACGGGCGCCTCCCCGCGTCGAAGTCGCCTCCGTCGCCACGCCGCCCGCGATGATAGGAGTCGACACCTCACCTCCGACCGGATCCCCTCCCGCCCTGGAGCTCCGTGGCCGACGACCTGTTCAGCGCCGCCGTGGAGGAGCGGCTCCGCGGGCGTGCGCCGCTCGCGGCCCGGCTGCGGCCAGGGTCGCTCGACGAGGTCGTCGGGCAGGACCAGCTGCTGGCCCCCGGCCGGCCCCTCCGGGTGTTGATCGAGTCCGACCGGCTGTCGTCGGTCGTGCTCGGGGGCCCGCCCGGCACCGGCAAGACGACGATCGCCCGTCTCGTCGCGGGCGCGACCCGCAAGGCGTTCGAGCCGTTGTCGGCCGTCACCGCGGGCGTGAAGGACGTCCGCGAGGTCGTCGAGCGGGCGCGGGCGCGCCTCGGAGAGCGCGGCCAGGGCACGATCCTCTTCCTCGACGAGGTGCACCGGTTCAACCGCACGCAGCAGGACGTGCTGCTCCCACACGTCGAGGAGGGTCTCCTGGTGCTCGTCAGCGCGACCACGGAGAACCCCTTCTTCTCGCTCACCGGACCGTTGCTCTCGCGGTCGACGCTCTTCCGTCTCGAACCGCTCGGCGTCCCGGCGCTGCGCGCGCTGCTCGAACGCGCGCTGGCCGACCCCGGGCGCGGGCTCGGCGGCGACGGCGTGGGGATCGAGCCCGACGCGCTCGACCACCTGGCCGACCGTGCCGAGGGCGATGCGCGCCACGCGCTGACGTCGCTCGAGGTGGCTGCCGCGCTCGCCGCCGAGGCGCGTCACCCGACGATCACCCTCGACGACGCGGAGGCCGCCCTCTCGCTGCGCGCCCTCCGGTACGGGGCCGACGAGCACTACGACGTGCTGTCGGCGTTCATCAAGAGCATCCGCGGCTCCGATCCCGACGCCGGCCTCTACTGGCTGGCCCGCATGCTCGAGGCGGGCGAGGACCCGCGCCTGATCGCCCGCCGGCTCGTCATCCTGGCGTCGGAGGACGTCGGCCTCGCCGACCCGCAGGCCCTGCTCGTGGCCGACGCGGCGGCCCGGGCGGTCGAGTTCGTCGGGCTCCCCGAGGCGCAGCTCAACCTCGCCCACGCGGTCCTCCACCTGGCGCTGGCGCCGAAGTCGAACTCGGTCATCACGGCGCTGGGGGCAGCGCGGGAGGACGTCCGCAACGAGCCCGCCGGGAGGGTCCCCGTGCACCTGCGGGACGCTCATTACCCTGGCGCCGCGAAGCTCGGTCACGGCGAGGGCTACCGCTACCCGCACGACGAACCGTCGGGGTGGGTGGCGCAGGAGTACCGGCCGGACGAGGTCGCCGGACGCCGCTACTACCGGCCCAGCGGTCACGGTGCGGACGTCGGGCGGCCGCGTGACCCGGCCGGAACCGGCCCGGCCGGCGGCGACGAGGCCGAACCGAACCAGGGAGGCGGACGATGACGACGGGGCTCGCGGTGGCGGCAGTGGCGGTCGCGGTGGTTGCCGTGCTCACCTCGACGGCCGCGCTTGCGCGTACGCGCGCGCGACTCGCCCGGCTCGAACGTCGACTGGACGCGCTCGACGGCGAGCTGCACGACGACGTGCGGCGCGCGCTGGAACAGACGCGCGACGAGGCACGCGCCGCGGGGCGCGAGGCGCGTCGTGCCGCTCGCGCGGCGGGCGTGCCCGAGGATCCGCCACGGCTTCCGTTCGAACCGGTCGCGGCGCGACTCGTGCGCGTGGCCGCGTTCGGCGCCGGCGTGCGCCGCGCGGCGCGGCGGTTCACACGCGACGACCGCGCCCGCGTGCCGAGCGGGAGGGGCTGATGTTCAAGCGGGCCTTCTGGCTGACCGCGGGCTTCGGGCTCGGGGTCGCGGCGGCGCGCAAGGCGCAGCAGGCCGCCGTCCACCTGACGCCCGACGGGCTCGGCTCCCGTCTCCGCGACCGGTGGGTCGCGGCGCTCGACGAGGGGCGCGACGAGATGCACCGGCGCGAGCTCGCGCTCCGCGAGGTGTTCGCCTCGCCCGACGGGACGCGGATCCCGGCGACGCGACCGCCGCGAGCCCGCCGGAACGGCACGGACGGGCGGTAGCCTCTCGGGGTGCCTCCCCGGACCGCCGACGAGCTGCGCGCGACCTTTCTGGACTTCTTCGCGGCACGGGGCCACACCGTCGTCCCGTCGGCGAGCCTGATCCCGCACGACCCGTCGGTGCTGTTCACCGTCGCGGGCATGGTGCCGTTCAAGCCCTACTTCGTCGGCGACGAGACGCCGCCGTACCGGCGCGCCGCGTCCGTGCAGAAGTGCGTGCGCGCCGGCGGCAAGCACAACGACCTCGACGACATCGGCCGCACGAACCGGCACTTCAGCTTCTTCGAGATGCTCGGCAACTTCAGCTTCGGCGACTACTTCAAGGCCGAGGCGATCCCCTTCGCGTGGGAGCTCTACACGGACGTGCTCGGGCTCGACCCGTCGCGCCTGTGGGTCACGGTGCACGACAGCGACGACGACGCCGAGGCGATCTGGCGCGACGTGGTCGGGATGCCCGCCGAGCGCATCCAGCGCATGGGTGACGACAACTTCTGGCGGATGGCCGACACGGGGCCGTGCGGCCCGTCGTCGGAGATCTTCTGGGACCTGGGCCCCGGGTTCGGGGCCGAGGGCGGGCCCGCACGCGGCGCCGCGGACCGCTACGTCGAGATCTGGAACCTGGTCTTCATGCAGTACGACCAGCGGCCGGACGGCTCGCTCGTGCCCCTGCCGGCGCCGAGCGTCGACACGGGAGCCGGCCTCGAGCGCAACCTGGCCGTCCTCCAGGGGGCCGACTCGATCTGGGACATCGACGTGTTCCGGCCGCTGATCGCGGCCGCCGAGCGCGTGACCGGTGTGTCCTACGGGGGCTTCCCCGGTTCCGCGGCGGACGTGTCGCTGCGCATCCTCGCCGAGCACGCGCGCACGATGACCTTCCTCGTCGCCGACGGCGTCGTGCCGTCCAACGAGGAGCGCGGGTACGTGCTCCGGCGCATCATCCGCCGCGCGGTGCGGCACGCGTTCCTCCTCGGCGCGCGCGATCTCGTCACGCCCGCGCTCGTCGACGCGACCGTCGACGTGATGGGGGGCGCGTACCCCGAGATCGTGCGCCAGCACGACCTCGTGCAGCGCGCCGTGCAGCGCGAGGAGGAGCGCTTCCGCCAGACCCTCGAGCGCGGCCTCGACCTGCTCGACGGCCTGCTCGCCGACGGCGACGTGTCGGGGCGCGACGCGTTCTTCCTGCACGACACCCTCGGCTTCCCGATCGACCTCACGCGCGAGATCGCCGACGAGCGCCGGCGCGGCGTCGACCTCGAGAGCTTCCACGCGCTGATGGAGGAGCAGCGCACCCGCGCGCAGGAGGCCCACAAGCTGGCGGGGGGCAAGGGCGCGGCGCCGCTCGAGCTCTACCGCGAGCTGCTCGACG
>DASRHL010000015.1:0-11229 GCA_035650535.1 Acidimicrobiia bacterium
TCTCGGGCCCGGCCCGTCGAACCCGTACCCCGAAGCCGTCGCCGGACTCGCCCGCCCTTTGCTCGGCCACATGGACCCCGAGTTCCTCGCGTGCATGGACGAGACCATGGCGCGGCTCCGCACGGTGTTCCGGACGGCCAACGCGCTGACGCTGCCGATCAGCGGCACCGGGTCCGCCGGCATGGAGACCTGCTTCGTCAACCTGCTCGAACCGGGCGACAGCGTGATCGTCGGCGTCAACGGCGTCTTCGGCGAGCGCATGTGCGAGGTGGCCCGCCGCTGCGGCGCCACCGTCCACCGGGTCGAGGAGGCCTGGGGCCGCCCGCTCGACCCGCAGCGCCTGCTCGAGGCCCGCGCCGCCCACCCCGAGGCGCGGGTGCTCGCCGTCGTGCACGCCGAGACGTCGACCGGCGTCGAGAACGAGATCGCACCGCTGAGGGCGCTGCAGGACACCGACACCCTGCTGCTCGTCGACACGGTCACGTCCCTCGGCGGGATCCCGGTCGAGGTCGACGCGTGGGGAGTGGACGCGTGCTACTCGGGCACGCAGAAGTGCCTGGGCGTGCCCCCCGGGCTGTCGCCCGTGACGTTCTCGGAACGGGCGGTCGAGCGCGTGCGGACCCGCACGGCGCCCGCCCAGTCGTGGTACCTCGACCTCGGGCTGATCGGCGACTACGTGACGGGCGCCAAGCGCGTCTACCACCACACCGCGCCGGTCTCGATGGTGTTCTCGTTGCACGGCGGCCTCGGCGCCCTGCTCGACGAGGGGCTCGAGAACGCGTGGGCGCGCCACCGTGCCGCCGGGGCCCGGCTGCACGACGCGCTCCCGGAGCTCGGGTTCTCGCTCGTCGCGCCGGAGGGACACCGGCTCCCACAGCTCACGACCGCGTGGCTGCCCGAGGGAGCCGACGACGCGAAGCTGCGTGCCGCGCTTCTCGAGACGTACGGCATCGAGGTGGGCGGCGGGCTCGGCGAGCTCGCGGGCCGGGCCTGGCGCATCGGGCTCATGGGCCACTCGGCGAGGCCCCGCTCGGTCACGACGCTCGTCGGCGCGCTCCGGGAGCTGCTCGCCGCCTGAGCGTCCCCGCAGCGCAGCTCGTCGTCGTGGACGACACCGAGCTCCGCGGGGCTCACGAGCCGCGGCCGCTCGGCTCCGCGGGCGTGCCTTCGGACGGAGGACCTGCGCGCGGCACGAGCATCGCGTCGCGGTAATACGCGAGCTCGGCGATCGACTCGGTGATGTCGGCGAGGGCGCGGTGCGTCTCCTTCTTGGGTGGCCGCCGGCGGTACAGATTGGGGTACCACCGGCGGCACAGTTCCTTGAGCGTCGACACGTCGATGCTGCGGTAGTGCACGTAGCGGTCGAGGTCGGGAAGGAACCGGTCGAGGAAGCGGCGGTCGACCCCGATCGAGTTCCCGCAGAGGGGGGCGGTCCCCGGCTCGCGCACGTGCTGCGCGACGTATTCGAGCGCCCGACGCCCCGCGTCGGCGAGGGTCAGGGTCGACGCCCGGATGGCGGGCAGGAGTCCCGATCTCGTGTGCATCGAACGCACGAAATCATCCATCTCCGAGAGCGCGGCGTCGTCGTGATGGACGACCAGGTCGATCCCGTCGTCGAGTGGGGCGAGCTCCGCGTCCGTGACGAGCACCGCGATCTCGACGATCACGTGCCGGGTCAGGTCGAGGCCGGTCATCTCGAGATCGAGCCACACGAGGCGGTCGTCGGCAGCCACGCCGGGAGCAACGGACACGAGCCGACCCTACCGGCGCAGCCGCACGGCGGGTGCGCTCGGCGCCGTGCCCGCGTTACCGTCCCCCGCGTGCGACGTGGCGACACGCTCACCGGGGCGCGGGTCGAGCTCCGCGCGCTGAAGGGCACCGACTGGAACGCGTGGCGGGACGTCCGCATCCGCAGTCGCGAGTGGCTGGAGACGTGGGAGCCGCTCGCCGAGCCGGGCACACCCGATCCCGTCACCGACCTCGAGGCGTTCCGCGCCCGGTGCGGCGCCTGGGAACGCCAGCGCCACTTCGACAGCGCGTACGGGTTCGGCATCTTCCTCCGCAAGGGTCCGTTCGTCGGCGAGGTCAGCCTCGGCAGCGTGCAGCGCGGACCGTTCCAGTCGGCCTTCGTCGGTTACTGGATCGACCAGGCCTACGCGGGTCATGGGTTCGTCCCCGAAGCCGTCGCGGTCGTGCTGCGGTTCGCGTTCGAGGATCTCGGCCTGCACCGCGTCGAGGCGGCGATCGTCCCCCGCAACGAGCGGAGCCGCCGGGTCGCCGACAAGCTCGGCATGCGGGAAGAGGGCATCTCGGAGCGGTTCCTCCAGATCCGCGGCGTCTGGGAGGACCACGTCCGCTACGCGATCACGGTCGAGGAGTGGCAGAAGCGGCGCGACGAGCTCGTCGCCCAGTTCCTGACCCGTTGATCATCCGGGGCGGGTCTTCAGGAAGCCCTGCTCGAACGACCAGCGTTGCCGGGTCAGCTCGGTCTCGACCGCCTCGTCGTAGCTCCGCATCCACGGGATCTCGCGCATCGTCGCCTTGATGGCGCGGGCGAGCTCGCGTTCGACCGTCGCGGCGCGGGCCGCGTACTCGACGGCGGCGTCGAGGAGCTGGTCGTCGGCGACGCAGCGCCAGGCCAGGCCGATCTCGACGGCACGCTGGCCCTCGACCCGTTCGCCGAACAGGTCGAGCGCGCACGCGGCCTGCGGCCCGACCGCCCGCTCGAGCAGCCACGTGTGCCCGCCACCGGGGTGCAGGCCGATGGTGGCGAAGCGGGCGTCGAGGCGGGCCGACGGGCACACGAACCGCACGTCGCACGCGAGCGCGAGGTTGAAGCCGGCGCCCACGGCGGGGCCGTTCACCGCGGCGACGGTGGGCAGGGTGCAGTTGCGGATCGCGAGGAAGCCGTCGTAGATGTCGTGCACCGCGTCGGGATCGCGCTCCCGTTCGCCCTCGCGCCCGCTCATGGCCTGCAGGCCCGACAGGTCGGCGCCCGAGCAGAACGCGGGCGGTGCGCCCGTCACCACCAGCGCGCCGATCCCGTCGTCCTCCTCGATCGCCGCGACCGCGTCGACGATCTCGCCGACGAGCTCGAGGCTGAGCGCGTTGCGGCGCTCCGGGTCGTCGAGCGTGAGGACGGCGACCCGTTCCCGGCGTTCCACGTGCAGAGCCAAGTCAACGACCTCCTGATGCCGGGCTCCCGGCCCGTTCGACCGTGCCCCCGTTCGCCGCGCCCTCGCGAACGACGGCGGGCGAGTGGTGGAAGAAGGCCTCGATGTCGCGTTCGTACCGGTACGGCGTGAACGCGCCGCCCACGTTGCGCTCGAGCCGGAGTGCGTCGGCGAAGGCGTGGACCGTCTCGGCCGTCGTGTAGTGGTAGCGGAACCCGGCCCGGCGGTAGCGCGACGTGTCGACGGCCCGCCCGTAGCGCAGGAGGCTGAGCAGCTCGGCCGGCATGTCGGCGAGATGCGCGAGGCGCAGCGGCGCGGCCGCGAGCGCCGTCCCGACCGGTGGCAGCGCGACCCGCCGCTTCCGGGCGATGCTGCACACCTCGCTCCACGGGATCGGCCCGTCGCCGGCGACGTTGAACTCGCCGGGGACGTCCCGCAGCGTCGCGTACGCGAGGGCACCCGTGACGTCGTCCTCGTGGACGAACTGCAGCCGCGGATCGAAGCCGAGGATCTCGGGGACGACGGGCATGCGCAGCAGGCGGGAGAAGGCGCTTTCGATGTCGCGCCCCAGGACGTTCGCGAACTCGAGCTTCGTGACGACGATGTGGGGGTTGTCCTCGGCGAAGTCGCGCACGATCGACGCGACCTCGACCAGCGAGCGCTCGACGCGAGTGCGTGGGGAACGCGTGCGGGCCATCCCTTCGCGGAAGAAGTAGGGGTCCTTGTAGTTCGACCCGTACAGCAGCGTCGAGCTCTTGAGCACGAACTTGCGCACCGGGCTTCCGGCCGCGCCGGCGGCCGCGAGGAGGTTCATCGTCTCGATGACGTTCGTCTCGTGGATGTGGCGGCTGCGGGCCTGCGTCGAGTCGACGACGAGGTGCGTGTGGAGGATCGTGTCGATCTGCGCGGCCTTGACGATCCGCGCGAGCACGTCGAAGCTCGCGTCGACGCGTACGAACTCCGTCCGTTCGAGCGGCACGCGCGGTTCCCGGGTGTCGACGCCGACGATCACCTCGACGCTCGGCTGCGCCTCGAGGTACTGCGCGAGGCGGCTGCCCCAGAACGTGCCGAGCCCGGTGACGAGGATGCGCATCGCCGGTCAGCCCCGCCAGACGCTCTGGCGCGTGCTCAGCATGTCGAACAGGGCGGCCTGGATCGAGGCCCGGATGGCCTCGGCGTGCTCCATCACGATGCTGCGGTTGTAGCGCTCCTGGTTCGTCGCGACGTCGAAGAACACGGGCGTCAGCACCCGGATCCTGAACTTCGCCGGGAAGGGCACGATGTAGCCGAGTACGGGGCCGAAGACGAAGTTGTTGGCCGTCACGGGGAAGTAGGGAAGGCCCATCAGGCGCGCCAGCCGTGGGCTCTTCCAGACGATCGGCATCGCCTCCTCGTTGCCGACGACCGCGATCGGCACGATCGGGACGCCGGAGCGCATCGCGATCTCGACGAACCCGCCCCGGCCGAAGCGGCGGAGCTGGTAGCGCTCGCGGACGAGCTTCCCCGTGCCCTTCGTGCCCTCGGGGAACACCAGTGCGAGCTGCTGCTCGTCGTGCAGCAGGCGGTACGCGTTGTCGGGGTGGGCGGCCACGCCGCCGGCGCGCGACCACAGCGTCCCGACGACGGGCAGCGCCCGGAACAGGTTGTCGGCCAGGCCGTAGACCGGGCGGCCGAGCTCGGTCTCGATGCCGTGCATGATCACGGGGGCGTCGGAGGGGATCGCGCCGCCGTGGTTCGCGACCATGAGCGCGCCGCCCTGCCGCGGCACGTTCTCGAGCCCCTCCCACTCGGCGCGGAACCAGTGGCGGTAGACGGGGTCGTACAGGCGCCGGGCGATCGCGCGCACCCGCTCGCTGCGGCCCCACGCGTCGACGTCGCCCTCCCGCACCGGATCATCGTGGCCGACGGCGGGCTCGGGTCGCGCCACCGGCACGAGATCGCCGCCCGGGGGCGCCGGGGTCACCTCGCGGATCTCGGCCGGCGGCGCCCACGAGATCGTCGTGCGCCGGTGATCCCCCTCACCCTCCGCCATCGGGCCCAACCTACCGCCGCCCTCGGCCCTCCTCACGCCGTCAGGCGCGGGTGGCTCCGGTGACCTGCCAGCCCGTGCCGGCGAAGCGCCACGCGACCGTGGCGCCGCGGGCGGCGATCCACCACGCGATCGCGCCCCACAACCAGAGGAGGCCGCCGTCGAACACGGTGACGAGCGCGACCGCGGGCACGAACCCGACGAGGGTCGACGCCAGCATCGCCACCGCGAGGTAGCGCTGGTCGCCGGCGCCGATGAGGATGCCGTCGAGGACGAACACGACCGCGCTCAACGGCTGCACGAGCGCGACGATCAGCAGCACCTGCATCGCGAGGTGGCGGACGCCACCGTCGTCCGTGAAGAGGGGGACGAGCGCGGGTCGCGCGATCGCGAGCACGACCGCGAACGCGACGCCGATCGCGACGCCCCACTCGATCATGCGGCGGGACGCGACGCGCGCCTGGTGGGCGTCCGACGCGCCGAGGTACCGGCCGACCATGGCCTGCCCGGCGATGGCGATCGCATCGAGCGACAGCGCGAGGAACAGGTTCATCTGGAACGCGATCTGGTGCGCGGCGACCGCGTGGTCGCTGATGCGGGCGGCCAGGTTCGTCGCCGCGAGCAGGGCCGCCAGCAGCGACGCGGTCCGCACCATGAGCGGCCCGCCGATCACGGCCACGGTCCGCAGCCCGTCGCGCCGGGGCCACACCGACGCGCCCGTCGTGCGGACGGCCCGGGCGACGATGACGACGTAGGCGCCGGCCGCGCCGAGCTGAGCGATCACCGTCCCCCACGCCGAGCCGGCGATGCCCGCGTCGAAGCCGAACACGAGCACGACCTCGAGGACGAGGTTGACGGCGTTGGCCACCACCGCGACGACGAGCGTCGTCCGCGTGTCCTGCATCCCGCGGAGGTAGCCGGTCGCGGCCAGCGCCACCAGGTACGCCGGCGCGCCCAGCGCGCTGATGCGGAGGTAGGTGACGGCGTAGGGATGGACCCGGGCCGAGGCGCCCATCAGGTCGACGATGACGGGCGCGGCGGCGGCGCCGACCACGAGCAGCACCGTCCCGATCCCGAGTGCCAGCCACATGCCGTCGACGCCGAGCTCGGCCGCTCGCCTCCGGTCGCCGGCGCCGAGCTGGCGCGCGACCGCCGCCGTCGTCGAGTAGGCGAGGAAGTTGAACAACGAGTACGCGGCCGTGAGCACGATGCCCGCCACCGCGAGGCCGGCGAGCGGGCGCGTCCCGAGCTGGCCGACGATGGCGGTGTCGGCCAGCACGTAGAGGGGCTCGGCTGCGAGCGCGCCGAACGCGGGCAGGGCGAGCCGCCAGATCTCGCGGTCGTGCGGGCTCGTTCGGGCGGGCAGGAACCCCGGCATTCCCGGCATCCTCGCTCACGCCCGCCGGCTTCGTACGCTCAGGCGTTCGATTCGTTCGCGTTGGGGCCGCCCGCGCCGACGGCGTCCGGCGTGTTCGCGCGCGACGGGTGCGTCTCGCCTGCCGGACCCGTCCCGAACGCACGCAGCACGTTCAGTGTGATCTCGACGATCTCGGGGATGTAGGGCGACGCGGCGAAGAACCGCGGTGGCGACAGCTTCGTCAACCACCAGATCGACGCGCTGGCGAACACGCCGGCGCCGCTCGGGGCGCTGTAGTAGCTCGTGTCCGCGAAGCTCGCCCTCCGGCCGACCCTGACGGGGGAGTGGGCGACGACCTGGATGTTGCGGGGGCTCGACGCGGGGAAGACGCGGTCGAACTCGGGCCCGATGACGTCGGGACCGATGACCTGCCCGGCGTGGAACCCGAGACCCTCGAACATCCAGGCACCCGGGTCCGCGATCACGAGGTCGGCCTTGACCGGGTTGCCGTCGTAGCCGACGCCCACCATCTGCATCTCGGGGCGGTTCAGGGGCGCGTCGCGCCAGTTGACCGTGGCCAGTGCCGGATTGACCTTCGTCATCGGATCCTCGGCGGCGGACTTGTAGCAGATCTGGTGGCGGTTCGCGCCCACCGAGGAGTCCTCGAAGCGGATCTGCCGGTAGGCCGCGTTGGCGCCGAAGAACGCGAGGTTCACACCCGCGTCGCGCGCCTTCTCGGCGCCGTCGCGCATCGGCTTCGACCAGTACTCGTCGTGGCCCGGTGAGAGGAACGCGGTGTGGCGCTGCAGCAGGTCGGGGTTGGCGTGCAGGTCGATGCTCGTCGCGTACGTGACGTCGAAGCCCTGCTCCTCGAGCCGCATCACCAAGGGGTGTTCGAGTCCGATGAAGTCGCCCGAGCCGGCGCCGTTCGCGTACGGACGGTCGAACGAGACGATACGGGCGCGGGAGTCGAAGTTGCGCCCGCGCGGCCCGAGGCCGAAGTAGAGCGAGTAGTTGCCGTACTCGTTGTAGGCCTGCCACTCCGTGACCGCGTTGACCATCAGGAAGCGGGCTCGGCTCGCGTCGTCGCGGACGGTCAGGGGCACGAACCAGTCGGACCCGTTGTCGCCGACGACCCGGAAGAGGTAGACGCCGGGCGGGAAGCGGTCGTCGAGGGTGAGCTCGTAGGTCGTCTCCCAGTGGGAGCAGTCGACCATGTTGACGCCGGGGACGACCCGGGCCGGCTGTTGGGCGAAGCCGGGCAGCGCCCCCGACGTCCAGACCTGCCGGGCCCCGAGACCCTGGTACCAGCCCATGCGGTAACCCTCGAGGCGGTAGGTCGGCGCCGCGCTCGAGATCTTGAACGCCACCCGCTCGCCCCGGTTGACGCTGGACGCGTCGGCGAAGCCCTGGACGAGCCCGTCGGCGCGGGTGAGCACCCACTGGCCGGTCCCCGGCTTGGCGTTCTCGGCCTGGATCCAGGGCGCCACCAGGCCCCCGGGCGCGGTCGTGGTGTCGGCCGGTGCGGTCGTGGTCGTGGGGCCGGCCCGGTGGTGCTTCGGGTGCCGGCGGCCGGCCACCGCCGCCCCCGCCCACGGCGGCGCGACGGCGCCGGCTGCGGCCGCGCCGAGCACGCCGAGCGAACGGAGGAGGAACTGGCGGCGATCCACCAGCGGGGACGGTAGCCGGACGTGACTGTCACACCCGGGCGCGAAGCTCGTCCCGTGAGCAGCTCCACCGCCCCGATCCTCCCGGCCGCCGTCCGCGGTCCGGGCCCGGCCGACGGGCCGGGCGCTGACGCCCCGACCGGCCCGCCGGGCACCCCGGCCCTGCGCTTCGCCGAGACGGCACGGCGGCTGGGGGCGGCGGCGCGCGCCTCCGGCCTCGCCGTCCCCGCGTTCCGGTGCCCGCCCCGCGTCGCCGACGCCCGGCGGACGATCCGCCGCTACCCGGGCGGCACCGTCGTGTCGGTGCGGCTGCGCGACCGGCCGTTCGACGAGGTGGTCGGCGACATGGTCGAGGGGGTCATCGTCGCCAACGGGCTGTCGGGCGATAGCGGGCTCCGGGCGCGCACGGCGCTGCTCGACGCCGCCCGGCGCGGCGGCCCGCCCCCGACGGTGCCCGCCGGCGGTCCGCCGGTACCCTCCACGTCCTCGGCCCGGATGGCGGAACGGCAGACGCAGGCGGCTTAAACCCGCCGGCCCGCGAGGGCGTGCAGGTTCGAGTCCTGCTCCGGGCACCGGCTCTGACCCGCTCTACCGCCTCGTGTGCCCGTCGCGCGTGTCGGCCAGCCTCGCCTCCTCTTCCAGTGCTTCCACGAAGCCGTTCCTCGATCGGTGGGACCTGAGCATCTTCGTGTCCGCCGCGTTCGAGCGGACGGTGGAGCGTGCACAGTCCCGAGACGGCGCGCGCTTCGGGTCAGCCGCCGAGATCGAGCGGCGCTGGCGCGACCGCTACATCCCGGCCCAACAGCTCTACTGCGCGACGGCCCATCCGACCGATCACGCCGACATCGTGGTGCACAACGACAATCCCCATCGACCGGCGTGGGAAGTCCGACCACACTGATCAGCCTCCGGCGATCTTGCGGGCCAGGGCGCGCAGCATGTTGGTGTTGCGGCTGGTGGAGCGGCGGTCACCGACGATGGCGGCCCATCTCCGCGCGGGGATGCGCGTCTCGGTCGACCGGCCGTGCATGCGCCAGTGGACGTCGCGGCCGCGCACGACGAGCGTGTCGAAGTCGTTGCTCAGTGCTTCGAGCGCGGCGCGCTGCGCCCCAGTCGGGGTCTCCTTCAGGAACGTGATGAAGTAGGTGTCGCCGGGCGCGACCGGGAACGGCTCCGCCGCGAGCACCCGGGTCAGCTCGGCCGCCGTGCGGACGAACGTCGTCACCTCGAACCCGACCGCCTTCTCGAGCGCCGACTCGATCCGCCCTTCGAGCTGGCCACGCGAGCCCGTCGCGTCGAAGACGACGTTGCCGCTGTTGATGTGCGTCCACACGTCGCGGTAGCCGAGGCCGCGGAAGATCTCGACCAGGTCGGCCATCCTGACCTTCCGGCTGCCCAGGTTGACGGCCCGCAGGAACGCGATCCGCGTCGTCATGCCCGTCTCACGCGAGGAGGGGGAACCGGGTTACCAGCGTCCCGAGGCGCTCGCGCTCGTCGGGCGTCAGGTCGCGGCGGCCGGTCGCGGCGAGGATGTAGGTGGTGGCGTCCCACCCGAGCGAGGCGGGGAGCGTGTCGCCGAGCAGCCGGTCGAGGATCGCGACGACGACCGTGGCCGACGCCGGCGCCGCCCGTTCCGGACGGCCGACCGCGTGGGCGACGTCCATCGTGTGCACCACGAACTCGACGTTGCGGGACGCCACGAACTCGCCGTAGGTGATCGGAGGGTGACCCGACCGGTGGATCACCCGCTCGGCGGGGATCGCGGCGATGCCGTCGAGCGCGGTGCCGACCGCGGCCGCGAGCGCGGCCCGGAGCTCGCTCGGCGTCCGCCCGCCGACCTCGCCGATCACGCGGTCACGGACGACCTCCGAGAACGTTCGGCCGGTGTCGTCGCCTTCACGAGGCCCCTGCGGGTCGAATCGGTAGTAGCCCGCACGGTCGATCCGGGGTGCCGTGTCGACGGCGGCGGCGTTCTCGCCGACGAGCCGCACGAGGATGCCCTCGCAGTGCGCGACGAGCTCCGCGACCGCCCAGCCCGGGCATCGCGTCGGAAGGGCGAAGTCGTCGTCGGGGAGCGACGCGACGAGCGTCACGAGCTCGGCGAGCTGGTCGGCGAGCGCGTCGACCTCGGAGCCATCCATGACGGGGCAGGGTACCGGCGGCGTCGACCACGATGGGCGGGTGAGCATCCGGCGCCTGGGCCCGTCCGACCGGGAGCGGTTGAAGGACGCACGGCTGCGGTCGTTGCGCGACGCGCCGGACGCGTTCGGTTCGACCTACGCACGCGAGGTCGCGTTCCCCGACGACGTGTGGGATCGCCGCCTCGCCGACGGCGACAACGCGCAGTTCGCGTGGGAGGCCGCGGACGGGCGCGTCCTCGGAATCGCGACCTTCGTCGCCGAACGGGACGACCGGCGGGTCGGCTACCTGGTCGGGATGTGGGTCGACTCGACCGTCCGGGGCACGGGCGCCGCCGACCGGCTCGTCGACGCCGTGTGCGAGGCCGCCCGCGGGAGCGGGGCGACGGTGCTCCGTCTCCACGTCGCCGGCGGCAACCTCCGGGCCGAACGGGTCTACGAGCGCCACGGCTTCCGGCGCACGGGCCGGTCGCTCGTCCGTGCCCGCGACGGGGTCCGGGAGCACGAGATGGAGCTGGTGCTGGACCGCCCGGCGCCGGGGTAGCCGTCCCCAATCGGCCACCGACCGTGGCACCTGTGCCGAACCGGGCCAAGAAAAGGCCAAGAAAGGGTTCAAGTTCGGGCTGCGTGCGCGCCGATAGTGGTCATAACCGGTGCCCGCGGGGGTTCCGGCCACCCGACTCACCGGATCAGACAAAGGGGCACCATGAACCTCTTCGTGTTGAAGTCCTGGCTGCAGGCCAAGTTCGCCAAGGACGAGCGGGGCGCCAACCTCGTGGAGTACATCCTCCTCGTGGCTCTGATCGCCCTCGCCGTCATCGCGGCGGTCGTCTTCCTGCGCGGCCAGGTCAGCAGCAAGTTCGAC
>DASRHL010000016.1:0-2497 GCA_035650535.1 Acidimicrobiia bacterium
TGACTTCACCCCGATCTGCACCACCGAGCTCGGCTACATGGCCAAGATCAAGCCTGAGTTCGACAAGCGGAACGTGAAGATCATCGGGCTGTCGGTCGACCCCACCGACAAGCACGAGCAGTGGGCCAGTGACATCAAGGAGACGCAGGGCACCGCGCCGAACTACCCGATCATCGCGGACGGCGACCTCAACGTCTCGAAGCTGTACGGGATGCTGCCCGCCAGCGCGTCCGGTGACCCGGCCCAGCGGACGCCGGCCGACAACCAGACCGTGCGCAACGTGTTCGTGATCGGCCCGGACAAGAAGGTCAAGCTGATCCTCGTCTACCCGATGACGACCGGCCGCAACTTCGACGAGGTGCTGCGGGTGATCGACTCGCTCCAGCTCACCGCCAAGCACAAGGTCTCCACCCCGGTCAACTGGAAGCAGGGCGAGGACGTGATCATCGCCGGCTCCGTCTCCAACGAGGAGGCGAAGGAGATCTTCGGCGAGTGGAAGGAGCCGAAGCCGTACATCCGCATCGTGCCCGACCCGTCGCGGGAGCTGGCGCAGGTCTGACCCGGGGCGCGGGCGCCGGGCCGGGGATCGACCCGGCCCGGCGTCCCGGCTCCTGAAGCGATGCGGGGTCGCCTACGGCGTCACCACGGGGCACGCGGTGCCGCCGCTCGTCGTGCAGGTGACCCGGCCCTGGATCGCCGGGCTGATCGGCGAGCTGGCGGCGACGTAGTCTGCCGTCACCTGGTCCATGGTGTCCTGCGTCGTCGCCCGGCTCGTGAACACCGGGTAGCCGTCGCCGCCGGACGCCATGAAGTCGTTCTCGGCGATCGTGTAGGTGGAAGCGGCCGTCAGGTCGACGGCCGCGCCCGTGCACGACCCGTCCGCCGCCTGCCGCACCGCCCCGGTGACGCGGCTCCCGACGGGCGCCGAGATGTCGTACGTGAAGCAGAGCCCCGACACCTGCGGGAAGCGCCCGTCCACCGCGGGCATCCGCGACACCCCGTTCTCGAGCATCGTCTTCAGCTCCGCCCCGCTCACCCGCAGGGTCACGACGACGTTGCCGAACGGCAGCACCGTCAGCACCTGGCCGCGCGTGATCGGGTACGGCGGCGGCGTGTAGGCGGGGCAGAAGTCGCTCGGGTTGTCGGTCGTGGGGCAGGTGAGGTCGGCGCGGAGGCCGCCCGAGTTCGTGATCGCGAACTCGACGCCGATGGGGGCGTACCTCGTCCGCATCGCGTCCGTGACGACGTCGCCGACGAGCGACTCGCACGTGCGGCCCGCGCTCTGGCCGCAGGCGTCCGCGCGGGGGACGAAGCGGGTCGAGTTGCCGATCACGGTGCTCAGGATCGGCGCGAGCTGCGCGTTGAGCGCGTCGATGCGCGCCTGGATGGCGGCATCGGGCGTCACGCCGATGTCCCACGGCTTGTGGAAGTCGGCCGTCTTGTAGACCACCTGCTTCGTGCTCGTGTCGACGAGCAGGCGGACGCGCGTGAAGCGGATCCCCTTGGAGCGGTTCTCCGTCACGAGCACGCCGTTCGGCCGCGTCGTCAGCACCTGGAAGTCGGTGTGGTCGCCGATCACGGCGTCGACGTCCTCGACGCGGTCGGCGAGGTCGAGGAGCGGCCCCGTCGGGCTCGTCAGGGTGCCGGCCGTGGCGCCCAGGTGCCCGATCGCGACGATCGGCCCGATCCCCTTCGCCTTCAGCCTCGCGGCCTCGGCGTTGACGGCATCGAGCGAGTTGGCGACGTGGAACGGGGTGAACGCGTTCGGCGAGACGAGCGTCGGCGCGTCGTCGTTCGTGAACCCGACGACGCCCAGCTTGACGCCGCCGAACGTGCCGTCGAACACCTTCGAGGGCGACCACTCGGCCGGGGTCTTCCCGTTCGCGTCGACGACGTTCGCCGAGAGGAAGGGGTAGTGGGCGAGCGGGATCAGCGTGGTGCGCAGGTACGCCTGCCCCTTGTCGAAGTTGTGGTTGCCGAGCCCGTCGGCGGAGAAGCCCATCGCGTTCATCAGCTCGATCGTGGGCCTGTCGCCGAAGAACGAGGAGATCGGCGGCGTCGCCCCCACCGAGTCGCCGGCGGCCACCGTGATCGATCCGTTCGTCGCCTCGCCGCGGTACCAGTCGAGCCACGGCTTCAGGAACGCGGCGCCGCCGATCCCGAAGCTCGGGTTGCTCGCCCCGCCGCCGCTCAGGTTGTCGGCCGCCTCCGACAGCGGCACGAGCTGCCCGTGGTAGTCGGAGATGTCGAGGACCGTGATCTCCTTGTACTGCCCGGGCCTGGGCGCCAGGGAGGTGAGGATCTTGCCGCGCGCGTTCTGCGGGCCCGGGATGCCCAGCAGGAACGCGACGGTGGGCGCCACGTCGATGGCGCGCACCCCGGCGACCGGGTCCTGCTTGCGGATGCCGGGGCCGGCCGCGATGAACGTCGCGTGCATGTTCACGTTGTGCGGCAGGTCGACCAGGTCGGGCAGGTAGCCGTGCTGGCCGAAGAACTG
>DASRHL010000017.1:0-3791 GCA_035650535.1 Acidimicrobiia bacterium
CGAGGCCGCGGTGGCCGCGGCCGCCGCCGCGTTCCCGGAGTGGGCCGCCACGACCCCGCAGGAACGCGCGTCGGCACTGCTCGCGTTCGCGGACCGGATCGAGGAGCACGGCGACGAGCTGGCGCAGATCGAGTCGCGCAACGTGGGCAAGCCGATCTCCGCGATGGCCGACGAGGTCTGGTTCGCAGCCGACAACCTCCGCTTCTTCGCCGGTGCGGCCCGCTGCCTCGAAGGCCGGGCAACCGGCGAGTACATGGCGGGGTACACGTCGATGATCCGGCGCGACCCCCTGGGCGTCGTGGCGTCCATCGCGCCGTGGAACTACCCGTTCATGATGGCGGCGTGGAAGGTCGGCCCCGCGCTCGCCGCGGGGAACACCGTCGTGCTGAAGCCGTCGGAGCTCACGCCACTCAGCTCGCTCAAACTCGCCGAGTGGACCGAGGACCTGTTCCCACCCGGCGTGTTCAACGTCGTCTGCGGGCAGGGCGAGACCGCGGGCGCGCCGCTCGTCGCCGATCCGAGGGTCGCGCTGGTCTCGCTCACCGGCGACGTCGCGACCGGGAAGATCATCGCCCGCACCGCCGCCGACTCGCTGAAGCGCGTCCATCTCGAGCTCGGGGGCAAAGCTCCCGTGCTCGTCTTCGACGATGCCGACCTCGAGGCCGTCGTCGCGGGGATCAAGGTCGCCGGGTACGCGAACGCGGGGCAGGACTGCACCGCGGCGTGCCGCGTCCTCGCCGGCCCGGCGATCCACGACGACCTCGTGAACGGGCTCTCCGACGCGGCGCGCAGCCTCGTCGTCGGCGACCCGTCGGACGAGTCGACCGAGCTCGGTCCGGTGGTCTCGGCGGAGCAGCGCGAGCGGGTCGAGGGGATGGTCGAGCGTGCCCGGGAGGCCGGCGCCGAGGTCGTCGCCGGTGGCGCCCGCCGCGATGGTGCCGGTTTCTACTACCAGCCGTCGGTGCTCGCGGGCGTGGGCCAGGACGCCGAGATCGTGCAACGCGAGGTGTTCGGCCCGGTCGTCACGGTGCAGCGGTTCACCGACGAGGAGACCGCGCTCGAGTGGGCGAACGGCGTCGACTACGGCCTGTCCGCATCGGTCTGGACCCGCGACGTCGGCCGGGCGATGCGCGTCTCGGCGAAGCTGCAGTTCGGCACCGTGTGGGTCAACGACCACATCCCGCTCGTCTCCGAGATGCCGCACGGCGGTTTCAAGCAGTCGGGATACGGCAAGGACATGTCGATGTACGCGCTCGAGGCCTACTCGGAGATCAAGCACGTGATGGTGAAGTGGTGAGCGCCGGCGACACGATGGCCCGGCGCGCCGCCGAGATCACGGCCACCGAGACCGAGCGGCTGCTCGAACGGACGCCGAAGTCGCGCGCGCTGTACGAGCGCGCCGTCAGCCACATGCCGTACGGCGTCGGCTCGTCGTTCCAGGCCAACGATCCGTACCCGATCTACGTCGAGCAGGGCATGGGCTCGCACCTGTGGGACGTCGACGAGAACGAGTACGTCGACTTCCACGGCGGATTCGGCTGCAACGTCGTGGGGCACGCACACCCCAAGATCGTGGAGGCGGTGGACCGCGCCGTCCGCACGGGCACGCACTTCGCGACGACGACCGAGGTGACGGTCGCCTTCGCCGAGGAGCTGTGCCGGCGCTTCGGGCTCGAGAAGGTGCGCTTCACGAACTCGGGCACCGAGGCGACGATGGACGCCATCCGCATCGCTCGCGCGGCGACGGGCCGGGACGACGTGGTCAAGATGGAGGGCTCGTACCACGGCCACCACGACACCGTGATGTTCTCGGTGCTCCCCAACGCCGACGCGATGGGCGGCCGCGAGCAACCCAGCACGACCCCGATGTCGAAGGGGATCCCTGCCGACGTCGCGTTGCACACCCACGTCGTCGCGTTCAACGACGCCGAGGCCCTCGCCCGCATGCTCGACGACCGGTCGGGCAGCGTCGCATGCGTGATCCTCGAGCCGGTGATGATGAACATCGGCGTCGTGCTCCCCGAGGCCGGCTATCTCGAGGCGGTCCGCGAGCTCTGCACCCGCCACGGCGTCGTCCTGATCTTCGACGAGGTGAAGTCGGGCGCGACGATCGCGGCGGGCGGTGCGATCGAGCGCTTCGGCGTGCAGCCCGACCTCGCCTGTTTCGCCAAGGCGATCGGCGGCGGGACGCCCACCGCCGCGTTCGGCGGCCGCGCCGACGTCATGGAGGTCATCGAGCACGGCGCCGCGCAGCAGGGGACGTTCAACGGCAACCCGCTGGTCGCCGCCGCCGGGCTCGCCGCGCTGACCCAGGTGCTCACCGCGGACGCGTACGAGTACCTCGGCCATCTCGGCACCCGGCTCGCCGACGGGTGCTCGAAGGCGATCGCGGAACACGGCATCCCCGCGCACACCGTCGACCTGGGCGCGAAGGGATGCGTCTCGTACCGCTCCGAGCCGTTGCGGAACTACCGCGACTTCCTCGAGACGCGCACCGAGCTCTACAACGCGTCCTACCCGTGGGCGGTGAACCGCGGTGTGTTCATGACGCCGGGGGACGAGGAGCAGTGGACGCTCTCGGTGCAGCACACCGAGGGCGACATCGACCGTTACGTCGACGCGTTCGCCGACTTCTGCGCCGCCGTGGCGCGCGGCTGACGCCGGCGCGCGATCGCGAGCACGGCAGCACGCCAGCCGAGCAGGAAGAGGCCGAGGAACGCGGTCGCCACGATCGCGAACGACACCTTGAACTCGCGGCCGCCGGCGCCGATCCGCAGGGCCAGGCCGACGGCGACCGTGGCGAGCCACGCCGGCACGGCGCGCCGCCAGTCGAGCGGCGCCACGAACAGGCGCGTCGCCAGCGTGGCGAGGGTGAGCCCGGCGACGAACGGCCAGAGCGTCGTCGCGAAACCGGACGCGTCGTTCGCCTCCCCGTGCGATCGGCGGCCGATGGCGACGAAGGCGACCACGACGGCGAGGTCGACCGCGGGCGCCACCCACGGTCGCAGCCGCGGCCGCACCGGAGCGGGGTTCGGGCGTTCGACGGTCGTCACGCCACCCGATTGTCGCCGTCTGGCCGGCCGGCCGGCGAACCGGCCAGACTGCGGCCGCCCGCCGTTCTCGAGAGGAGTCACCGTGTCGCTGTCGCCGCTGGACGACTACCCGGTCCACCAGGCCGCCGAGGTCATCCGCCATCCCGCCACGAGCGACCGGAACTTCTACGACCGCTACTACTTCATGCTCCACTCGTCGTCGGACGAGCTCATGATGGTCATGGGGATGGGCCAGTACCCCAACCTGTCGGTGCAGGACGCGTTCGCGCTCGTGCGGCGGGGAACCCTGCACCGCGTCGTGCGCGCGTCGCGTGAGCTCGGTGCCGACCGCATGGACCTCTCGGTCGGGCCGTTCCACCTCGAGGTCCTCGAGGGGCTGAAGCGGGTGCGCTACGTGCTCGACGCCAACGAGCACGGCCTCTCGTTCGACCTCACCTGGGAGGGCGCGATCCCCGCCGTCCTGGAGGCGCCCCAGTTCATCCGCCAGCACGAGCGCGTGATCTTCGACACCCAGCGCTTCGCGCAGACCGGCTGCTGGAGCGGCACGATCGTCGTGGGCGACGAGACTTTCACGGTCACGCCCGACCGGTGGTGGGGCACGCGCGACCGCTCGTGGGGTGTGCGGCCGGTGGGCGAGGCCGAGCCGCCCGGCATCGCGGCCGCCAAGGGGACGATGGGCGCGTTCGCGATGTGGAACTACGCGCCGATCCAGTTCGCGGACTCGTCGATCCTCTACAT
>DASRHL010000018.1:0-8532 GCA_035650535.1 Acidimicrobiia bacterium
ACACCGACAGCGAACGCAAGAGGTCGAGCTCCCGCTCGTGGACGAGCAGGCTCAGGTCGACGTCGTCGAGCGGCGCGCGCGTCACACCGAGCTCCGCCGCCTTCCGTCCGATCGAGGCGATGCGCGCGTGCGCGTACTGCACGTAGTAGACGGGATTCTCCATCGACTGCGCGGTCACGACGTCGAGGTCGAAGGTCTGCTGCGTGTCGATGCTCTGCAGCAGGAACGTCAGGCGTGCGACGTCGGGGTCGACCTCGTCGAGGATGTCGGCGAGCGTGATGATGTTCCCGGCCCGGCGCGACATCCGGACCAGCTCACCCGCGCGTTGCACCTTGACGAGCTGCCCGAGGACGACCTCGGGCTCGCCCGGGGGGTGACCGAGCGCCTCGAGCCCGGCCTGCAGCGACCGCACCTGCCCGTGGTGGTCGGCGCCCCAGATGTCGATCAGGTGCGTCCAGCCCCGGGCGAACTTGTCCTCGTGGTAGGCCAGGTCGTTGCAGAGGTAGGTGGTCGAGCCGTCCGACTTCACCAGCACCCGGTCGCGTTGGTCGCCGAAGTCGGTGGCGCGCAGCCACGTCGCGCCGTCGCGTTCGTACGTGACGCCGCGGGCCGCGAGGTCCGCGAGCACGCGCGCCACCTCGCCCCGCTCGTGCAGGGTCCGCTCCGAGAACCACGTGTCGAAGTGGACCCCGATGCGACCCAGGTCGTCACGGAGCTGGCGCTTGACGTCCTCGTAGCCCCACTCGAGCGCCTGCTCCGGCGTGACCGCGTCGCCCAGCTCGGCCCGCATGCGGTCGGCCATGTCGACGAGGTACTCGCCCTGGTAGCCGTCCTCCGGCGGGGGGCGGCCCTCGTAGCGCGCCATCAGCGACGCGTTGAACAGGTCGAGCTGGTTGCCGGCGTCGTTCAGGTAGTACTCGCGGTGCACGGTGGCGCCCTGCGCCGCGAGCAGGTTCGCCAGGGCGTCGCCGACCGCCACCCACCGCCCGCCGCCCGCGTGCAACGGACCGGTCGGGTTGGCCGAGACGAACTCGAGGTTGATGCGGGCGGCCGCGAGCGCGTCGCCGTGCCCGAACCGCTCGCCCTGCTCGACGACGGTGCGCAGGACGTCGTGCAGCCACGTCGGCGCGAGATGGAAGTTGACGAACCCGGGGCCTGCAACCTCGATCGCCTCGACGTGGCGGGGCGCGGCCGTCTCGAGCGACGCGACGATCCGGCTCGCGGCGTCGCGGGGGCTCATCCCGGCCGCCTTGGCGACCTGCAGGGCCACGTTCGTCGACCAGTCGCCGTGCTCGCGCTGCTTGGGCGGCTCGAGGCTGACGCCGGCCGCGGGCAGCGGGAAGCCGGCGTCGTCCAGCGCGGCCCGGAGGGCGGCGACGAGCTGGTCGCGGATCACGAGAGCCTCGGGGTTCGGGAACACCACTGGCGCCCGGCGGCGACGAGCGCGGAAGGCGCATCGTAGTTCGGGGGCCGCCGCCGTCCGGTGCCGTTCTCGACCCGCGTTCGCGCGCGCCGCACCCGTCCGGTGCCCTTCTCGGAGCGAACTATCGTCTTGGCCGGGCAGGGGTCACGCGGCCGACGAAGCGGGAGGCGACGGGTGACGCCACCGGGTGCACCGCGCGTCGGCGGGCCAGTCGACGGAGGCACCGGGCCGGGCGATCCGTCGCGGTCCGGGGAGACGGGTGATCCGCGCGCGCCCGCGCTCCGGGCGGTCGGCGACACCGACGCCGGCACGCGCGGCCCGGGCGGCGACGACGCCGCCCTCGTGGGCCCGCTGAGGGATCGGCACGGGCTCGCCCTCGCGTACGCGGTGCTCGACCGGATCGTCGAGGAGCACTCGCTGGCGCGGGCTGCCGTCCTCGTCGACGACCCCGACCTCGGCCACCAGGTCCTGTACGACCGCGCCCGCCCGCTCGACGACGGCGACCTCGCCCTCTTCGACGCGATCGTGGCCGGCGATCCGGCGGACGGTCCCGGGCACGGCCTCTTCACCGCGCCGGTCCTCGCGCCGGGCACCCTCGACGCCGAGCTCGTCACGACCCTGGTCGCGACCGCGGTCCGCGTCGCGACGCTCGAGGCGACGACCGCACCCGGCGATCCGGCCGACGTGCTCGAGGTCGCGGTGCGCCGGCTCCCGGGGGTCGGCGCCGTCGCCGTCGATCCGGCCGCCGGCGTCGTGCAGGTCGTGACGCGGCGGGAGCCGGCCGACGGCGACGCCGGCCCGCCCGCGCCGGCCGACCTGGCGGGACGCGTCGTCGAGCTCGCGGCGTCGTTCCTCGACGGCGCGGTCGCGGTCGAGATCCTGCGCGGCGGACGCGGTGCGGGTGCCGCGTTCGGTGCGCCGCCGGCGCGCGCCGTCGAGCTCGTCGCCGTCACGAACGCGCTCGACACCCAGGAGATCGAGGTACACGTCCGGCGTCGCGACGTGCGCACGATCGGACGTGCGCCCGCGGCGCACGGCCTCGCCGGCGGCGTCGAGGCGACGATCGCCGCGCTGCACGCGCTCGGACTGGCCGTCTCGGCCGAGCTGGAGTGGGCGCGGACGATCGAGACGACCAGCCAGCGCCGCTTCGTCGTCGGCGTGGCCCTGCGCGACGAGCACGGCGACAACCACTACGGGCTCGCCGAGGGCGGGACACCCGTCGCCGCCGCTGCCCAGGCCGCGCTCGACGCCCTCGGCGGTTGAGGAGAAGGGCTACTTGCCCTCGAAGTCGGGCTGGCGCTTCGCGGCGGCTGCCGCGAAGCCCTCGTAGAGGTCGTCGGACACGAACGCGACCGAGCTCGACATCGCCTCGAACAGCGCCGCCTCGTGGAACCCGCGCCGGACCCAGGCGTTGATCGACCGCTTGATCGACTGGACCGCGATGGGCGCGTTGTTCGCGATCTCGGCGGCCAGCGCACGGGCGGTCGTCAGCAGCTCGTCCGGGTCGACGACCTGCTGCACGAACCCGATCCGCTGGGCCTCCTCGGCCGAGAACCGCCGCCCGGTCAACGCGAGCAGCTTCGCGGCGCCGGCACCGCACTCGACCGCGAGCCGCATGTCGGCGCCGCCGACGACCGGCACGCCGATGGTCGCCTGCGCGAGCGCGAACACGGCGTCGCTCGCCGCGACCCGGATGTCGCCGAGGAGCGCGAGCTCGACGCCCGCGCCCAGGCAGTACCCGTGGATCGCGACGACGACCGGCTGCGGGAGATCCGAGACGACCTGCCAGCGCTCGAAGCAGTAGCGGGCCCGTTCGTAGGAGTTGCGGACCTGTTCGGCCGGTGAACGTCCGGCGTGGCGCTCGCGCACGTCGTGCCGCTCGGGCTTCAGGTCCTCGCCGGCACAGAAGGCGCGGCCCTCGCCACGCATGACGACGGCCCGGACCGACGAGTCGAAGCGCAACTCGTCGGCGATCGCGCACAGCTCGTTCGTCGGGCCCCACGCCCACGCGTTCAGCTTCTCGGGCCGGTCGAACACGATCTCGGCGACGCCGCCGCCCGAGCTGCGGTCGAGCCGCACGAACGGCTTCCCGCTCGTGTTCACCTCGGCACGCGGATCGATGCTCACGCCTTCTCCGCTCCGCGACGCTCGCTCACGCTTGGAGGGTATCGCCGTATCTCGGGGCGCACCCCGAGCGGGAACCCCGCAGGACCGAAGACCCGGCCGGCAGGCCGAAGGTCCGGTGCGCGGCCGGCGGACCGGTCCGATCTGGACCCGAGCCGGGTGATCCGGAGGAGTGGACCGTGCGCGAGGTGCAGATCGACGAGCTCGTCCGCGCCATGGCGCGGCTCGGGGCTCTGCCCGTGTCGGTCGGCCGCCTGGCGGCGGTGACCGGTGCGCCGGACTTCGAGTTCGCCGAGGTCGTCGACGTGGTCGCGCACGACATGGTGCTGGCCGCGGGCGTGTTGCGTGCCGCCAACTCGGCCGCGAGCGGCAGCGTCACGCGGGTCGAGAACGTGCGCGACGCGGTCGTCCGGCTCGGCGCCGCTCGCACACTGGCGACGGCCATGCTGGTGATGGTCGGCGGGCGGCTCGAACGGCCGCTCGCGGCCTACGAGCTCGATCCCGGCGAGCTGTGGTACCACTCGTGCGCCACCTCCATCGCCGCCGACGTGCTGCGCGGCGTCGCCGGTGTCGCTCTGCCCGCGAGCCTCGGGACCACCGGGCTCGTGCACGACATCGGCAAGCTGGTCCTCGACGGAGTCGTCGCCGAGCGCGGGGAGGTGTTCAGCTTCGGCGACACGCGCGGGATCGAGCTGTGCTCGCTCGAGCGCGACCGGTTCGGACTCGACCATGCGGAGGCCGGGGCGATCGTCGCGTCCTACTGGGAGCTGCCGCCCGCGATGGTCGAGGGCGTCCGCGCCCACCACGGCGCGTTCGACGATCCGGTCGGCGTCTCGATCGAGCTGGCCGACACGGTGGCGCACGGGTTGGAGCCGCACGGTCACCACGACGAGCTGCAGGCGCTGCGCCTCGGCCGGGTGGTCGGCGTGACCCAGGAGCGGATGCCGGCCCTCGTCGACGAGTGCGCGAGCCGGCTCGACGCGCTCGTCGAGCACTACCGGCCGGAGCAGCGCCCATGAGACGGCACGCCTCGTGGGCCTTCCTCGCCTCCGCGGTCGCGGTGGCGCTCGTCTACGGCGTCCTCCCGGTCACGATCTGGAAGGAGCCCCTGTACAACACCGTCGTCACTGCGTGCGTGCTGGCGACCCTGTTCGGCGTGCTCTGGCGCCGGCCGGCCTTCGCCGCGCCGTGGTGGCTCGTGGTCGGCGGCATCGCGTGCATCGGCGTCGCCGAGTGGTACTGGTTCGTGGCCGAACTGCAGGGCTGGTCGCAGTTTCCGTCGTGGGGCGAGTACCTCGACCTGGGCGGCCGCGTCCTCCTCCTGCTCGCCGTCGGGATCGTCGCGGCGCGGCGCGGCGAGAACCACGACCGCACCGCGGTCATCGACTCGCTGCTCGTCGGGATCGCCGCCAGCTCCGTCCTCTGGGCCCTGCTCTTCCGCTCGTACTTCGACCGCGCGGACGTGACGGCCAGCGAGCGCGTCGTGATGTTCTCGTACCTCGCGCTCGATGTCGCGCTGCTCACCAGCCTCGTGCTCCTCCTCCTGCGCGCACGTGGCGGCGTCACGGCGGTCCGTCTCCTCACCGCCGGCGTCGCCGTCCTGCTCGCCGCCGACTTCGCCTGGCTCGCCCTCCAGGTGCGGGGGACGTACGAGGTCGGTCACCTGCTCGACGTGTCGTGGCCGGTCGGCTACGCCTTCCTCGCCGCCGCCGCGCTCCACCCGACGATGGGCCGGATCACCGACACACCGCGGTCGGTGCGCAGCTCCGGGCTGCTGATGTCCCTGCTGTTCGCCGTGGCGCTGGGCACCCTTCCGTTGCTCGATGTGACCCTCGACCTCGCGGGCCCGCACCTGTCGACGCTCGACAACGTGACGATCGGCACCGGTGCCCTGGCGATCGCGGTCTGTGTGATGGCTCGGTTCCTCAGCCTCGTCAAGTCCATGCGCGAGGCCGCCGAACGCGGCGCCCGCCGGACCGAGGCGCTCGTGCGCGAATCACAGGACGTCATCGCGATCGTGAACACCGAGCGCCGCGTCGTCTACGTGAGCGAGGCGATCGAACAGATGCTGGGATGGCCGGTCGAGTCCGCCATCGGGATGCCCATCGAGGCGCTCGCACTGCCCGAGGAGCAGGACCTGGTGCGTGAGCACTTCGACGACGTCGTCACGGGCTGCGACGCCTGCGCGCACATGTACGAGATGCGTGTGGTCCGGCGCGACGGGTCGACCGCGCTGATGGAGATCGTGGCCGCGAACCGGCTCCGCGATCCCGACATCGCGGGCGTGATCCTCACTGCCCGCGACATCAGCGAGCGCCGTCGCCTCGAGGAGGAGCTCGCGTACCGGGCGTTCCACGACACCCTGACCGGCCTCGCGAACCGACGCCTGCTGCTCGACCACGTGACGCTCGCCATCAACAACCGCCGGGTCGACGATGCACCGGCGTCGGCCGTCGTCATCATCGACCTCGACGACTTCAAGGCGGTCAATGACTCCCTCGGGCACCCCGCCGGCGACGACCTCCTCGTCGCGATCGCCGAGAGGTTGACGCGCTGCGTGAGGCCCGGCGACACCGTCGCCCGCCTCGGCGGCGACGAGTTCGCGCTCCTGCTCGTCGACGCGCAGCGCGAGTCGCTGGACGAGGTCGCGACCCGGATGCTGGAGATCCTCGCGATGCCGCTCCGCGCCGGGACGACCGAGATCGCGACGTCCGCCAGCATCGGGATCCGCCTCCTCCGTCACAGCGACACGGCGCAGCTCGCGGTCCGCGACGCCGACATCGCGATGTACAGCGCGAAGACCGGCGGCAAGGGCCGCTACGCGATCTTCGATCTCGAGATGGGCGCCCAGACCGAGCGCCGGCTCGCGCTGAAGGCCGACCTGCGCGGCGCGTGGCGGCGGGGCGAGATCTCCGTCGCCTTCCAGCCGATCGTCGACCTCGTGGACGGCCGGCTGCGGGGTGCCGAGGCCCTGATGCGGTGGACGCATCCGCTGTACGGAGCGGTGTCGCCGGCGGAGTTCGTGGCCTACGCCGAGGAGACCGGCATCATCCGGACCCTCGGCATCGACGTGCTCCGTGAGGCGGCGCGGGCCGCCGCCGCGTGGCGCGCCAAGTCGGCGCCGAACTTCTACATCAGCGTCAACGTGTCGCCGGCGCAGCTCGACCGTGACTTCGTCCACTGCGTCGACACGATCCTCGGCGCGACGGACCTCGATCCCCACGCGCTGGTGCTCGAGGTCACCGAGAGCGTGCTCGTCTCGGACTTCGACGAGTCGGTCGACATCCTCCAGTCGCTGCGCGCCCGCGGCATCCGCGTCGCGATCGACGACTTCGGGACCGGCTACTCGTCGCTGTCGTACGCCCGTCAGCTGCCGGTCGACCTCGTGAAGATCGACCGGTCGTTCACGAGCGACCTCGGATCCGACGGCCCGAGCGTCGTCCCGACGATCCTGCAGCTCGCCCGCACGCTCCGGTCGTCGGTCGTGGCCGAGGGGGTCGAGACGGGCGACCAGGCGACGGCGCTCCTCGACCTCGGGTGCACGCTCGGGCAGGGCCATCTCTACGCCCCCGCCCTGCCCGAGGCCACCTTCCGCGACCTCGTCCGGGTCGGCACCGTCCCCCGGGCGCAGCCGATCCGGGCTCGCTACGCCGCTCCCGGCGCCGCATGACCGTCCGAGGAGACCGACGATGCGCGACTCCGAGAATCCGGAGATGTTCCCCGGGCAGGAGCGCAAGGCCGTCGACGGCTACGCGCACCGGGTGGCACGGAACTCGTTCCTGAGCGACGTCGCGTCGGTCGCGGCGGCGGACGCGCTCAGCGGCCGATCGGGCGCGCCCGCAAGCGAGCCCGACGAAGGCGACGAACCGTCAACGGCCCTTCCGCGACCCCGCCGGCGCAGCCAGCAGCACGACGCAGACGAAGACGAGGGCGACGAGCAGGACGGCGGTCACCAAGGTCCGGTACCCGAGCGGGACGCCGGGTAACCGGGACGAGCTTCTCCCGCCGCTGCGCGCTCCCGCGGTGGTCTCAGGGCACGAATCGGCGCCGGGTCCGGCGGAGGACGACGCCGCAGGCGCCGACCAGCAACACGGCCAGGCCGCCCCCGAGGAGCAGCCCCCGGCCGGCGTCGTCGCCCTGCGGGTTGTCGATGAGCTGCACCGGCAGACCCCGGCGCTCGACCGCCGCGCCGGCGACGTGCACCGTCGGGTCGCTCCCCGGCGGCGTCGCCGGGTCGGCCACGACGGCCGCGGTCGAGGCGGGTTCGGCGGCCGGGCTCGCGGCCGGAGCCGGCGTCGACCGGGTGGTCGCCGTCCGGTGGGTGGTCGGGGTCGCCGTGCTCGACGGGGCCGGCGCCGGTGCGGCCGTCGTGGGGGTCGTGGTGCGGCGCGTCCACCACGACGGCACGGTCGCCGCGGGGGACGTCGGCCTCGGGAAGAAGACGGGCCGCGGGACCGTCGTGGTCGGCGCCGTCGGCGTCGGGACGGCGGTCGCAGTCGTCGGGTCCGTTGCGGCGGTCGTCGTGGTCGTCCGGTGGTCCGGCCACCGGTCCGCGGCGGCGGCTCCCCCGCCGAGCAGCAGGAGCGCACCGGCGAGCACGACCGCGGCGACCCCGGGGGCCCGGCCCCCACCGGCGGGGCGGGTGTGCGTCCTCGGAGCTCGCGCCACCACCGTCTCCTTCGACGAATCGTCCGCGCCAGGCCGGCGCCGCGCGCCGCGGCAGCGCCGCTCGTACCCACCCCGCCCGGTTCTCAACCATGCGGACGCGGGAGCGCTCGCCGGGTGCCGGCTCGTCCGGCTTGACTGCTCCGGGTGCTTCAGGAGGTTTGCGATGGTCCACGTCCTCGACACGCTGCGCGTCGTGCCCGGCCACCTCGGCGAGGTGAGCCGGCGCGTGCACGCGGACTACGAGCCGGTCATGGCGACGCTCGCGATGCAGCTGCGCCGGAAGTGGATCGCGCCCGCGGTCGAGCTGCTCGATCGGC
>DASRHL010000019.1:0-2339 GCA_035650535.1 Acidimicrobiia bacterium
GGTGACGATCACGTGCGCGCCCAGGCCGCGGGCGCGCATCGCGACGCCCCTGCCGACCCAGCCGTACCCTGCGACCACGAAGCGCTTCCCCGCGAGGAGGACGTTCGTGGCGCGGATGATCCCGTCGATCGTCGACTGGCCGGTGCCGTAGCGGTTGTCGAAGAAGTGCTTGGTGCGCGCCTCGTTCACCGCGATGACGGGGAACGCCAGCGCGCCGTCGGCCTCCATCGCCTTGAGGCGGATCACGCCGGTGGTGGTCTCCTCCATGCCCGCGATGATGTCGCCGAGCTGCTCGCGCCGCGCGCTGTGCAGCACGCCGATCACGTCGGCCCCGTCGTCCATCGTCAGCTGCGGCTTGTGGTCGACCGCAGCCTCGATGTGCGAGTAGTACGTGTCGTGATCCTCGCCCTTGATGGCGAACACGGAGACGTCGAAGTCGTTCACCAGCGCAGCCGCGACGTCGTCCTGCGTCGACAGCGGGTTCGAGGCGCACAGCACGACGTCGGCGCCACCCGCCTTCAGCGTGCGCATCAGGTTCGCCGTCTCGGTGGTGACGTGCAGGCAGGCGGAGATGCGGTAGCCGGCGAGCGGCTGCTCCCGCTCGAACCGCTCCCTGATGGTCGAGAGGACCGGCATCTGGCGGTCCGCCCACATGATCCGCCGCACGCCTTCGGGGGCGAGCGACCGATCCTTCACGTCGTGTCTCAGCGTTTGCGCCATGATCCTCTTTCTCTCGGGTCGCGTGCCAGTGTAGGTGTGCTCAGGCGGCGAGCAGCCGCTCGTGCTTGCGCTGCTCCCAGTCGATCCAGGACCCGGCGTCGTCCCCGGCGGCGAACCACGCCTCGACGGCGCGGCGCAGCTCGGGCTCCCGCCGCAGCCGGCGGGCGAACACGAGGTCGGTGGGATCGACTGCGAATCGCGCCCGCAGGTCGCGCAGGCTCCTGAGCCGGTTCAGGTCGGCCAGGCCGTAGAGGCGGTAACCGGCGGCCGTCCGCCGTGGCGCGACCAGCTGGTGCTCCTCCAGGTAGCGCAGCATGCGGGCGGACCAGCCGGTCTCGGCCGCGGCCCTCCCCACGGTGAACGCGTTCACGCGCACAACCTTACCACGAATGTGTAAAGGTCAGGGCGCGCTCGTGCCCTGCCGGCCGTACGCGTCCTCGAGCCGCACCACGTCGTCCAGCTCGGGGGTCGAGACCTCCAGGATCGTCGTGTCCTCGAGCGCCGTCACGCGATGCACCGTGCCGGGCGCGAAGTGGAAGGCAGCCCCGGGAGTCACCACCTCTTCCCTGAGCGCGCCCTCCCCGGTGCGCCCGAGCTCGAGCCGGGCCCGACCCGACTGCACGAGCCACGCCTCGTCCTTCCGGCGGTGGAACTGAAGCGACAGCGACTGCCCGGCGGCGACGAACAGGAGCTTCCCGCAGTAGTCGTCGGTCAGCGCCCAGATCAGCTCGTAGCCCCAGGGCTTCTCCACCCTGCGCACCTCGAACGCCCACGGGTCGACCGAGTCGATGTTGGGCGAGTCGAGCGACACGTCGCCTGATGTTCTCACGCCAGCCACTCCGGGTGCTCGGAGACGTACTCCGCCGCCACGCGCAGCTCCTTGGGCGTGTTCACCGTGAGCCACACGCCGTCGTGGCGGTACGCCCGCAGCGCGCCCTCCGCGGCCAGCTCGGGGAAGGCCGTCGTCTCATGGTCGCCGCGGTCGGGGAACCGGTCGATCGCCTCCTCCGACAGGGCGTAGATGCCGCAGTTCACCCAGTACGGCACCCGACCGGCCTCCTCGAACCCGCGCACGACGTCGTCGTCGTCGACGTCGACCATGCCGAACTGCGACTTCGGCCGTGCGACGGTGACCGTGGCGACGGCCGACGTCTCCCCGTGCCGGCGGAGCAGCGCCTCGAAGTCGACCGCGACGAGCTCGTCGCCGTTCAGGGCGAGCAGGTCGCCGGGCTCGCGGCGCGACCGTGCGGCGAACTTGATCCCGCCGCCGCGACCCAGCCGCTCGGGCTCCTCTGCCGCCGTCACCTCGACGCCGAGCCCGCCGAGCTCGCGCTCGAAGAGCGCGCCCTGCCCCGCTGCGCACGAGATGATCACGCGCGCGACGCCGGCGCGGCCGAGCCGGGCCACCTGGTACGCGGCGAGCGGCCGCCCCGCGACGCCGACCAGGGCCTTCGGCCGACCGCCCGCCGCGTCGCCCAGCCGCTCGGCCTTGCCGCCGGCGAGGAGGATCGCCTCCACCCCGCGGTCAGCGGCCGGGCGCGATCTCGCGCTCGGACGTCTCGGGGAGGACGTCCGTCGGCGACGTGGGCCGGCCGATGCCTTCGTAGACGAAGCCGGCG
>DASRHL010000020.1:0-6087 GCA_035650535.1 Acidimicrobiia bacterium
CCGGCTCGGCGTGCGGGAGCGGCTCGGGATCGCGTACGAGACCCTGCGGAGGGTCAACCCGCGGATCGTCTCGCTGTCGATCACGGGATACGGCACGACCGGTCCGCAGGCGGCGCGGCCGGGCTTCGACCCGCTCCTCCAGGCACAGAGCGGGCTGATGCAGGCACAGGGCGGCGACGGCTCGGAGCCCGTCTTCCACCACATCGCCGTCAACGACGTGGGCAGCGCCGCGATGGCGGCCCTCGGGATCGTGGCGGCGCTCGTCGCCCGGACCCGGACCGGTGAGGGCCAGGCCGTCCACACGAGCCTCGCGAGCCAGAGCGTGCTGCTCCAGATCGGCGAGCTGACGACCTATCCCGGCGCGCCCGCACCGCCGACGGGAGCGCGTGACTGCACCGGCGCCGGCGCGCTCGAGCGGTACTACGAATGCGCCGACGGCTGGATCGCCGTCGCGTGCGCGACGGCACGCGAGGGTGCGGCCCTGGCCGACGCGCTGGGGCTCGAGGGCCTCGACGTGCACGCCGCGATGGCCGAACCGGCCGGCGGCGGCGTGCTGGCGGAGCGCATCGCACGGGTGTTGGAGCCCCTCACCGTCGACGACGCGGTGGCGCGCCTCGGCGACGCCGGCGCGCCGGCCGTCCCCGTCGTCACGATGGACGAGACCTTCACGGATCCGTACCTGGAGGAGAACGGCTACTACGAGTCGTATCTCGACCCGGCGTCCGGCCCGGCGAGGGGGGTCGCCGTCCCCTTCCGGTTCGGGCGTTCGGCGACCGCGTTCCCTCGCGCCGCCCCGATGCTCGGCGAGCACGGCGCCGAGGTGCTGCGCGAGTACGGCGCCGCGCGCGGCTGAACTGGTGCGTCCTGGCCGCGGCGCCCGGTGATCTCGGGAAGGACGTGCTCGGCCGCGATCTCGGCCGCTCTGACCGGCTCGTCGCCGGGCGGGATGTAGACGACGTTCTCGGTGAAGCCGGCTTCGACGTAGGCCTGCAGCAGGTCGATCATCGCCGCGGGGTCGGTGTGGTCGAAGCGGGGCTGCACGGAGCGTTTGATCTCCGCCGGGTCGCGCCCGATGTCGGCGCAGTGCCGATCGAGGACCGACGACTTGTGCACGACGTCCTCGACCGGGCCGATCACGTTCCACACGTCGGCGTGCTCGGCGACGACGCGCAGCGTGAGCCGCTCGCCCGCGCCCCCGACCCAGATCGGAGGGTGCGGCCGCTGGAGCGGCTTCGGGTTCGCGACCGCGTCGGTGAGCGTGTAGTAGCGACCGTCGAAGGAGACGCGCGCTTCGGTCCACAGCCGGCGGCAGACCGTGAGCGCCTCGCCGAGCCGGCGGATCCGCTCGCCGGGCGTGAAGAAGGGGATGCCGAGCATCGTGTGCTCGGCCTCGGCCCCGCTGGCGCCGATCCCGAACTCGAGCCGGCCGCCCGACAGGTGGTCGATGGTCGTCGCCATCTTGGCCAGCAGCCCGGGGTGCCGGTAGGTGTTGGCGGTGACCATCAGGCCGATCCGCACGCGCGAGGTCGCCTCGGCCATGGCGGCCAGCAGCGTCATCCCCTCGAAGATGTCGCCGGTCACGTCCGCGAAGATCGGGTTCAGGTGGTCGAAGGCCCAGAGGTGGTCGAAGCCGGCCTCGTCGGCGATGCGCCAGACGGCGCGCAGGTCCGCGATCGTGCAGTTCTGCGGCGAGAGCTTGATGCCGAGCGTCGTCACGCGCCGCGGTTCAACCGAGCTCGTACGCGATCGGAAGGGTCTTCGGGCCGCTGACGAGCCTCGAATGGACGAAGGTCGGCTCCCCGGCGAGCTCGACGTGGTCGAGCCGACCGAGGAGCTCCTTGAAGAACGACCGGATCTCCATCCGGGCCAGGTGGGCGCCCAGGCAGAAGTGGCGGCCGAAGCCGAAGGCCAGGTGGCTCGACGCGTTGGGCCGGGTCACGTCGAGGCGGAACGGGTCCTCGAAGACCTCCTCGTCGCGGTTCGCCGACGCGTACGAGAGGAGCGTGATGTCGTCGGGCTGGAACGTGACGTCCCGCAGTGTGAACGGCGCCCGGCAGGTGCGGACGAAGTGCTTGACCGGCGAGACGTAACGGATCAGCTCGTCGGCCGCGCCGTCGATCAGCTCGGGCTCGGCCTGGAGGAGCTCGAGCTGGTCGGGGTTCTCGATCAGCGCCAGCAGGCCGCCGGCGATCGAGTTCGACGTCGTGTCGTGCCCGGCGGTCGCGATGATGAGGTAGAAGCCGAAGACGTCCATGTCCGGCAACGGCGCGCCGTCGAGCTCGGCGTTGGCGATGACGCTGGCGAGATCGGTGCCCGGGTGGGCCCGGCGGTCGGCGGCGAGCTCGGTGAAGTAGCCGACGAAGTCGAGCATCACCTCGAGGACGGTCTGGTCCTCGCCGGCGCGGCCGATGTCGGGATCCTCGGCCCCGAAGAGCTCCTGTGTGAGCTTGAGCATCTTCCCGTAGTCCTCCTCGGGCAGGCCGAGGATCGAGAGGATGACCTGCAACGGGTAATGCATGGCGATGTCGCGCGCGAAATCACACCGCCCGCCCAGCTCCGCCATCCGGTCGACGTAGTACTTCGCGAGCTCGTCGACGCGCGCTTGCATCTGCTTGACGTTGCCGGGCTTGAACCAGTCGTTGACGATGTTGCGGTGCGCCTTGTGTTCCTCGCCGTCCATCTGCACGAGGCTCTTCATCTGGGCCGCGTTCGCCGAGTTCCGCTCCCGGTCGGCCTTCGTCGCGAGCGCGGGGATCGGTTCGTTGGTGAAGATCTCGGGGTTCCGTTCGATCTCCATCACGTCCGCGTGCCTGGTGATGGCCCAGAACGGCGGGTAGTCGTCGAGCTCGACCTTCGAGATCGGCGCCTCGCGGCGGAGTCGTGCCGCCTTCTCGTGCCACGACACCGGGTCCGCGTACGCGGCCGGGTCGGCGAAGATGGTACCCAGGTTCTCGGTCAACGCTCCACGATGCTCGCTCATCGTTCGATGGTATTCGGAGGCGTCAACCGAGCGTCACGGGGAGCTCGTCGAGGCCGCGGAGCACCATCCGACCGTTCCACGCCGGCTGGTCGGTCGCGAGCTCGAGGCGCGGGAACCGCTTCACGAGACTGCCGATCGCGACGCGGCCCTCGGTGCGCGCCAGCACGGCGCCGAGGCAGTGGTGGATGCCCCCACCGAACGACACGTGGTGCGGTGCCTCGCGCCGGCGGAGATCGAGACGGTGGGCATCGGGGCCGAAGTGCGCGGGGTCTCGGTTGGCCGCGCCGAGCAGTGCGAACACGATGGAACCCCGCTCGATCCGGCGGCCGCCGATCTCGATGTCCGACGTCGTGATCCGGCGGGAGAACTGCACCGGGCTGTCGTAACGAAGCAGCTCGTCGACGCCATTCACGGCGAGCCCGGGCTCGCGTCGGAGGAGGTCGAGCTGGTCGGGGTTGCGGAGCAGCGCGAGCATCCCGTTGCCGATCAGGTTCACCGTCGTCTCGTGCCCGGCCACGAAGAGCAGCCGCACCTGGTCGAGGAGCTCGTCCTCGCGCAGCACGTCGCCCTCCTCTTCGACGGCGATCAGGGCCGACAGCAGGTCGTCGGCCGGGTTCGCGCGCTTCCACGCGATCGCGTCGCGGAGGTGCGCGTCCATGCGGTCACCCGCCTCGACGAGCGCCGGCAGCTCGTCGGGCAACACGACCGGTTCGAGGAACTTGACGAGGGTGTGTGACCACGCGCGCATCTGCAGGCGATCGGCATCCGGCATGCCGAGCATCTCCGAGATCACCGCGAACGGGAGCGGGAACGCGAGACCGCCGATGAGATCCGGCTTCGGCGCGCGTGCGAGCTCGTCGAGCAGGCCGTCGACGAGACGACCGATGCGCGGGAGCAGCGCCTTGATGCGGCCCGGTGTGAACGCCTTCGACACGAGCCGGCGGATCCGCGTGTGGTCGGGTGGGTCGAGGTTGAGGATCGCCCGGGTGCCGCGCCGCTGGCGCGCGATCCCGGCCGCGTCGAAGAGAGCCCCGGTCGGATCGGTGGACGCGTTGTCGTCGACCACTGACAACGACGGATCGCGGAGCAACCGGCTCACGTCGTCGTAGCGGCTCAGGGTCCACGGCCCGAGCGGGCTCCGGTGGACCGGGGCCTGTTGGCGCAGGCGCGTGTACTGCCGGTACGGATCGTCGAAGAACCCCGGTTCGAACGGGTCGAGGAAGACGGCGGCGTCGGAGTCGGTCGCGCTCACCGTCACGAGTGTAGGAACGCACGTTCCACGCGCCGGCCTGCGGGAAGGTCGCGGCGACAAAGTGGCCAAGGTCCCGCGGCTTCCCGGACCATGGCACTTCGCTCGCCGCGAACCCGGGCGCACGATCCGCCCATGATGACGACTGCGCGCACGACCCTGGATGACCGGTTCGTCACATCGATCATCGCCGCCCATGGCATGTGGAAATACCGGCTCGACGCCGCGATCAAGAGCGGTCGCAGCGACTTCGACCCCGCGGTCGTCGCCCGCGACGACCAGTGCCCGCTCGGGAAATGGCTGTACGGCGATGCACGAGCGCAGCTCAGCGGCTCGCCCGAGCTCGAGAGGATCCGGACGCTGCACGCGTCGTTCCATCGCGACGCCGGCGCCGTCCTCGAGCTCGCGCTCGCCGGCAATCGCGGCGCGGCGCAGGAGCAGCTCTCGTCGGGAAGCCCGTTCCTGCGGACGTCGTCGACACTCGTGCAACTGCTCGACGGCCTGCGACCCGGGCACGCCGCCGCGGCCGACGTCGGGTCGGAGACGGATCCCGTCCGTGCCGAGCTGGTGGGCGTCTCGCTCGAGACCGCCGCGCAGGCGGACATCGCGTCGGGAGCGGCCGAGGAGATCCGCGCGAACACGCAGGCGGCCGCGGCCGCCGCGGAGGAGATGAGCGCCGCCATCCGGGAGGTCGCCGAGAGCGCGTCCCGGGCGACGGAGACGGCGGCCGCCGCGGTCACCAACGCCGAGGAGACCGGAGCGCTCGTGGCGCGCCTGGCGAACGCCGCCGCCGAGATCAACGACGTCCTCGGGCTGATCACCGCCATCGCGCAGCAGACGAATCTCCTCGCGCTCAACGCGACGATCGAGGCCGCGCGTGCGGGCGAGGCCGGCAAGGGATTCGCGATCGTCGCGAGCGAGGTGAAGGACCTGGCGCGCCAGACGGCGACCGCGGCCGAGGGCGTGGCGAACAAGGTCGGCGAGATCAACGCGTCGGTGAGCGGAGCGCTCACGGGCATCGAGACGTTCACCGCGACGACCCGGGCGATCCACGACACGCAGGTGACGATCGCGAGCGCGGTCGAGGAGCAGAGCGCGGCGACCAACGAGATCACGCAGCGGATGGCGGAGAGCGCCGTGGCCGGGAACGCCGTGGTCGACAACGTCGCCGCCGTGGCGCTGGCGGCGCGCAACACCCGGGCCAACGTGGCCGCCCTGGGCTCGATGGCCGTGTCCGGGGCCTGAGGGTGGCCCGGCGGACCGGCCGGGAGCACGGCCGCCGCTCGGGTCGGGGACTACGATCGGAACTCCAACCACACGGACCACAGGTGCCACACGCACGGCGGGTGCGGAGGGGGAGTCCTGAGCGAGATCATCGGAGTCCAGGCCCGCGAGATCCTCGACTCGCGCGGCAACCCGACGGTCGAGGTCGAGGTGGAGCTCGCGACCGGGGCGCAGGGCCGGGCGGCCGTTCCGAGCGGAGCCAGCACGGGCGCCCACGAGGCCGTCGAGCTGCGTGACCGGGGCGACCGCTACGGCGGCAAGGGCGTTCGCACCGCGGTGGCGAACGTCAACGGCGAGATCGCCGACGCGGTGACGGGCATGGAGGCGCTCGACCAGCGCCTGCTCGACGACGAGCTCTGCCGGCTCGACGGCACTCCCAACAAGGGCCGGCTCGGGGCCAACGCGATCCTGGGCGTGTCGCTCGCGGTGGCACGTGCGGCGGCTGACGAGTGCGATCTCCCGCTGTACCGCTACCTCGGCGGCGCCAACGCGCACGTCCTGCCCATGCCGATGATGAACGTGCTGAACGGTGGCGCGCACGCGGACAGCAACGTCGACCTGCAGGAGTTCATGC
>DASRHL010000021.1:0-18891 GCA_035650535.1 Acidimicrobiia bacterium
CGACCTCGAGTACGCCGACGAGGTGACGCTCGGCCGCGCCCTCGAAGGCCGTCGCGAGTTCGACGCCTGAGCACTGTCACGCGAGCGCGCGTTCGATGATCTTGCCGACGGCGTCCTGCTCGATCAGGAACCCGTCGTGGCCGCTCGTCGACTCGACGACCTCGACGCCGGCCGCGGTCGGCAGGAGCTCGGCGAGCTCGTGCTGGAGCCGGAGCGGGTACAGCCGGTCGGACGTGATCCCCGCGATCGTCGTCTGCGCCGTCACCCGCGCGAGCGCGGCCTCGATCCCGCCGCGACCACGCCCGACGTCGTGGTGGTTCATCGCCTCGGACAGGACGATGTAGGTGTTGGCGTCGAAGCGGCGCGCCAGCTTCTCGCCGTGGTACTCGAGGTACGACTCGACCGCGTAGCGGCCGCCCTCGAACGGGTTCTCGTCACCCTGGTGGTCGCGGCCGAAGCGGGCGTCGAACTCGCGCTCCGAGCGGTAGCTGATCTGACCGATGCCGCGCGCGATCGACAGGCCGACGTGCGGACCGTCACCGTCGGGCGCGTCGTAGTAGTCGCCGCCGCGCCACTTCGGGTCGGCCCGGATCGCGCGGATCTGCACGGAGCACAGCGCGATCTCCTCGGCCGACGCCTTCGCGCCGACGGCGACGACGATCGCGCGGGCGACTCGATCGGGGAAGCCCACCGCCCACTCGAGCACCCGCATCCCGCCCATCGACCCGCCGACCACCGCGTACCACCGGTCGATCCCGAGCGCGTCGGCCAGCGACGACTCGACGACGACCTGGTCGCGGATCGTGATGCGCGGGAAGCGCGGCCCGTAGGGGCGCCCGTCGGGCGCGTCCGACGCCGGGCCCGTCGTGCCCTGGCAGCCGCCGAGCACGTTCGGGCACACGACGAAGAACCGGTCGGTGTCGATGGGCGCCCCCAGGCCGATCATCGCGTCCCACCAGCCGGGCTGGGTGTGGCCGTGACCGGCCGGCCCGGCCGCGTGGCTGTCACCCGTGAGCGCGTGCATCACCAGGACGGCGTTGCCGCGATCGGGCGCGAGCTCGCCCCATGTCTCGAACGCGACCGTGACGTGCTCGAGCCTCCCCCCGGCCTCGAGCACGTGGGGGCGCGCGTCGAAGACGGTCAGGAACTGGCGACGCCCCGGCTCGTCGCCGGGGCGCCAAGCACCGGTCGCGGGGATGGGAGCGCCCGGCGTCGCGTCACGCCCCCTTCGCGGCCCGGAACCCCGCCTCGAGGTCGGCGAGGATGTCGTCGAGCGTCTCGATGCCGACGCAGAGGCGCACGAGGTCGGGGGTGACGCCGGTGGTCGCCTGCTCGGCCTCGGTCAACTGCGAGTGGGTCGTCGACGCCGGGTGGATGGCGAGGCTGCGCACGTCGCCGACGTTGGCGAGGTGGCTGAAGAGCTCGAGCCCGTCGACGAACCGGCGCCCGGCCTCGAGGCCGCCCTTGATCCCGAACGAGAGGATCGCGCCCTTGCCCCGGGGCAGGTACCTGTTCGCGCGGTCGTACCAGGGGCTCGACTTCAGGCCCGGGTACGCGACCCACTCCACCTCGTCACGCGCTTCGAGCCACTCGGCGACGGCCTGCGCGTTCTGGCAGTGCCGCTCCATGCGCAGGCTCAGGGTCTCGAGACCCTGCAGGAACAGGAACGAGTTGAGCGGCGCGATCGCCGGGCCGAGGTCGCGTTGGAGCTGCAACCGCGTCTTGAGGATGTACTGCGCGGGCCGCAGCTCGTCGGGGAGTTGCGAGTACACGAGCCCGTGGTAACTGGGGTCGGGCTCGGTGAACACCGGGTGGCGACCGCTCGCGACGTAGTCGAACCGTCCGCCGTCGACGATCACGCCGCCGATCGACGTGCCGTGACCGCCGATGAACTTCGTTGCCGAATGGACGACGACGTCCGCGCCCCAGTCGAGGGGCCGGCAGAGGTACGGGCTCGTGACGGTGTTGTCGATCACGAGCGGGATTCCTTCGCCGTGCGCGATCGCGGACACACCCTCGAGGTCGAAGACGTCGTTCTTCGGGTTGCCGACGCTCTCGCCGTAGAACGCGCGGGTATTCGGGCGGATGGCGTTGCGCCACGCGTCGAGGTCGTCGGGGTCGTCGATGAAGGTCACGTCCCAGCCGAGCTTCGGGAACGTGTAGTGCAGGAGGTTGTAGGTGCCGCCGTACAGCGACGCCGACGCGACCAGGTGGTCGCCGGCCTGCCCGAGGTTGAGCAGCGCGAGCGTCTCCGCGGACTGGCCGCTCGCCGTCGCCAGCGCGCCGACGCCGCCCTCGAGGGCCGTCATGCGCTCCTCGAAGACCGCCTGCGTGGGGTTCATGATCCGCGTGTAGATGAAGCCGAGCTCCTCGAGCCCGAACAGCGCCGCCGCGTGCTGCGTGTCGCGGAACACGAAGCTCGTGGTCTGGTAGATGGGGACGGCCCGGGCCCCGGTCGCGGGGTCGGGCATAGCGCCGGCGTGGACCTGCTTGGTCTCGAAGCCCCAGCTCTCGGACATTCGTGCTCCCTCTCGACAAGGGTGAACCAGGCGGGAAAACGCTAAGGCCGAGAATCCCGACCGGTCAAGTCGGGTTTAGCGCCGCGCCCCGCGCATTCGTTGACTCGGGCCCGGCGTTCCCGTACAAGTGCTGAGGGCGGAGTGGGCAGACGCCTGAAGGAGTGTGCATGTCGCAAGCACCGCCTCCACCGCCTCCACCGCCTCCCTCGACGCCACCGCCGCCGTCGCCGCCACCGTCGGGGGCGCCGCCGCCGTCAGGCGCCTACCCCGTCCGCATGGACTTCCGGCGCGACCTCGCGGTCGACCGCTGGCGCCCGATCGTGAACTGGATCCTGGCGATCCCGCACCTGATCATCGCCTACATCCTGATCCTGATCGAGCGCGTCCTCGGGATCATCTGCTTCTTCACGATCCTGTTCACGAAGCAGGTCCCCGAACCGATCTTCAACTTCCGGGTGATGGCGTACCGCTATCTGTGGCGCGCGGTCACGTACGCGGGGTTCATGCGGAACGAGTACCCGCCGTTCTCGTTCGAGACGGTCGCGCAGGACGACGGTATCGACGCGGCGTCGCTGTCGATGGACCCGCAGGCGGAGTACAACCGCTGGGCTCCGCTCTACAAGTGGCTCATCGCGTTCCCGCACTACCTCGTGCTGTTCGTCCTCGAGATCGGCTCGTTCATCGCGTGGGTCGTCGCGTTCTTCGCGGTCATCGTGACCGGCGAGTACCCGCAGGCACTGCGCGACTTCAACATCGGGGTCTTCCGCTGGTACATCCGGGTCGACGCGTACGTCTACCTGATGGACGACGCCTACCCGCCGTTCTCGTTGCAGTGAGAGTCGTGGCCGGGCGCGGCGTCGCTCAGCCCGGCCACTTCTCGACGGGGTAGAGGCTCGTCGGGACGACGACGGTTCCCGCCGCCTTGTCGTGCCACGTCTGGCGGCGCGGATCCCACAGCATCCAGAAGTACCCGAGCAGGATCGCGAGCGACGACAGGATCGACACGAGGTAGCGCACCACGCAGCGCCCGTAGTCGACGCGACCGGCCGTGTCCGCGTCGACGGCGCGGATGTTCATCGCCTTCATGCCGACCGTCTGACCACTCGGGCTCCCGATGAAGTAGATCGAGTACCCGACGCCGAGCGCGATGCCGAAGATGTAGCCCCCGATCGTGCCCGCCGCGGCGGACACGATGAAGTTGGGGATCGACAGCAGGATGGCGTCGATCAGGAACGACGCCAACCGGATGCCGAAGCCCGCGTACTGCGTCGGCGCCCACGTGCCGCCGGGTGGCCCCCAGCCCGGAGGTGGGGGAGGCGGTGGAGGTGGAGGTGGAGGCGGCAGCTGGGACATCGAGGCTCCGGGTCAGGGCGCGGACGCCGACGCGTCGCGGTGTCGTTCCGAACGAGGACCTGGGCTACAGCGTACGCACCAGCGCGGCGTCACCCTGGCCGCCCCCGCCGCAGAGGGCGGCCGCGCCGAGGCCACCACCGCGGCGGCGCAGCTCGTTCACGAGCGTGATGACGATGCGCGCGCCCGACATGCCGATCGGGTGGCCGAGGGCGATCGCGCCGCCGTTGACGTTCACGATCTCGTCAGAGATACCCAGATCGTGCATCGACGCGAGACCCACCGCGGCGAACGCCTCGTTGAGCTCGAAGAGGTCGACGTCGGCGAGGGCCACGCCCGCACCGTCGAGCGCGCGCCTGATCGCGCGTGACGGCTGCGTGAGCAGCGAGGTGTCGGGCCCGGCGACCATGCCGAAGCCGACGAGCTCCGCCAGCGGGTTCGCGCCCAGTGCCTCGGCGCGCTCGCGGCTCATCACGACCATCGCCGCCGCGCCGTCGGAGATCTGGGACGCGTTGCCGGCCGTGATCGTGCCGTCGGGCTCGAACGCCGGGCGGAGACTCGCGAGTGTCTCGGTCGTCGTGCCGGGGCGCACCCCCTCGTCCTCCTCGACGAGGATCGGGTCACCCTTGCGCTGCGGGATGGCGACGGGCGCGATCTCGTCGGCGAAACGGCCTTCTTTCATCGCGGCCGCGGCGCGCTCGTGGCTCTTCGCCGCGAGATCGTCCTGCGCCGCGCGCGTGAGACCACCGAAGTCACCGGTGTAGCGCTCGGTTCCCGAACCCATGTGGACGGCGTCGAACGCGCACCACAGGCCGTCCTGGATGAGCGCGTCGAGGATCTCCGCGTTCCCCATCCGGTAGCCGCTGCGCGCCTTCGGGAGCAGGTACGGCGCGTTGGTCATCGACTCCATGCCGCCGGCGACCACGACGTCCGCGTCGCCGCCGCGGATCATCTGGTCGGCGAGGTAGAGCGCGTTGATCCCGGAGAGGCACACCTTGTTGATCGTGACGGCGGGCGTGCTCATCGGGATGCCGGCCTTCAGCGCGGCCTGGCGTGCCGTGATCTGGCCCTGACCCGCCTGGAGGACCTGGCCCATGATCACGTAGTCGACCGCGTCGCCCGTGATGCCGGCGCGCTCGAGCGCCGCCTTGATCGCGACGCCGCCGAGGTCCATCGCGGTGAACTGGGCGAGCGAGCCCGAGAGCTTGCCGATCGGGGTGCGCGCCGACGAGACGATGACGGAACCAGACATGGTGTTCTCCGGATGACGGGTTGTTACCGACGAGTAACCGACAGCCTACCCTCCGGACTAGCGTGATCCCTCATGAGCGTGGAGGCAATCCGGGCGGCGGTGCTCGAGGGCGCGCCGGGCGACGAGATCGGGGCGCTGACGCTGCCGGAGGCGTACCGGGGGGCCGTCGTCCGGGCGTCGGAGCAGGAGATGTTCGCGGGGCTCGACTCGGCCGACAAGGACCCCCGCAAGGCGATCCATCTCGACGAGGTCCCGCTGCCGGAGCTCGCGCCCGACGAGGCCTACGTCGCGGTGATGGCGTCGTCGATCAACTTCAACACGGTCTGGTCGGCGATCTTCGAACCTCTCCCCACGTTCGGGTTCCTCGACCGGCTCGGTCGCGAGAGCGTCTGGGGCGCCCGGCACGCGCAGCCGTACCACGTGCTCGGGAGCGACGCGGCCGGTGTCGTCGTGCGCGTCGGCTCCGCGGTTCGGGGCTGGAGTCCCGGCGACCGTGTGACCGTGCACTGCAACCACGTCGACGACCAGGACCCGTCGGCCCACGACGACTCGATGCTGGCCGCGAACCAGCGGATCTGGGGCTACGAGACCAACTTCGGCGGCCTCGGCGAGCTGTCCGTGGTGAAGGCCAACCAGCTCATGCCCAAACCCGCGCACCTGACGTGGGAGGAGGCCGCCGTCAACGCGTTGACGAACTCGACGAGCTACCGGATGCTCGTCAGCCCCAACGGCGCCCGGATGACCCAGGGCCAGACGGTTCTGATCTGGGGCGCGAGCGGCGGGATCGGCGCCTACGCCTGCCAGTACGTGCTCAACGGCGGCGGCGTCCCCATCGGCGTCGTCTCGAGCCCGGAGCGGGCCGCGCTCCTGCACGAGATGGGGGTCGAGCACGTCATCGACCGGCGGGCCGAGGGCTACCGCTTCTGGTCCGACGACACCACGCAGGACCCGGCGGAGTGGCGCCGGCTCGGCAAGCGGATCCGCGAGCTCGCAGGCCGTGACCCCGAGATCGTCTTCGAGCACCCCGGCCGCTCGACGATGGGAGCCTCGGTGTTCGTCTGCGCCCGGGGCGGCACGATCATCACGTGCGCGGCGACGAGCGGGTTCATGATCGAGTACGACAACCGCTACCTCTGGATGAACCAGAAGACGCTGAAGGGCTGCCACTTCGCCAACTACCGCGAGGCGTGGGAGGCCAACCGGCTGGTGTGCGAGGGGCGGATCCACCCGACGCTGTCGGCGGTCTTCCCCTTCGAGCAGACGGCGGAGGCCGCGGCCCAGGTGCACCACAATCTCCACGAGGGGAAGCTCGGCGTGCTCGTCCTCGCGCCCGAGGAGGGCCTCGGCGTCACCGACCCCGAGACGCGCGAGCGTCTCCTCGACCGGATCACCCTGTTCCGCCGCCACCAGCCGCCGACGACGAAGGGGCGTTGACGATGCCGACCGTCCTGACCGAGATCGACCACGTGGCCATCGCGGTCGACGACCTCGAGGCCGCGATCACCTACTACCGCGACACCTTCGGCTGCGACGTCGCCCACCGTGAGGTGGTCGAGCGGGACGGGGTCGAGGAGGCGCTGCTGAAGGTCGCCGAGTCCTACATCCAGCTCCTGACGCCCGTCCGGGACGACTCGACCGTGGCCCGGTTCCTCGCCACGAAGGGACCGGGGATCCACCACGTCGGGTACCGGGTCGCCGACTGCGGGGCCGCGCTCGAACGGGTGAAGGCCGAAGGCCACCGGGTGATCGACGACGCCCCCCGTCCGGGGTCCCGGGGGACGACGGTCGCCTTCGTCCACCCCAAGACCGCCTTCGGCACCCTCATCGAGCTGGTGCAGGAGTAGCGCGGGCCGCCTGCAGTAAACCTGATCTTGACAGACTCAAGTTTTCTGGTATCATAAGGAATAGCCGAACGGCAGTCATCCGTTTCGAGTGGTCGGAACCAGACCACCGTCACCATCAGGAGGCTGCGACGATGCTGCTCCGTTACGACCCGTTCCGGGACTTCGACCGCTTCACCGAATCCGTGTTCTCCGGCCCGAACCGGCGCACGTGGATGCCCATGGACGCCTACCGCCACGGCGACCGGGTCGAGCTGCTCTTCGACCTGCCCGGTGTCGCCGCGGACGCCGTCGAGGTGGGCGTCGAGCGCAACGTCCTGACGATCAAGGCCGGCCGAAGCTGGCTGCCCGCCGAGGGCGACGAGGTGCTGGCCCGGGAGCGGACCCACGGCTCGTGGACCCGCCAGATCATGCTGGGCGACGGTCTCGACACCGACCGTCTCGAGGCCCACTACGAGGACGGCGTCCTCCACGTCACGATCCCGGTCGCCGAGCAGGCCAAGCCCCGCAAGGTCGAGATCACCACGGGCGAGCGCCAGCAGTCGCTGGACGTGGGCCAGCCCGCCTGACGCCCCGGGCGCCCGCACCCGGCGCCGACATCAGATCCCACACCCGGTCACCGGCCCCGCCACTCGCCGTGGCGGGGCCGGGGTCGCGTTCGCGGAAACCCGCCCCGTATGGGTTGCATGCGGACAATGAGGAACGTCAGACTCCCGGTCCTCGCCGGAGGGGGGTTACGCGTCTCTCTTGCGGATGCGGCGACGACGGGAGGGGTCGACGGTGCGCGTGCGGAGTGCGGAACGCCCGCAGGGGCCGGTTCGGAACATTCCGCAGCGCTCCCGGATGCGCATGGCGGCGGCGGCGGTGGCGCTCCTCGCGCTGGTCCTCGCCGGGTGCGACTCGCTCTACTCGAGCACCCCCGGGCCGTCGGGCGCGGGGTCGATGCGCAGCCAACTCGTCGCGCTGCACAACGCCGCCCGCGCCGGCGCCGGCGTGGGCCCGCTGACCGAGAGCGGCAATCTGGACGGCGGCGCGCAGTACGCGGCGAACCGGCTCATGTTCACGTCCGGCGGTGGCTGCAACCTCGTGCACACGAGCGCGGCCCAGATGAACGCGTGGTACGGCGGCACCTGGGCCGAGAACATCGCCTGCGAACCGAATTCGCCCAAGTGGTCGTGCGCGTCGATGCAGTCGTTCCAGAACCTGTTCATGGGTAGTCCACCGCACCGCGCCAACATCCTCAACGGCGCGTACTCCCACGTCGGGGTCGGCGTCGCCTGCGGCGGTTCGTACACCTTCGTCGCCGTCCACTTCTCGGGTTAGGCGTCAACTCACGGCGTCGCGGGTCCGGGATTACGCTTGACGGCTCATGGCCGTCGAAGAGTCCGAGATCCAGGAACAGGCCGAGGCCGAGGCGCTCCACGGTGACGAGGGCGCCGGTGCTCCGGTCGTCCCGGTGCACCCGATCGAGAAGCGGCTCGAACAGCTCGCCGAGCTCCGCGAGTCCGCGCGCAATGCCGGGAGCGCGGCCGCGGTCGAGCGCCAGCACGCCCGCGGCAAGCTGACCGCGCGCGAGCGCCTGAAGCGGCTCCTCGATCCCGACTCCTTCGTCGAGCTCGACATGCTCGCGCGTCACCGCGCGTACGGGTTCGGCATCGAGAACACGCGACCGCTGACCGACGGCGTCGTCACGGGTTGGGGGACGATCGACGGTCGCAAGGTGTTCGTGTTCGCCCAGGACTTCACGGTCTTCGGGGGCGCGCTCGGCGAGGTGTTCGCCGAGAAGATCCACAAGGTCATGGACCTCGCCGAGTCGGTCGGTGCGCCGATGATCGGTCTGAACGACGGCGCGGGCGCGCGCATCCAGGAAGGCGTCGTCTCGCTCGACGCCTACGGCGGCATCTTCTTCCGCAACGTCAAGGCGTCGGGGGTCATCCCGCAGATCAGCGTGATCATGGGGCCGTGCGCCGGTGGCGCCGTCTACTCGCCCGCGATGACCGACTTCATCTTCATGGTGAAGGGCACCTCGCACATGTTCATCACCGGTCCCGACGTCGTGAAGACGGTCACCGGTGAGGACGTGACCCAGGAGGAGCTCGGCGGCGCGATGACGCATGCGTCCAAGTCGGGCGTCTGCACCTTCGTCGCCGACGACGAGGAGTCGTGCCTCGACCAGGTCCGGTACCTGCTCTCGTTCCTGCCGCAGAACAACCTCGAGGACCCGCCCTACTTCGAGCCGACCGACGACCCCGATCGCTCCTGCGCCGGGATCGTCTCGCTCATCCCCGACGCGCCGAACCAGCCGTACGACATCAAGAAGGTCGTCGAGCAGGTCGTCGACGACGGCGACTTCTTCGAGGTGAACCAGTTCTGGGCGATGAACATCGTGTGCGGGTTCGCGCGCATCGACGGCCACGTCGTCGGGATCGTCGGCAACCAGCCGCAGGTGCTCGCAGGCACGCTCGACATCGACGCGTCCGAGAAGGCCGCACGGTTCGTGCGGACGTGCGACGCGTTCAACGTCCCCCTCGTCACCTTCGTCGACGTGCCGGGCTTCCTCCCCGGTACCGACCAGGAGTACGGCGGGATCATCCGTCACGGGGCGAAGCTGCTCTACGCGTACTGCGAGTCGACCGTCCCCCGCGTCCAGATCATCACGCGCAAGGCGTACGGCGGCGCGTACGTCGTCATGAACTCGAAGTCGATCGGCGCCGACCTGGCGTTCGCCTGGCCGTCGGCCGAGGTCGCGGTCATGGGCCCGCAGGGCGCGGTCAACATCATCTTCCGCAAGGAGATCGAGACCGCCGCCGACCCCGAGGCGCGGCGCAAGGAGCTGATCGAGGAGTACACGGAGCGGTTCGCGAATCCGTACAGCGCGGCCGAGCGGGGTTACGTCGACGACGTGATCGACCCGCGCGAGACCCGGCGCGTCCTGGTGCGTTCGCTCGAGATGCTGCGGACCAAACGTGAACAGCTCCCGCAGCGCAAGCACGGGAACGTCCCCCTCTGATGGGCACGGCCGGCGGCCAGGGGCTCCGGGCGATCACGCCGGACGCCACCCCCGACGAGGTGGCGGCGATCGTGGCGGCGCTGGCGGTCACGACCGGGTCACAGGTGGTCATCGGCCACGAGCCCGACGGCACGCTCCACGAATGGGTCCACGGGTCGCGGCTCGGGGCGCGCCGCGCCGGGCTGCAGCGCGGACCGTGGCGCCTGTCGGGCCGGATCGGCCGCCGTCACCGCGCCTGAGCGGCACCGCCCCTGACCGCCGCCCGGATGGTCGCCAACGCCGAGCTCATGACCGTCGGCCCCGACGAGGTCGTGGTCACCTTCGTGACCGACCCCGGCGCCGAGGTCGTCACCCGGGTGGGCGACCGTGAGGCGGTCACGACCGGGCCCTACCACTCGGCGCGTGTCACCGGGCTGGAGCCCGACACCGAGTACCCGCTCGCGGTCGACGGCGCCGAGCCCGACACCTACCTCCCGGCGCGCGTCCGCACCCTGGCCCGCCCGTCCGGGCGCCTGCTCGCGACGATCGCCACGGCCAACGACGTCCACTTCGGCGAGGTCGAGTGCGGCCGGACCGGCAACCCGGAGGCGGACGCGCTCGGGCCGATCGTGCGGGCCGCACCCGGCGCGCCTCCGTATCCCGAGACCATGAACCGTGCCGTCGTCGCCGAGATGGCACGAATCGGCCCCGACGCCGTCGTCGTCAAGGGTGACCTGACCGATGTCGGCTCCCCGGAGCAGTATGCGGCCTTCCTCGCCGTGTACGGCGCGCTCGGCGACCGCATGCACCACGTGCGCGGCAACCACGACGCCTTCGTCGACCCGACGATGGCGCTCGAGGACGCGCCCTTTGCGGTCGAGCTCGACGGGGTGACCCTGGCCGTGCTCGACACCGTGGTGCCCGGCACCGACGGCGGGCAGCTCACCGCCGATCAGCGCCAGTGGCTCGACGACCTGGCGGCCGAGTCGGCCGTCCCGGTGCTCGTGTTCGGGCACCACTACGTGTCGAACGTCGCCCGGAGCGACGACGGTGGCACGTCGTTCGGCATCAACCGGGCCGACAGCGAGGCGCTCGTCGACGTCTTCGCCCGCCGTCCCGCCATCGCCGGGTACTTCGCCGGGCACACGCACCGCAACCGGGTGCGACGCTTCGACCCGGCGGCGCGGGTGCCGTGCTGCGAGGTGGCGTGCACCAAGGAGTATCCCGGCGCCTGGGCCGAGTACCGCGTCTACGAGGGTGGCTACACCCAGGTCGTGCGGCGCGTGGCGGCACCGGACGCGTTCGCGTGGGCCGAGCGCACCCGCGACCTCTACGCGGGCTTCTACCGCGACTACGCCCTCGGCCCGCTCGAGTGGCGCTGCTTCACCCAGTCCTTCTGACGCGTTCGAGGTGGGCGATGGCGTCCGCGTCGGTGGCGAAGAAGGCGTCGGGCCCGACGATGTCGGTGAAGCCGCTCGCGTCGAGAACGGCGCGGACGCCGTCGGCGACGTTCACGAGGATGAGCCCGATGTCGCGCTCGCGGTAGCGCGTCGCGATCTTCCGGAGCTCGTGGTCGGCGGTCGCGTCGAGATGGTCGACGCCGCTGGCGTCCAGCACGACGGTGTGCAGATCGGTTCGGCGTGACTCGAGCGGACGGAGCCGCGCCCCGACCGTCTCGGCGTTCGTGAAGTACAGCGACGCGTCGGGGCGCAGGATCACGATGCCGGGGTAGGTGCGCGCATCGGGGTGGCGGCCGAGCTCGAGGAAGTAGTCGGTGCCCGGGATCCGTCCGATCTCCGGGATGTGTGGTCGCGTCACCCGGTACACGATGATCACGATCGACACGACGACCGCGACGAGCACTCCGAGCTCGAGACCCAACGCCAGCGTCCCGACGAACGAGAGCATCAGCACCCAGAAGTCGGCACGTTGCACGCGCCACAACCGCCGGGCCTCACCGACCTTCACGAACGGCATCACGGCGACGACGACGATCGCGCTCAGCACCGCGATCGGTATGTCGCGGAACAGGCCCGTGCCGAACAGCAGCAGGGGCGCGACGACCAGCGCCGACAGCGCGCCCGAGAGCTGCGATCGCGCGCCGGCCGCCTCCAGGATCGACGAGCGGGTGATGGCGCCCGTGACGATCATGCCCTGGAAGAACCCGGCGGCGACGTTGCTGGCCCCGAGCGCCACGATCTCCTGGTTCGTGTCGAGCTCGTAGCCGTGAACGTCCGCGTACTCCCGCCCCAGCGCGAGCGACTCGAGGACGCTGATCAGCGTGATCGCGAAGGCGGTCGGCAGGAGAACACCCACGTCGTGCCAGTGCCAGAGCGGCGCCTCCGGGCCGGCCAGCCCGCTCGGCACCGACCCCACGACCGCGATCCCGTGCGTCGAGAAGTCCGCGATCGCGGACACCGCCGTCGCGGCGATCACGAGCGTGAGCGCGCTCGGGAAGCGTCGGTGCCGGCGCAGCGCGAGGAGGGCGGCGATGCACGAGATCCCGAGCACGAGCGTCGCGACACTCGTGCCGTCCGCGACGTCGAACCAATCGGCGACGATCTCGTACGCGCGGCTGCTGTTCGGCACCGAGACGCCGGTGAGCGGTCCGAGCTGTGTCGCCATCAGCAGGATCCCGACCGCGGCCAGGAAGCCCGTCATCACCGGTTCGGACAGGAAGCGCATCACGAATCCGAGCCGGAGCACACCGATCGAGATGTGCACGATGCCGACGAGTAGCGCGAGCGTCGCCGCGAGGGCGACGAACCGCGCGGTCCCGGTCGGGGCGAGCTTGGCCACGCCGACCGCGGACAGGATCGAGATCGACGCGAGTGGTCCGACGCTCAACTGTCGCGAGCGCCCGAAGATCGCGTAGACGAGCAGCGGGACGACCGACGCGTACAGACCGACCACCGGCGGCAGCTGTGCGATCTGCGCGTAGGCCATCGACTGCGGGACCAGGATCGCGGCGCCGGTGAGCCCGGCCATGACGTCGCCGGCCAGGTCGGCCCGTCGATAGCTCGGGAGCCACTCCAGCACCGGGAACCACCGGCGCACCGCCAGTCCATGGCGCAGGCGCAGCACGAGCGGTCATCGTGTCATCGCGGTCACGCGCGAGTGCGCATCCCGCGCGTGGGCGCGTCGGGCCCGGCGTGCGCGACACGTCCCGAGGAGGGGTCGGAGTAGAGAAGCCCGGCTGACACCCAGCCCGCCGGACGCCCCAACGACCTCCTCGGGACGCGGTCGGCATCATTTTCCACCACCGTCCACAGGTTTTCCACCCCGATCCCCCACCTTTTTCCCCCGGACCCTGTGGAGAACCGGTCCCGCCGGGCGCGGCGTGGCCCTGGATCCGTGCGCTACAAAGGCCCGGGCGGCAACGCCCGCCGATGTGAGGGGGCGTGATGGCGGCCACGAGCAGCGCTGAGCTCTCCGCCCTGGTGGCGGGCCGGACGGTTCCGAGGCTGTTCCGGGAGCGGGTGGCGGAGCGGCCCGACGCCGTGGCGCTGCGCTGGCAGACCGCTGACGGCTGGGCGGAGTGGACCTGGGCCGACTACGCCGATCGTGCCTGCCGGGCGGCCGCGGGGCTGGCCGCGCTCGGCGTCGGGCGGGGCGACCGGGTCGTGCTCATGATGCGCAACCGACCCGAGTTCCACGTGGTCGACACGGGGGCGCTGCTGCTCGGCGCGACCCCGATCTCGATCTACAACTCGTCGGCCGCCGAGCAGGTCCAGTACCTGGTCGGGCACTGCCGGGCTCGGGTCGCGGTCGTCGAGGACCGCGACTACCTGGCGCGGGTGGCGAGCGTGCGCGCCGCGCTGCCCGCGCTCGAGGAGGTCGTCCTCCTCGACGGCGACCCGCCCGACGGCGTGCGCGCGCTCGCGGACCTGCTCGCGTCCGACCCGGTCGACCTCGCGACCGCCGCGGAGACGGCGCGCCCCGACGACCTCGTGACGGTCATCTACACGTCGGGCACCACCGGCCCGCCCAAGGGCGTGATGCTCGACCACGCCAACGTGTGCTGGACGGTCGAGAGCCTGCGGCGCGCGTTCGGCGACCACGACCCGACCGGGTCGCGGCTCGTGTCGTACCTGCCGATGGCGCACATCGCGGAGCGGATGACGTCGCACTACCAGGCGATGGCATTCGGGTACGAGGTCACGACGTGTCCCGAGACGAGCGCGATCGCGCAGTACTTCACCGCGGTACATCCCGAGATCGTGTTCGCCGTCCCGCGGGTCTGGGAGAAGGTGTACGCGGCGGTCGAGGGCCTGCTCGCCGCGGACGCCGATCGCGAAGCAGAATTCCGGCGTGCCCTCGAGGTCGGCGGCGAGGTCGCCGCCCTGCGCGCCCGCGGCGAGTCGATCCCCGACGACGTGGCGGCGCGGTTCGAGCCGGTCGAGACCGAGGTGCTGCGGCCGGTGCGGGAGCTGCTCGGCCTCGACCGGGTGGAGTCGGCGGTGAGCGGCGCCGCGCCCCTGCCGATCGAGGTGTTCCGGTTCTTCCGCGCGCTCGGCGTCGGGCTGTCGGAGATCTACGGCCTCTCCGAGTCGTCGGGCCCGATGACCTGGGCGCCGTTCGCCGTCGTGCCGGGCACGGTCGGCCCCGCCATCCCGGGCTGCGAGGTCGTGCTCGCGGAGGACGGCGAGGTGCTGTGCCGGGGCGGCAACGTGTTCCGCGGCTACCTGGACGACCCGGCCAAGACGGCCGAGGCCCTCGACGCCGACGGCTGGCTCCACACCGGTGACATCGGCGAGTTCGACCAGGCCGGCTACCTCCGCATCGTCGACCGCAAGAAGGAGCTCATCATCACCGCGGGCGGGAAGAACATCTCACCCGCGAATCTCGAAGCGGCGCTCAAGGCGTTCCCGATGATCGGACAGGTGTGCGTCATCGGCGAGGGCCGGCCGTTCGTCTCCGCGCTGATCGTTCTCGACCCCGAGGTCGCGCCGGCCTGGGCGCAGCGTCACGGCATCACCGCGCCGTCGTTCGCAGACCTGTCGCGCACACCGGAGGTGGTCGCCGAGGTCGGCCGTCTCGTCGCCGAGGCGAACCAGCACTTCGCCCAGGTCGAGCAGATCAAGAAGTTCACGCTGCTCCCCGACGAGTGGACGCCCGACTCGATGGAGCTCACTCCGACGATGAAGCTGAAGCGCCGCGGCATCAACGAGAAGTACGCCGCCGAGATCGAGGCGATGTACCGCCGGTAGCTCGGGACTGATCGGGCGGCCGACATGACGGCTGGAAGGCCGACCTGGGCGACGGCGCCGCTGCCGGACGGTTCACGAGGTCACGCGGCAGCATGCGTCGGCGAGCGCGCGCATCCCGATCCGTCGGGCGCGCGCGCCCGTGTCGAGTGCCAACCCGCGCGAGCGTTCGTCGTCGCCGTCGTGGTCACGGTCACGGATCGCCTCGGCGAGCCAGCGTCTGGTGTGCAGCGCGAGCGCGGTGAACCCGAGCTCCGCTTCGAGAGCTGCCGCGCGCTCGTACCGTCCGACGGCCTCCTCGAGGTGGCCGAGGGTCGCGAACAGTTGTGCGATGGCCCGATCGGCCCCGCACTCGATGGTCGCCGCCACTGGGCCGACGAGCAGGAGGCCACCGTACGGCTCGGCGATGGGAAGAAGCGTGGCGGCGTGGTCTTCGGCGCGGAGTGACACGACGGCCTCGCACAGCCAGCGCAGTGCTTGGGGACGCAGGTGATCGTCACAGAACGCGTCGAAGCCGTCGGCGGCCAGCTCGTCGAGGCGTCGTCGCGCCCCGTCGATGTCGCCGCTTGCGGCGAGGGCTGCGGCGACGAGTGCCCGCGCTGCATAGCCGAGGCTGTTGACGTTGCCTGCCGAGAGCGCGTCGATCGTCGGCAGCACGCTCGCGTGCTCGCCTCGTTCCAGCGCGGCGATCGCGTGCTGCACGGCGAACACGCGCAGCACGTCGGGGCGCGCGCTCCACGTCGCGAGTGCGCGTGACGATCGCTCGACGGCGGCATCGAGCTTCCCCTCGGCCAGCAGGAGCGAGGCGTCCAGGAACATCAACTGGCTGCGAAGGAAAGGCGCACGGCGCTGATCGGCGATGGTCTCCAGCTCGCATCGCGTCTCCGCGAAGCCTGCGAGATCGCCAGCCGCCAGTTGGGCTTGGAGCCGCGCCCCGAGTGCGAACGAGTGGTACTGCTGGCGGTGATCCTCACGAAGCACACGCGCGGCAGCCCGTTCGAGATCGGTCGCGATTCGGAGCCGGTGATCGACGGTCGGCGCGCCGGCTTCGGTGTAGCAGCGTACGAGGAGCGTGAGCGCGAGTGCCTCCGCGTCGCCGGACCTGCGCGCCGTTCGCTCGGCTTCCTCGGCGATCTCGCGGGTCGGGAAGCCGCAGCCAGCCGCCTGCAACGTGTAGGCGCGCATCGCGAGGACCTGGCTCCGGGCCGCGTGGTCGGTGGGCGCGAGGCCGGCGAGCGCGTCGTCGAGGAGATCGAGCATCCTCGTGTCGAGCTCGCCGCCGCGGCTCCACCGCGCGGCGACCACGATCGTGCGGGCAAGGTCGTCGGGTGACCCACTCTCCCGCGCGAGCTCGGCGGCACCGAGCGCCGCGGCGCGCATGGCGTCGGGGTCGTTGCGCCAGAAGTGGATCTCGGCGATCAGCTCGAGGAGGCGCATGCGCCGCAGGTTGCCGGGCTCGCCGGGCGATGTCAGCTCGAGCGCGCCCGAGAAGGAGGCGACGGCCTCGTCGAGCGCGAGGGACCGGAACTGCAGGTCGCCGGCCCGTTCGAGGTACCGGGCCGCCTTGGCGGGGTCGCCTGCGCGCGCGCCTCGCTGCAGGTGATCGGCGATCTCCGAGGCCGCGGAGTCGAGGTCGGCGGCGTGGAGTCGTTCGAGCGCTTCGCCGACGCGCCAGTGGATCGCGGCCACCTCGTGGGGGCGCATGTCGTGGAGCAACGCGGCGCGCACGATGGCGTGGCGGAACGCGAACTGATCGCCGGATCGATCGACGAACCCGTAGGTCGCCGCTTCGTCGAGACCGGCCAGGGCGTCAGCACCGACGACCTGACCCATCACACCGAGGTCGAACGTCTTCCCGACGACCGCCGCGACGTCGAGGGCATGGCGCGCGTGCTCGGAGAGGCGCTGCACACGAGCGCGTACGACCTCGCGCACATTCTGGGGAACCCCCTCCAGCACCACGGCGAGCGACGCGTTCCGTTCACGCGCGCTCGTGAGGAGCTCCTCGAGGAAGAAGGGGTTGCCACCCGTCTGCAGCGTGAGGAGATCGACCACGTCGTCGGCAAGCTGCGCGCCGGTGTGCGCCTCGGCAAGCGTCCGCAGATCGGATCGGTCGAGGCCCGAGAGCTCGATCCGGGCGAGCAGGCGATCCCGGTGCAGGTCCTCGTAGAGGTCGGTCAGCGCGGCGCCGGCCTCGGCGGTACGGTACGCGCCGAGAACGAACAACGGGCTGGGTCGCGACGAACGCACCAGATGCCGCAACACGCCGAGCGTCGACACGTCCGCAGCGTGCAGATCGTCGACGATCAGCACGACCGGCGAACCCGCCCCGATCGTGGCGATCAGCTCGTCGACAGCGTCGAGCAGGCGTGCCCGCCCCGCGTCGCGATCGGTGTGTGCGGCGGGGGCCGTCGTGCGGGAGCCGAGCTCCGGCAGCAGCAGCGCCAGGTGGTCGCTGTGCGCACCGATCTCGCTCCCCAACGTATCGAGCATGTCGCCGGCGAGCCGCGGGCGGAGCGCATCGACGAGCGCGCCGTACGGCATGCTCGGACCGTCGCAGCGGCCGGCGAGCACGACCGCGTCGTCGGCCAGGACCTCGGCGGCGATCTCGGCCAGCACCCGGGACTTGCCGATGCCGGCCTCGCCGACGAAGGCCATCGCGGCCCGTCCGCCGTCGCGGACGCGCCGCCACTCGCGGCGGGCGCGAGCGAGCGCCTCGTCCCGGGCCACGAGCGGGAGCTCGTCGGGCCGGGGCCACAGGTGGGCCGGTAGCCGTCGGGCCGGGTCGCCGTCGCCGCGCAACGCGGTGATCCGTGCCGCGGCGGGTGCCTCGACCTCGAAGGCGCGTGCGAGCGCGTCGAGTGTCGAGCGGCGTGGGCGGAGATGGATCCCGCGCTCCAGGTCGCTGATCGTGCGGACGCTCACGCCGGCTCGCTCCGCCAACGCCTCCTGGCTCAGGTGGGACGCGATCCGCCGGGCCCGGAGCGCGTCACCGAAGCCTCCCCGATCGCCTCGGGCCGGCCGGGAGGCGCCGCTCTCGGATGCATCGGAGGGCACCAGGTGCAGGGCGGGCCGGTCTTCGCGTGGCTCCTCGGCGGCTCGCCGCGGCATGCGAAACGGTACCCGAGGGTCGAACCCGAAGATGTGGGTCTTCCTCATGGTCAGCACCCGGAGGGACTCGGATACTGACCGCGGCGGTGAGGCTGAGGCGTCCCCTGAGCCGATGACGCCGTGACGAGGCGGTCGGGCGGTCAGGGCGCACGGAGGGTGATCAGGGTGGGCGACGATCTCGAGACATCGCTCGTCGGTTCGGCGGACGACACGTCAGGGGACGCAGCCGGCGCGCCGACGGAGCGCATGGTCGACCCACAGGTCTCACCGGCGGTGCCGGCGGCAGACGACTCCGCGGAGAGGGGGGTCGCAACTCCGAGGCGCCGACGCCGCTGGCCCATCGTCGCTCCGATCGTCGTCGTCATCGTCCTGGTCGTCGGCTGGGTCGGCGCGAACGCGGTTGCCGCCTACTGGATCGCACACAACGGTGACACGCCGAAGCTGGCCAGCGCTCCGCCGGTCGGCGCCGAATCGGTCACCTACGCGAAGGGTCGAGGGGCGTGGTATCTCGCTCCGCAGCCGGGCAAGCCCGTGATCGTGTTCGCCCATGGTTACCAAGCCAACCGCGGCGACCTCGTGCCCGTCGCGCGGACGCTCCACGGCGAGGGTGATGGTGCGCTTC
>DASRHL010000022.1:0-8109 GCA_035650535.1 Acidimicrobiia bacterium
CCTGCGCCGTCGCCTCCTTCGTCAGGAACGACGGGAAGATCGGGTCGCCCGCGAGCACGACCGTCGTCACGTGGGTGGCCTTCAGCTTGGCGATCACCGCGCGCGCCGACTCCTGGGCGCGCAGCAGGTCGAGCTGGTACGGGATCTCGGTCGCCAAGCGGACGCCGCGACGCGCGAGCAGAGCCCGGAACACCATGAAGCTGTGGCGGAAGCTGCCCGCATCGTCGTCGTAGCGGACGACTCCGAAGCGCCGGGGCTGCCGGCGCAGGGCGGGGGCTCCGGCGTAACGGGCGCGGCGTCCCGCGAGCGCGCCGGCGACGAACGCGGCCCAGTGCTCCGCGGCCTGCTCCGGCGCCGCCAGCAGCGGCCAGATGTACGGCGACCGCGAGCGGATGAACGACTCCGGCTGCGCGATCGTGCAGTCGCCGAGGCAGAGGACCCCACGGGCCGCGAGCTCGTCCGCGTACGCGGAGGTCTGCGACGGGCCACCCCAGGACGCGAAGGCGTGGATCTCCGTCGCGACCTTGATGGCGTCGGCCTTCGCGGCGACGTCGTCGTCGGCGGAACCACTCGCCTTGACCGGCACGAGCCGGACGTGGCGGCCGTACGTCTGGTAGTGCGACTCGAAGAAGTCGACGTACTGCTGGTCGGTCTGGAACTCGGCGTTCAGGCTCTCGTCGCTGCCGCTCTGCTGGAGAAACGTCTCCTGCAGCAGGTCCGGCTGTTCCTCGTAGACCGCGATCGTGATCGTGTCGGCCGTCACGCCCGGTGCCGTCGCGCCACCGTTGTCGCCACCCGTCCAGGGCACGACGCACGGTGGGGCGTACGAGAACGGCACTGCGACTCGCCCGCGTGTCGTGTCGCACGTCGGTCCCCAGTCGACGCGTGCGCCCGTCGCCCGGGCGCGGTCGAACGTGAGCGGCAGACCGCGCCGCGTCCGCGGTGGCGGGTTCACCGACGGGCGTGACGCGTTGCCGCCGCCGCTGCCGTTGCCGCCGCCGGGCAGGAAGACCGCGATCAGCACGATGACGACGACGATCGCGAGGAACGGCGCGTACCGGCGCAGGAGTCGCAGCGCCGGGTTCGGCCCCGTGGCCGGCCGCTCCGGCCCGGGCCATTCGTGACGCGCGTTCACGGGCCTACTGTGTCACCGAGGTAGGCCTGCACCACGCGCGGGTCGTGCAGCACCGCGTCGGTCGGCCCGTCCGCGATCACCGACCCGAGGTCGAGCGCGACGACGCGCGTCGCCACCGCCTGCAGGAGCGCAAGGTCGTGCTCGATGACGATCATGCTCGCGTCGAGCTCGTCGCGCACGCGGCGCAGGAGCGGTCCGAGCGCCTCGGCCTCGCGTTGCGCGATGCCGCTCGAGGGTTCGTCGAGCAGCAGCACCTTCGGCTGCGACGCGATCACGCAGGCGAGGTCGACGATCCGGCGCGTCCCCGTGGAGAGCTCGTGCACGAACTTGTCGCGGGACGCGTCCAGTCCGAGCAGCGCGCAGATCTCGTCGACGCGCTCGGCAGCGGTGACCTCCGAGTCGGCGACGACCGGCAGGTTGAGCGCGGCGGCGACGGGATCGCACACGTCGATGGCCCGGTCGAGCGCCACCGCGATCGTCTCCCGCACCGTGAGCGCGGGGAACAGCCGGCCGTCCTGGAACGTCCGGCCGAGACCGAGCGCCGCGCGCGCCGCCGGTGCGAGGTGCGCCAGGGCGCGTGCCGTGCCGTCGACGGAGAGCGTGACGGTGCCCGCGTCGGCGGGCTCGAAGCCCGACAGGACGTCGAAGAGCGTCGTCTTGCCTGCGCCGTTCGGCCCGAGCACGCCGAGGATCTCGCCGGGCGCGAGCGAGAACGACACGCCGGCGAGCGCGGTGATCCCGCCGAACCGTTTCTCGACGCCCTCGACCCGGAGCACGGGTGCGCCGGTGCGGGGCAGCGCGGTGGGCGGCAACGGTGCGGAGCCGGCGCTGCGGGGGAGGAAGACGGCCCGCACGAGGTCGAGCCGGTCGGCCAGCTCGCGCGCCGGACCGTGGAAGCGCACCTCGCCCTTCTCCATGAAGTACGCGGTGTCGGCGAGAGCGAGCGCGACCGCGACCGACTGCTCGACGACGACGACCGTGGTCTCCGCGTCGGCGAGGTCGCGGATCGTCGAGAGGAGCTCGGCGACGACGACCGGGGCGAGGCCGAGCGAGAGCTCGTCGACGAGCAGGAGCCGGGGCCGGGTCGCGAGGGCCATGGCGAGCGACAGCATCTGCTGCTGGCCGCCGGAGAGGTCGCCGGCGCGGTCGGCGAGCCGGTCGCCGAGGACAGGGAAGAGCGCGAGCGCGCGCTCGACGACGGCGGCGACGCCACCCGGGTCGCCGCGGCGGGTCCACGCGGCGACGCGGAGGTTCTCGTTGACCGTCAGCGAGGGGAAGGTTCCCTGCCCTCCGGGCGCGGTGGCGACGCCCATGCGCGCGATGACCTCGGGGCGGGCCCGCGTGACGTCGACGCCGTCGATCTCGACGGTCCCGGCGCGGGCGTGCGTGAGCCCGGTGAGGGCGCGCAGGAGCGTGCTCTTGCCCGCACCGTTCGTTCCCAGCAGCGCGACGACCTGCCCGCGCGCCACCTCGAAGTCCACGCCGAACAAGACCTGGGCCCCGTCGTACCCGACGTCGACCCCACGCGCCCGCACGAACGGCCGTTCCGCGGGGGAGCCGCCGCCCGTCGGTGCGGGTGCCGCGGCCGCTCGATCCACGACCGCGACCGGCGAGCCGCGGGGGTCGGCGGTGAGGCTCGGGACGGCGATGCCGTGGCGGCGTGCCACGCGCCGCAGCCAGCGGTCGCGGAGGTCGGCGAGCGCGGCGCCGATCCCACCCGGTAGCAGCATCAGGACCAGGAGCAGCACGCCGCCGGCGAGCACGAACCGCAACTCCGGACCGCGGTAGAAGTAGTCGACACCCCGGACGTAGGTCGCGCCCAGCACCGCGCCGGGGATCGATCCGAGCCCGCCGATCACGGCCATCGAGAACACCTCGAGGCTCTGCTCGGGGGCGTACGGCCCCGGGCTGAGGCCGGTCTGGTGGTGCACGAACAGGCCCCCGGCGAACGCCGCGAGGAAGCCCGAGAACGCGAACGCGGTGAGCGTGACGTTGCGTGCGCTCACGCCGTACGCCTCGGCGGCGCGTTCGTTCTCGCGCACCGCGATCGTGACGCGCCCCGGGCGGCTCCGGCGGAGACCGCGCGCCATCGCGTACGCGAGGGCGAGCCCGGCCAGGCACAGGTAGTAGAAGCGGCCTTCGGTGTCGACGGCGATCGAACCGAAGATCGTCGGGCGCGCGAGGTGCAGCGGCGGGAGCCAGTCGAACGTCGTGCCGGGCCCGAAGAAGCTCTGGTTGAGCAACCAGCTCGAGGTCATGAGGGCGAAGGCGAGGCTGCTGACCGCGAGCGTGAGGCCGCGACGGCGCAGCGCCGGAAGCCCGATGAGGACGGCGACCGCCGCGCCGACGAGCCCGGCCGCCAGGAGCCCGAGAGCGAGGTCCCAGCCGGCGCGGGCCGTCAGCGAGCCGGCGACCGCGGCCCCGATGCCGACGAGCGCCATCTGGCCGAGGCTGACCTGACCGGCCCAACCGGTCAGCACGACGAGCGAGATGGCGACGATGCCGAAGATGAGGATGGCGGCGGCGAGGTTCGTCTTGCTCGCGGAGAGGAACGCGGGGACGGCCAGGAGGACGGCGACGACGGCGCCGGTGACCACCCAGCGGGCGGCGCGCACCGCCGGCAAGGAGCGCAGCTCGCCGGGAATCGGGCGCGTCTCGCGTGCGGCGCGCCAGCTCGACGCGTCGGCGCCGCGTGGCTGCGCGCGCGGCTGGGTCGCCAGGAGCGCGACGAGGACGACGACGAACAACACCGGGTCGACGTACGCCGGCTCCTGCCAGTGCCAGACGACTGCCTGCTCCACGATGCCGAGCACGACGGCTGCGCCCGCGATCGTCGGCAGCCGTTCCATCCGCCCGACGACGGCGGCCGCGAGTGCCCGGAGGAGAATGGCGGGCCCGAGCACCTGACCCAACGGGAGGCCGACCACCCCGGCACGCAGGAACACGGCGACGAACGCGAGCACGCTCGCGAGCGCCCAGACCAGCGTCTGCAGCCGCCGGACGGGGACGCCGAGGCCGGCGGCGCGCTCGGCGGCGTCGGCGCCGGCCCGGATCGCGATGCCGGCGTCGGTGGCGCGCAGGAACACCGCGAGCGAGGCGAACACGACCGGGATCGCGAGCAGCGCTGCGACGTCGGTGCCGCGGAAGGTGATCGGGCTGATCGTCAGGTGGACGTCGAAGGGGGCCGGGATCGCACGCCCCGTCGGGACGAGCCACGCCGGGAGTCGCAACGCGCCGGCGGCGAGGAGCTGGGCGAGCCCGATGGTCGCGACCGTGAGCACGAGCCGCGGCGACCGAGCGAAACGGCGGACGACGAGGAGCTCGACCGCGGCGCCGAGGACCACCGCCGTGGCGAGACCGACGAACAGCGCGGGCCACCAGCCGAAGCCGGCCGAGCTGATCGTGAGCAGGATCGCGAGCGTGGCGGGGACGATGCCGAGGTCACCGGCGGCGAAGTTGACGATGCGGTTCGCGCGGAAGACGAGCGCGATGCCGAGCGCGAGGAACGAGGTGAGCCCGCCGACGAGCGCGCCCTGCACGAGCACGCCGTTCGGGACCGACCACGCGAACCGGGCGAACAGCACGACCGCCAGGGCGACCGCGATGCCGGCCAGCCCGCCCCGCCGGCGCTCCCACCAGGCCTGCGTCACTGCGGCGCAGGGTACCTGCGCCACGGACGCTCGCTCGGGACCGCGAGGCGGCGGTCAGCTCGTCGCGTTCATCTCCCAGACCAGGATCTCGGCGCCCTCCGGTCCGGCCGTCAACGGCCGCTCGCCCGCGGCGGTGAGGCGGACGGCGTCGCCGGTCGCGAGGTCGCCGGCGCCGTCGAGCGACGCGGTCCCGGCGGCCACGAACACGTGCACGTGCGCGGCGTCGGGCACCGTGACCGCCGTGGCCGGCGCGAGGCGCGCCGCCCAGAGCACCGCGTCGCGCTGGTGCAGCGTGACGGCGCCGTCGTGACGCCGGCCCGACGCGACCGGCACGAGCCCACCCGACGCGAGCGCGTCGTTGACGTCCCGCTGTTCGTACCCGGGCTCGACGCCGCGGCGGTCGGGCAGCACCCACATCTGCACGAGGTGCAGGTCGGCGGTCGCGCTCGCGTTCCGTTCGGAGTGCGTGACCCCGGTGCCCGCGCTCATCCGCTGCGCCAGCCCGGGATAGATCCGGCCGACCGCGCCCGTGCTGTCGCGGTGCTCGAGCTCGCCGGCGAGCACCCAGGTCACGATCTCCATGTCGGCGTGCGGATGTGTCCCGAAGCCGGTGCCGGCACGGATGACGTCGTCGTTGCTCACGACGAGCAGTCCGTGGTGCGTGTTCGCAGGGTCGTAGTGACCGCCGAAGCTGAAGCTGTGCCAGGAGTCGAGCCAGTCGAGCCGGGTGTGGAAGCGACCGGCGGCCGGGCGTACGTCGACGGTGGGCGTGGGGGAGAGCGAAGTGGTCATGCGAGAACAATAGTTGTTTCAACAATCATTGTCAAAGCAACGAGGTGTCGGTATCCTGGGTTCCCGTGACCGCCGCGCCCCGTGTGACGCCCGAGCGTCTCGACGCGTGGCGCGCGTTCGTCCGCGCCCACGCCGCGGTCGTCGGGGCCCTCGAGAGCGAGCTCGAAGCGGAGCGCGACCTCCCGCTGCCCTGGTACGACGTGCTGGTCAGCCTCTCCGACGCCGGTGGCCGCCTGCGCATGCAGGACCTCGCCGACCGGGTCCTCTTCAGCCGCAGCGGCCTGACCCGGCTCGTCGACCGGATGGCGGCCGCGGGGCTCGTGACCCGCGAGCGCTGCGAGGACGACCGGCGGGGAACCTTCGCCGTGCTCACCCGGGCCGGCGCCGACCGCCTGCGCGAGGCAGCGGGCGTCCACCTCCGCGGGATCCACGACCACTTCACGCGCCACCTGTCCGACGCGGACGTCCGCGCCGTCACGGATGCGCTCGACCGGGTGCTGCACGCCGAGACCGGCGCCGGCCTCGAGCCCGGGGGCGAACGGCGGCACCGTGGGTATCCTGCGGTGCAGTGAGCCGACTTCCTCGCCGGTAGGCGAGGCATCTGGTGACTTCACGTCGGCTGCGCCGGGCGCAGCGACGGCGCCTCCTGCGGGTGGGCGGCGCGGCGGTCGCGGTCATCGTGGCGCTGGCCGCGGTGCTCGCCGTCGTGCTGTCGGGCGGCGACGGAGGAACGAAGCGCGCGGCCGGCGGCCGGCGCTCTGCGCCGACCACGCGTACGAGCACGACGACCGCGGCGCCCACGACGGCCGCGCCCGGCACGACCGTGCCGGCGACGCCCGTCCCCAAGTCCGCGAATCCGGTCGTGGCGCTCGCCCAGCAGTACGACGGCGTCTACACGGGACGGTTCCAGAACCGGACCGCGAACTCGGACGGCACGGCCGACCTGACCCTTCGCGTCGACCCGGCGACGGGGAAGATGACGATCCGGGTCGCCTTCTCGGGCGATCTGTTCGGCGGGGGGACGCCGGCGCCGCGCACGATGGACGCGACCATCGACCTCGGGAACCCCAACGTCGCGACGACGACGCAGACGGCCGAGTTCGGACCGGTGACGGGCAAGCTCGAGGGCACCTCGCTCGTGCTCGACGCGCTCTCGGTGCCCGGTGGGAGCGCGAACACCTTCCGGCTGCGCGGCAACCTCGTCAGCAAGGGCTTCGACGCGACCTACACGGCCGGCTTCCCCGACGGCCACACGACCGACGGCACCGTCGCCGTGCGCTGCGCGGCCACCGGACAGCGCCCGAGCCAGGTGACCACGGTCTGTTCGCTCCCCGGTTGAGCACCGGCGTACGAGCAATCCGTCCGGCGCGGCCACCCGTACATACCTGAGGCCCCGCACCCGCCAGCCGCCCCAGGGAGTCGACGTGACCAAGCTCCGCCTCATCGCCGCCGCCGCACTCGTCGGGGCGCTCGCGTTCACCGCCACCGCCGAGGCGTCCGCCTCGACCACCGGCGCCGCCCACGCCCACGCCCGTCACGGCGCCGGCGACCTCGTCGCGGCGAAGAAAAAGAAGAAGAAGCACAAGAAGAAGCAGGCGAGCGCGACGGTCAGGACGGCGACGATCACGGCCGGCACCGTCCTCGTCGGTCCCGACGGCCGGACGCTCTACATCTTCGACAAGGACAACGGCACGACCAGCGCGTGCACGGGTGGGTGCGCGTCGGTGTGGCCCCCGCTCCTGGCCACCGGCAAGCCGGTCGCGGGCCCCGGCGTCGACGCGTCGAAGCTGACCGCGGTCATGCAGGCCGACGGCAAGGACCAGGTCGCCTACGCGGGGCACCTCCTCTACTCCTTCTCCGGCGATACCGCGGCCGGGGATGCCAAGGGCCTCGGCATCCCGATGTGGCACGCGGTCTCACCGGAGGGCGCGCCCGTCGGGGGCGCGTGAGGCGGCGCCGTGAGCGCGCGTCTCGTTTCCCGCCCAATGGCGCGCGCTCACGGCAGCCATTTCGAGTAGACGACCCAGTACGCGCACACACCCTCGACGACGAGTGACAGCGCGAACATGGCGAGCACGGTCCGTTGCCGGAACCGCCGGAGGAGCTCGCCGGCCGCGACGAACGGCGGGAAGCACTCCGTTGCGTAGCGGCCGAGCCCGACGATCCCGATGAAGAGCGGCGGCACCAGGTAGAGGGCCGTCAGCACGATCCACGCTCGGGGAAGTGTCCGCCAGACGAGCACGACCGCGACGACCGCCGCCACCGCGAGCGCAAGGTGCGGGATCGCGTACTTGTGGAACCGGTTGGCGAAGTCGACGATCGTCACCTCGGGCCAGCCCGACTTCGCGCGCCAGAACGTCAGCGCGTCACCCGTCCGGTCGAGGTTGTAGACGCACCACGCCCCGAAGAACACGGCGCTCGGGAGGCACACCGGCAGGATCCGCCGCCACGTCCGGCGCAGGGCGAAGGCGAGCGCGAGCGCGACGACGAAGCCGTTCGGGCGCACCATGACGGCCGCGATCGTCACGAGAC
>DASRHL010000023.1:0-10522 GCA_035650535.1 Acidimicrobiia bacterium
GGTAGGTGTTGTCGCGCCACGTGCCGCCGATGTCGAGCGACTTCTCGTAGATCGTGAAGCTCTCGATCCCCGCCCGGCGCAGCTTCACGCCGGCGGCGATCCCCGCGAAACCACTGCCGACGATCGCCACCTCTGGGCTGGTGCTCGCCCACCGACCGCGCCGGTTCATGCCTGCTCCGTCGTCGTCGAACCCGTGCACGTTAGCAGCGATACATTTAGATATCTTCCACGACCGGGGGGCCGGCATGACGACCGAGGGCGCCGTTGCGGACCTGTTCGACGGGATCCACGTGGTCGACGCCGACACGCACCTGACCGAGGCGCGAATCGTTCCTGCACCACCGACGACGAGAGGGTTCGACGCATGACGCGCGCGATCGACGGCCTGGTCAACGTGGACTTCGCCGACCGCGAGATGCCGGACTGGATGGTCCGGGTGAAGGAGGACTACTTCAAGGGCGGCGACTCGTTCTTCGCCAGCCCGGAGCTGAGCCAGCTGCTCGACGACATGGATGCCCACGGCGTCGAGAAGGCCGTCCTCATGACCCAGGTCGGCGCGACCGAGAGCCGGTCGCTCCGCTTCGCCGAGGCCCGTCCCGACCGCTTCGCCCTCGGCGTCGGTGGCTTCAACCTGCTGCGGCCGATGCCGGCGCTGCGCGCGCTCGAGGCGTTCGTCGCCGACCATCCCGTCGCGTACGCGGTCGTCGGCCCGAGCTTCTGGGGCGACGGGATGTACCCGCCGACCGACGCCGTGTACTTCCCGCTCTACACGAAGTGCTGCGAGCTCGACCTGCCACTCTGCATGAACGCGGGGATCCCGGGGCCGCCGCTGCCCGCCGACCCGCAGAACCCCATCTACTATGACCGGGTCTGCTACCGGTTCCCCGAGCTCAAGCTGTGCATGATCCACGGCGCCGAGCCATGGTGGGACATCGCGATCCGAATGATGATCAAGTACCCGAACGTGCGCCTGATGACGTCGGCGTGGTCGCCCAAGTACCTGCCCGAGTCGTTGCTGCACTTCATGCGGACGCGCGGCAAGAACCGCGTCCTGTTCGCCACCGACTACCCGGTCCTGTCGTTCGAGCGCTGCATCGGCGAGGCCCTCGCCCTCGACCTGCCCGACGACGTGCGCGACCGCTGGCTGTACGGCAACGCCAACGACTTCTTCTTCGGAGGTCCGTGACGCTCAGACGCGGTAGCCGCCGTCGACGCTGATCACCTGGCCGGTGATGCCGCCGCCGTCGGCGCCGGCGAGCAGGGTCGCCATGCCGGTCAGCTCCTCCGGCTCGAGGATCCGGCGTTGCAGGCTGTCGGCCTCGGCGCGCGCCCGTTCCTGCTCCGGCGTGCGGCCGGTGCGGCCCGCGATGACGTCGAAGTCGAGCGCGGAGGTGTTCGTCCAGCCAGGGCAGAGGCAGTTCACCGTGATGCCGTGGCGCGCCGTCGCCGCGGCGAGCTGCCGGGTGAACCCAACGAGACCGTGCTTGGCCGTCGTGTAGGCGACTGACGAGGCTGCGTGTTTGGACGCGCCCGAGCCGATGTTGATGATCCGCCCGAACCTTCGATCTCGCATCGCCGGGAGCGCCGCGGTCGACGCCCACCACGCCGAGGTGAGGTTCAGGGTGAGCGTCCGGTGGAAGGCGGCGTCGTCGGCGGCGAACGGGTCGGGGTTGCCACCGGCGTTGCCGCCCACGTTGTTGACGAGGACGTCGACACACCCGAAGCGTTCGAGAGCCGCGTGCACCGGGCGGCGTGCACCGTCGGGGTCGAGCGCGTCGGCGACGACGGCGAGCCCGCGCTCGTCGTCGGTTGCCGCGTCCGCGAGGACGGCCTCGAGATCCGACGCGGTACGAGCCGAGACGACGATCGCCGCGCCTTCGGCGGCGTAGCGCAGCGCGATCGCGCGGCCGATCCCGCGACCGGCCCCCGTGATCACCGCGACGCGACCGTCCAGCGCTCGACGCTCGCTCACGCCGTCCCCGGGATCGCGCCGGCGGGCCAGCCGTCGTTCGGGTCGCGGACGGTCGGGCGGTCCGCGCGCAGGCTCCGCAGGAGCGGGTGACGGAGCATCAAGGACGTGGGCGAGGCCATCGCGAGGTGCATGCGCTGCATGCGTGCGTCGAGCAGTCGAACGAGCTCCTCCTCGCGTTCGGGACCCGCGGTCGCGACGAGGGTGAGGAGCTCGGCCTCCGCCTCGGTGGGGTCGGGCCGGTACCCGAGCACGCGGCTGAGATCCTCGAGGTCGGCGGCGTCGAGCGCGGCGCCGACCTCGTCGACCCGCTTCAGGTGGTTGGCCACCCGGCCGAGCCCGGCGAGCTCGTAGTCGCCGTCGGTCTCGGCCGAGAGGGCGCGCAGGCCGTTCACGAGGTGGCGGAGCGCCGGCGCGTGCCGGCTCGGACGCGCTTCGGGGACGGCGACGGGCGCGAGCCGGTAGCCGCGGATCTCGGCGATGCACTCGAACGCCCATCGGGCGCCGTTCACGTACCACGCCAAGTACGAGAGCCAGTCCGTGCCGCGGAGCGGGTCGGCCAGCGGCGGCCCGGTCGAGAGGACGGAGATCGCGTTGTAGAGCACGGTGTGGTACTCGACGACGTCGTGGTCGATGGCGACGCCAGTGAGCTTCTCGTAGCGGGCCGCGGTGTCTGAGAGCTCGCCGATGTTCTTGATCGTGTCGCGCACGCGAAGGGCGGCGAGGTCCATCATCGGGTCGCCGACGTGCGCATGCTCGAAGTCGATCAGGCCCGTCACCCGGCCACCGTCGAACATGAACTGGAACGCGTCGTACGGGATGAACCGCGCCGCGGCGTGCCGGCCCGGCGGGACGTTGTCGCGCATCCAGCGCCGGAGGAACTCCGCGACCGGGTCGGCCGGCCGGCCTTCCATCAGCCGGTCGTACTGTGCCTCCAGCCTTCGCCAGTAACCCCCGAGCCCGGTCGCGGCGGAGTCGCCGGGGAGCGCGAAGCCCGCGCCGGCGGCGGCCGCGAGTGGGATCGCGTAGATCCGGGCGAGGATCCCGAGATACTCGTCGAGCACCCGCGAGCGCTCCGCGTCGTCGGCGGCGAACGACAGGTCGACGTGGCCGCTGAGCCGGTCCATCACGAGAGCATACGGATCGTCGCACAGCCCGTACGCGTGGGGGACGGGGATCCCGTGCGCTTCGAGGAGGTCGTGCACCGCGACCTCGTCCGCGATCCGGTTCGGCATCACGATGCGCGGCTCGCGCTCTCCGCGGGCGTGGAGCGCGAGCACGTGCCCGTCGAGCTCGACGTCGACGTCCCACGCCGGTCGCCACCGCGCGAGTGGGGTGACCCTGATGACGCGGCCCCCGACCCCGCGCTCGATCCATGCCCCGAGCCGGGCTGCTTCGTCGCTCACAAAACATCTAGATTAATCGCTGGACCGGGGGAGGACCCATGGCGAACGAGCACCGGAACGTCGTGTGGATCACGGGTGCCACGTCGGGGATCGGGGCGGCGCTGGCGCGGAGCTGTCCGTGGCCGGACACCGAGATCGTCAGCGTGTCACGACGCGAGCACCCCGACCTCGAGACGGTGCACTTCGACCTGACCGACATGGCGTCGTGGGACGCGGTCGGCCGGCACCTCATGGAGCGCCTCGCCTCGTTCCGCGGGGAGCGCGCCGTGTTCATTCACAACGCGCTGCACTACTGGGGCCGTGCCTACATGGGCGAGGGCGACCACGCCACCCACGTCGCGGAGCTCGTCGCGAACTGCGTGGCGGCGATCGCGCTCGGCGACTGGTTCCTCCGCGCCGCCGCACCCGCCGTCGACGCCGGTGTCGACGCCGGCCTCGTGCAGATGTCGTCGGCGTCCGCCCGGGTCGTGTACCCGGCGTACGCGATCTACGGCGCGTCGAAGGCCGCGATCGAGCAGTGGGTTCGGTGCGTGCGGGCCGAACGTGACGACCGGGGCAGGGGACCCTGGGTCTCGGCGATCCGGCCCGGCTTCGTCGACACCCCCGCGGCCCGGCGCGAAGCGGAGCTGCCGCCCGACACGCACCCGGGCGTCCCCGGCATCGCCGAGGCCGTGCGCACGGGCAACATGCTCTCCGCCGAGGAGTGCGCGAGCCTCATCTGGAACGCGATCCCCGAGGAGACGAAGGCGAAGCCCGTCCTCCTGTTCGGTGAGCCCGTCGGTGTCACCGCGAGGCAGTAGACCCGCATCCGTTCATTCGGGGAATGCGGCCGAGGGGTGGCCCGAACCTCCGAATGAACCCTACGCGTTCGTGAGTGGTGCGAGCACGGGGGCCGGGTGCCGGCGGTCGACCTGGTCGGGGGAGTAGCCGATCACCGGTTCGTCGGTCCCGAACACCTCGAGCGTGTGGATGAACCGGTGTACGCCCATCGTCTGCGCGCACGTGAAGCCGAGCTCGACGATCTGCGCAGCCGTGAACACCCCGGCGAGCTCGCGGTAGAAGTCGGCGTCGATCGCGTGGTGGTCGGCCGACAAGAGGTCGAGGAACTTCACCGCGAGTCGTTCCTGCTCTGTGAAGCCGCCGCCGTCGGCGTCGAGCAGGCAGGCGACATCCGAATCGGTGATCGAGTCGTGCTTGCGGGACTGCATGCACGGCTGGCATTCGCCGAGCTGCGCGCTGCGGATCCGGATGAGCTCGAGGATGCGGCCACCGAGCAGGGTGCCGTCGCCGAGCAGCCGGCGCTTCATGTGGCTGTCGAGGAGCTGGCGCGTGTTGTACGCGAAGATCTGGAGCGGGATGGGCGTTGCGTACAGCCCGTCCGCACACCCGCTCTCGATGGCCTCGCGGGCGACGGGCGGAAGCTCGTCCATCGGGATGGGCTCGATGATCGGCATGGTCGTGACCTCCGTTCGCCGGCCCCCGCAGCGTAAGCCGTGCCGGCGGTGGGCGCCCACATGCCGTGCTCGACGGTCACGGTCCGCTCGCGATCGTGAGGGTCCAGGTCGAGCTGTAGGTGCCGGCGCGCGCCCGTCCCGGCACGCTGACGACGGCCGTGAGGGTGACATCGGACGGGCCCTTGCCCGTGTTGGCGGCGGCATCGAAGATCGTGACCGCGGTCGGCGGACTCGAGCCGGCCGGGAGCGTGATCGGGTAGCCGATCGAGTTCGTCGGCGTCGAGCAGTTGCCCGCGTGGGCGACCGCCGATCCGGCTGTGATCCGGGTCGCGGTGGTCGGGAGGGTGCGGCCGCTCCCGGCGTCGAACGTGGTCGAAGTCGCGGTCAGGTTCCAACTGTTCGACGTGCCCGTCTCGTCGTCGGTGGTCACCGCGACGTTGACCGTCGTCGTGCGGTCGTACGCGTTGAGGCCGACGGACGGGAACGAGAGCGTCGGGGACGACTCGATCGTGAGCGAGCCACCCGCGCATCCGGTCTTGAACGTGGCGATCACCGCGCCCCAGCTCGTCTGCGGGTTGCTGGTGACGCTCTCGCTGAGTGTCGAGCCCGCCGGAGGGCCGATCTCGTAGTCGGAGTCGTACCCGTTGCCGGGATCGCTCCGCAGGCTCGTCCACCCGCCGCCCGGGGTGAAGCTGCTCAGCCCGGCGCTCGCGTCGAACGCGGTGATCGCGAGTTCGCCGGTGGCGGCGATGTTCCCGCTCGTGGTGACGGTCAGCGTGGTGCTCGAGCCGCCGCTGCTGAACGTCCCCGTCTGGTCGAGCGGGCTCGACGTTGCGATCCCACTCCATTCGCTGAGCTGCGCCACCGAGTTCGCGCCGCTCGAACCGGTGTTGAACACGACCGACGTGATGCCCGCCGGTGCATTCGGGTAGTACCAGAGCTTCAAGGGCCCGTTGCTGCCCCGGCAGACGGTCGTCGCGACCACCCAACCAGCCGGCGCCGTGTAGTTGTCGGACGCGCAGCCCGAGTTCAGGTCCTGGGTGGTGGCGACGAGCAGATGGCCCGCGGTGGTCGCAGACGAGAACGTCGCGGTGATCGACGTGCCCGCCCCGAACGCCTCGGTTCCCTTCTGCACGAGCGCGACAGCCGCCGCCGCCGGCGGTGCGTCACGGATCGCGTGGCCGGACGCGACGACCAGCACGACGGCGGCGACGGCGACCCGAGACCGCCATCCTGGACGCGTGAGCCGCAGGGCGCGCACGCGTTGCCGGCTACTGCGCCGACTCCACGGGAACCTCGGACGGTCCCGACCCTGCCTGCGGGCGGTCGGGGCCCCGCGCCGGCGGCGCGGCGTGGCCACGCCGGCGCCGCGTGACCACGAGCAGGGTGAACCCGAGCAGCACGACGCCGAAGCCGAGCCCGCCGATCAGCGCCAGCGCCCAGACCGGGAGGCCGGCCGAGGCCGCGGTCGCCGAGGTCTCAGAACTCGGGGTCGCGCGCGCAGGCGGGGTCGGGTAGCCGAGCGTGCCGTGCCATGTCGCCTTCAGCCCGTTGCCGTAGCTCAGCACGACCTCGGTCTCGTGTTCGCCACGTGCGACGCCGTCGATCGGGAGCGGGATGAGGGCCTCGTCGCCCGCCAGCACGGTGTTCGCGCGCACGCCGAACGAGAGGACCCGGTTGCCGACGTGGACCCGAGCGCCGCCGATCGGGTGTTCCCACGTGTTGCCCAGGTTGCGGACCGGGATGCCGAGGATGGGCGTGCCGCTGCTGACGTCGAGGGTGACGGTCGGAATCACGATCTTCGGCGACAACGGTCCGGGGACCGTCACCGCGACGCCGACGGCGACGTGCGCCGCGACCGCGACCCCGACCTGGCCGTCGCCCGAGACGCGAGGCGAGGGTGGGGGCGCTGCCGGCTCGACCAGCACTCCGGCGAGGTACTCGCCGCTCGGTGCGTCCGCGGGGACCGTCACGACGAAGCCGACGTCGACACGGGCGCCTGCCGGCACGGTGACCGTGGTCGGCAGCCCGGTGAGCCAGCAGCTCGTCTCGACGCACTGCCCGTCGGGCACGGGGTACGTGTCGCCCGAGTTCGTCGCGGTCTGCCCGTAGGCGGCGTGCAACGTCACGGCACACGGGTACGGCTGCGGGTTGGCGACCAGGACGGCCTTCGCGATCTGCTCGCCCGGCTGCAGCGTCAGGCGGAAGTAGCTCGCGTTGGCCTCGTCGGCGGCGAGCCGGGGACCGGCGTGCACCGCCTGGCATCCGGTCGGGCCGGCCGCGTGCGCCGGCGGCTCCGCGCGCTGCGCGGGGGCGGCGACCGCGCCCGGCGCCGGCAGCGCGAGCGCGCCCGCGAACGCGAGGGCGGCGCCCGCAGCCGTCACCTTCCACCAGGCTCTCGGTCTGTCCATCGTCGCCGGCCTCCCTGTGCGCGATGACGAAGCGCCCCCGAACCCCGTCTACGGGCCCGAGTTGACGGCGAGGTTGATCGTCGTGCCCGTCGTGCCGGGCGCGGTGCTGCCCTTGATCCCGAGGTTGAAGAAGCCGGTCGGGGTCGTGCCCGTGCAGCCGGTCGCCGCCGCCGAGCCGGAGGCGAAGCAGACCGCGCCGACGCCGGTGGCGGCGGCGGCGGAGTACAGGTCGACCTGATGGGTCGCGTCGGACCCACCGAGCGTCACCGCGTAGGCGGGGCAGCTCGAGAACCCGATCCCGGCGTGCGAGCACGACGAGGCGGCGGTCGCGGGTGTGCACGTGCTCGCGTAGTCGCAGACGTTGCCGGGCGTCGTGGCCGAGAACGGATCAGTCGAAACCGGCGATGCCTGCGAGTCGCCCATCGAGGCGCTCCCCGCGCCGTTGAAGTGGAACACCGAGCCCGACGGGAGCGTGTTGGCGGAGAGGTACTCGCTGACGGCCCAGCCCGATCCGGAGCCGGTCCCGTCGAGCACGAGCAGCTTCGGGGCCGTGCCGCCGCTGCAATCCGTACCCGACCCGGATGCGATGCACCCGGTGAGCGTGGTTGCCGAGCCGCTGGCCCACTGGTCGTAGCCGGTGCCGACGAAGCTCCAGTACAGGTTCGGCGACGCCTCGAGCGTGAGCGTACCGGCCGTGACCGTGACGCTCGCGGAGACGGTGCAGCTCGCGGCGCCGGTCGACGTCGAACACGGCGCCGCCGAGGCGGGAGCCGCGGCGATCGGGACGGCGGCGAGTGCGCCGCCCATCAGGGCGCCGAGCAGGAGAACCGCCCGGCGGGGTATCCGTCGTCGGGGCCGCGCTCGCCGCGCGAGGGGCCCCTGACTCGTCGTCCGTGACACGGATCGCTCCTCTGTCGAGTCGTGGCCCTCTCTCCCCACCTATCGATCGGGACGATGCCGACCTGAGCAATCCTGAGCGATCCTGCGGGCTCCCAGGGATGTGCCCGGGTGGTCGCGGACGAGGCGTGTGCCCGATTCGTGACGGCGCGTGCGTCGCGCGACGATCCCCCCGATGGACGGCTCCGGGCGCCCGGCCCGCGGGCCGGGAGCGGAGCGCCGTGACCGACTTGGGCAGGAGCACGATCATCGCCGAGCTCGGCTTGCACACGGCCGCCGACGGCCCGGTGGTGCGCGGCCGAGTGGCGATCGTCCCCGAGGTGTGCGCGCCCGGCACCACCATGGTGCGCACCTCGGTGCTCGCGACCTGGGCCGACATCGTGACCGGCTTCGTCGCCGGTCAGACCGTCAACCCGCGTGTCCCGCTCACGCTCGACCTCGAGGTCCAGCTGCAGTCGGGCGCGCACGCGGGTGACCGCGTCGTCGTCGACGCCACCGCGGTCAAGGTCGGTCGCACCGTCATCGTCTGCGAGGCGAGGTTCGTCGACGAGCTCGCCGGCACTCCGGTCGCGGTCGCGCACGCCTCGTTCATCGCCTCTCCCGACCCGGACCACGTGTTCGCCGGCGGTTTTCCCGGCCCGACGATGCTGGGCGGCCGGCTGACGGTGCCGCTGGCGGAGCGCATCGGTGCCCGGACCATCGCGCCCGGCTGCGTCGAGGTGCCGCACCGGCCCGACGGGCTCAACGCGTCGGGTGGCATCCAAGGCGGGCTCGTCGCGTTCGCCGCCGAGGAGGCTGTGCTGTCACTCGCCGCCGACGCGTCGGTGCTGGAAGCGCTCAACGTACGGTACCTGCGCCAGTTCTCGGTCGGGCCGGCGCAGGCCGTCGCCGAACGTCACGACGGCATGGCGATCGTCCACCTCACCGACGCCGGTGCCGGACGGCTGTGCGCCATCGCCAGCGCGCGGCTCGGCCGCGCGTCGCGCCCTGATCAGCAGACGTAGTCCTCCCCGGTCGCGCCGGACGGTGACGTCCGCGATGTTCACGCCCGGTCTGGCACCGTCGGTGCGGGGGTACTGGCCGCGGCCCCGATGGCGTCCGCCGGGAGCGCGTCAGGTCGGTGGGTCGGGCAGGTCGTCGAGACCGAACACGCGGATCGCGTTGCCGCGCACGATCTTGTGCACCACCTCGCGGTCGAGTCCGGAGAGGATCTCCGCGGCGACCGCGCGACTCTCCGGCCAGGTCGAGTCGGAGTGCGGGTAGTCGACCTCGAACATCACGTTGTCGACGCCGCACGAGTCGAGGGACGCGATCCCGTGACGGTCGCGGAAGAAGCACCCGTAGACCTGCCGGTAGTAGTAGGTCGACGGGGGTTCGGCGATCTCGCCGCCGGTCGCCACCCACGCCCGGTGCTGGTGCCACACGTCGTCGGCCCGCTCGAGGAGGTACGGGATCCACCCGATCTGGCTCTCGGCGTAGAGGAGGCGCAGGCCGGGGAACTGCGCCAGCTTCCCCGAGAAGAGCCAGTCGGCGAGCGAGTTCATGCAGTTGCCGTAGCCGATGGTCACGGCGACGCCGAGCGGCGCGTCCGCCGACGTCGAGGGCATCTTGGTCGCCGAGCCGATATGGAGGCAGAGCACAGTGCCGCTCGCTTCGCAGGCCGCGAAGAACCCGTCCCACTCGCCGCTGTGGATGCTCGGCAGGCCGAGGTACGCGGGGATCTCCGAGAAGCACACGGCCCGCACGCCACGCGCCGCATTGCGCTCGACCTCGGCAGTCGCGAGCGCGGGGTCCCACAACGGGACGATGCAGAGCGGGACGAGTCGCCCGGCCCCGGAACCGCACCACTCCTCGACCATCCAGTCGTTGTACGCGCGGACGCACAGCAACGCGAGCTCACGGTCGCTCGCCTCGAGGAAGGTCTGGCCGCAGAAACGGGGGAAGTTGGGGAACGAGAGGGAGGCCTGGGTCCAGTTCTCGTCCATGTCGCGGAGCCGCGCGACCGGGTCGTAGCAGCCGGGGCGCACGTCGTCGTAGGTGGTGGCGGTCATCGTCATCTCGTCACGTGGCCGTCCGGAGGCGGTCACGGCCCGTTTGAGCGACTGGAACAGCTCCTCGTAGACCCAGTAGTCGACGAGGGGCCCGTCGGTCCCGGGCCGCTCGACGTAGCGCGCACCCGCGAGCGCGAGCTCGCCGGCGGGCAGCCGTTCGACGTGCGGCCCCCGGTCGCGCAGGCGCGCGGGCAGCCGCGACGTCCAGAGGTCGGGCGGCTCGATCACGTGATCGTCGACGCTCACGATCCACGGCACGTCGACAGCCGCCACGGCGTCGATCGTCTCGACCGCCATCGGGTCTCCCTTCGCCAGCTCGGGGCGCCGTCCCCGC
>DASRHL010000024.1:0-7568 GCA_035650535.1 Acidimicrobiia bacterium
TCCTCGGCAACGACAACCCGGGCCCGGCGACCACCACGACACCGAGCTCGTCGTCGACGCCGGCCAGCTCGCCGAACCCGTCCGCCACCGGATCCACCGGGCCCACCGCCAGCTCCGGCACGTCCCCGACGAGCAGCGCGACGACGACGCCGACCGCACCGCCCACGACCACGGCCACCACCCCGCCCTCGACGTGACGGGAGGCTCAGCGCAGGTCGCGGAAGAAGGCGCGGAGGTCGTCGACCATGAGCTCGGGCTCCTCCGCGGGCGCGAAGTGGCCGCCGCGCGGCATCACGGTCCAGCGCGCCAGGTTGACCTGGCGCGCCATGAACCGGCGGGGCACGCGCAGCAGCTCGCGCGGGAAGACCGCGATCGCCGTGGGCACTTCGACGGGCGGTTGGCGGCCGTGGACGAGCGGCCACGACGCGCGGAACGACTCTGCGTAGAAGCGGACCGACGTGTGGAACGTCGCTGTGAACCAGTACAGCGAGACCGTGGTGAGCAGCTGGTCCTTGCTGAACCGGCGCTCCACGTCGCCGCCGCAGTCGCTCCAGTTGCGCCGCCGCTCGATCATCCACGCCGCGAGCCCCGCGGGTGAATCGTTCATCGCCCACGCGAGGGTCTGCGGGTCCTCGGTGTGGACGGCCATGTGCGCCGCCGTCCCCCGCTGCTGCGGGCCGGGCTCGGTGAGCCAGTGCTGCTCGTCGGGCGAGTAGTCGTCGGGGCGCACGGAGGCGAGCGTCCCCATGGCGACGGTCGCCGGGAAGTTGAGGTGGAGACCGATGAGGTGGGGTGCGTATGCGTGCCCGAGACGCGCTGTGACGTACGCGCCCGAGTCACCGCCGCCGGCGGCGAAGCGCTCGTAGCCCAGCACGTCGCGCATCAGGCGGACCCACAGCTCGGCGGTGGCCGCGACGCCGATCCCGGTCGTGCGCAACGGGCTCGAGAACGCCGTGCCCGGAAGTGAGGGGACGACGACGTCGAACGCGTCCGCGGGGTCGCCGCCGAACCGGGCGGGGTCGGAGAGCGGCCCGATGAGGTGCTCGTAGTCCCAGAACGTCCACGGCCAGCCGTGGGTGAGGATCAGCGGCATGGGCGCGGGCCCGCGACCTCGCTCGTGCACGAAGTGGATCGGGATGCCGTCGAGGTCGACGCGGAAGTGCGCGAAGCGGTTCATCGCCGCCTCCTGGGCGCGCCAGTCGAAGCGCTCGCGCCAGTGCTCGACGACGGCCCGGAGGTACCCGCCGGGGACGCCGTAGCGCCAGTCGTCGTTGCCGAAGTCGTCGGCGAAGCGCGTCCGCGCGAGGCGGTCGGCGAGATCGTCGAGCGCGGACCGGTCGACCCGGATCTCGAACGGGGTCACACGAGGCACGGGCACCGGAGGAGTCTCGCGGACCGGCGGCCCGCCGGGCCTGGCTCAGCCGGTCCAGCGCGCCGGCGCGACCTCGAACGAGCGCGGCTGACCCGCGGGCACCACCTCGACGTGCAGGGCACGCCCGGAACCGGGGTCGAGGTACGCCCGCGTCACGATCGGCGGACCGTCGGGCCGGAGCCGCTCCTCGAGGACGGGACAGCCGTCGGTGAAGTGGTCGGGCGCCACCGCGAGCGGCGTCCCGCTCCGCGCCGCGTACGCGATGGCACCCCGCTGCACGACGCCCGGGAAGAGCGGGAGCGACGGCACGGCGGCTCCGTCCGCCGGCGGCGCGTCGGCGGCGTCGAAGGGCCGCCTCGGTGGGCGGGCCCGAGCCAGGCGGTCGCGGCGGAGCGCGTCGCGCCGTGCAGCCGTCGCGTCCCGGTCGACCCGCAGGTCGGCGTCGAGGACGACGCCGTAGACGGTTCGCGCGTCGTCGGGCCCGAATCGCCCGTCGCGCACGTCACGCGCGACCGCGCCCGGGTCGCGGTCGAGGGGGTCGCCGTAGCCGCCACCGGTCGGGAGGCGCAGCTCGAACGAGTCGGTCGCGCGGAGCTCGACCCCGCTCGTGTTGGCCGCGACTTGCTCGGTGGTCCAGTCGGCCCGGTGCACGAGGAACTGGTTGCTCGAGCCGGGGAGCCCGCCGGCCACGCCCGGCAACGGCAGCCAGCGCCGCATGCCGAACATCGTGCCGTCGAGGCGGTCGACGCCGTGGGGGCGCAGCCGCAGGTGGTTGCCCCCGCCCCCCCGGTGGGCACCGGCGCCGGCGGGGCCGTCGACGACCGACCGCTCCGTGATGAGCACCGGGTACCAGGACTCGAGGATCTCGACGTCCGGCACCGCGCCGGTCAGGCGCGACCCGATCAGGTTGCGACCGAGGTCGAGGCCGTCGCGCGCGATCGACGCCGAGCCGCCGACCCAGTTGCCGTCGAGCACGATGTACGCGTCGGTCGTGCCCTCGGGGGTCGTCCACGACCAGACGTGGTTCCCGAGCGCGGACTCGGTGCCGGCGCCGGTCAGGCGCTCCCGACCCCACGCCTCCGGGGACGCGGCGAGCGCGAGGTTGAACGCCTGGATCCCCACGTCGGCCGCGTTCAGGCTGACGTGCATGTGGGCCGCGGCGATCGGCGCGGGTGGCTGCGCGTTCACGATCGTCCCTTCGGGGCACCGAAGGTCGAAGCACGCGAAGAGGCCTTCGTTGAACGGGAGATCGCCCGCGAGGCGGGCGCCGAGCATGACGCCGAGCTCGCTGGCGATGATGTACGGCTTCGAGTTGAAGAAGTGGGAGGTCTGCGGCGACGCGCCCGTGTAGTCGAACGTCAAGGTGTCGCCGGCGACGACGAGCGTGCACGGCACGACGAACATCTCGTCGTCGAACTCGGTCCACGTCGTCGTGCGGTAGATGCCGTCCTCGAGCGCGCGGACACGCGCACGCACCTGTTCCTCGGTGAGGCGGCGGATCGCAGCCAGCGACTCGACGAACCGCTCCCGGCCGACGTCGTCGATCACCGCACCGATCCGCTGGTCCGCGAAGTAGCAACCGGCGACGAGGCCGCGCAGGTCCATCTCGACGAGCGGTGCCATGCGGACGTTGTTGCGGAAGATGTCGAAGACGTCGGTCTGCTCGACGTCGGCGCGGAACAGCCGCACCGGCGGCACGCGCAGGCCTTCCTGGTAGCACTCGGTCGCGGCGGGCGCGAACGAGCCGACCACCATGCCGCCGACGTCCATCATGTGGGCCGACAGCACGGCCCACGCGACGAGCTCGCCCTCGTGGAAGACCGGCCGCTGCACCATCACGTCCTGCGGGTGCAGGCCACCCCCGTTGTGCGGGTCGTTCGCGAGGAAGACGTCGCCCGGCGCCAGCGTGCCCGCGTGCCGCTCGATCGTGGCGCGCACGGCGTGGCTGGCGGCATGGAAGTGGAAGAGCACCTGGCCGGTCCCGACGACCAGCCCACCCGAGGCGTCGAGCAGCGTGACCGAGTAGTCCTTCGCCTCCGTGACCGTCGGCGAGATCGCCGTGTGCTCGACGGCGGCGGCCGCCTGCTCGCCCACGGCCTCGAGCCGCGTCCGGAGGACCTCGAGCTCGATCGGGTCGGCGACGTTCACCCGCCCACCTCCATCCGGAGCGTGCCGTGATCGTCGACGCGCGCGAGCGCGCCCGAAGGGATCCACACCGTCGTGTCGGGCGCGTCGACGAGCGCGGGGCCGGCGACCACGTCACCTGCGGCGAGATCACCGCTGTCGTGCACGGCGACCTCACGCACCCCACCCGGGCCGCGTTCGAGCCGGACCGCGCGCGCCGACGGCTCGGGCGTCGCGCCGCGACGGCGCCGCGGGACGCGTTCGAGACCGGCCCGCGGCGTCGCGCCGGCGCCGACGGCGCGGAGGCTGACGAGCTCGACGGGCGAGCCCAGCACGATGGAGCCGGGCCCGTACCGCCGCCGGTACTCGGCCCGGAACGCGTCGACCAGCTCGTCGAGCACGGCCTCGGTCGGGTCGGCCGTCGCGAGCGGGATCGGCAGCTCGAACACCTGCTTGGCGAAGCGCATGTCCACCTCGAACGACACCGACCGGTCGGCGGGGTCGACGCCGTCGCGGGCCAGGTCGGCGTCGACCATGGCGGCGAGCTCGCGCGCCGGCTTCTCGATCGTCGCCGGGCTCACGGGGAAGGTGGCGAGCACCGGGCAGATGCGCTCGCGGCGAACGTCGATGGTCGCCGCGCCGAACGCCGACAACACCGGTGCGAGGCGGGGGACGAGCACGGTCGCCGCGCCGATCGCCCGCGCGATCCCGGGCGTGAAGAGCGCGCCGCTGCCGCCGAAGCTGAGCAGCGCCTGGCGGCGGGGGTCGAGGCCGAGCGCAGCGAGGCGCGCCCGCGTGGCCTTGGTCATCCCGGCGTGGGCGACCTCGCGCATCCCCCACGCAACCTCGTCGGCGGTCAGGCCGAGCCGGGCGCCGAGTCGCTCGCAGGCCCGGTGCGCGGCATCGGCGTCGAGCGTGAAGGTGCCACCGAGGAACCGGCCGGGATCGATGTAGCCGAGCACGACGAGCGCGTCGGTGATCGTCGGCTCCCGCCCACCGCGGCCGTAGCAGGCCGGCCCGGGCTCCGCGCCCGCCGACCGCGGTCCCACCCGCAGCATCCCGCGGGCGTCGACCCAGCCGATCGAGCCGCCGCCCGCGCCGATCGACTCGACGTCGACGACCGACAGCGCCGTCCACACGTTGCCGACCTCACCGCGCGTCCGTCGGGCGGCGTGCCCGTCGACGACCACCGACACGTCGAAGGAGGTGCCGCCCATGTCGCAGGTGACCACCGACGCGTGGCCCGCCGCCGCGCCGACACCGATGGCCGCCGCCACGCCGGCGGCCGGACCGGACACCGCCAGCCCGAGCGGGCGCCGGCTCGCCTCCGCGACCGTGATGGAGCCGCCGCCCGAGTGGACGAGCAGCAGCGGCGCCACGAGTCCCTCCGCCCGCAACCTCGCCTCGACGTCCCCGATCCCCGGAAGGGCCCCGGAGACGTACGCGTTGAGCACCGCGACCGTCGTGCGCTCGTACTCCCGGATCGCCGGATGCAGCGCGGCGCCGGCGACGACCGGCAAGGAGGGATGGCGCTGACCGATGACCTCGACCGTCGCCTCCTCGTGCGCGGGGTTCAGGAACGACCAGAGATACGAGACGGCGATCACCTCGACGCCGCGTGCCACGAGCTCGTCGACGGCGTCGAGCATCGGTTCGAGCGCGATCGGGGTCAACACACGGCCGTCACGGTCGACGCGTTCGTCGACCTCGACGATGTCGTGGCGGGCGACGAGCTCGGGCGGGCGCGCCGCCCACCCGTCCTCGTCGAGCACGCGCTTGCCCCCTGCGTGCAGGATCATGTCGGCGAAGCCGCGCGTGACGAGGAGTCCGACACGCCGGCCCGTGCGCGACGCGAGGACGTTGGTCACGGCGGTCGTCCCGAGACCGAAGCGGTCGACACGCGGGAGGAGCTCTCCGAGGGTCGAACCGCTCCGCCGCACGGCCGATTCGGTGGCTGCGAGCACCCCGTCGACGAGGCTGCGGGGCGTCGTCGGTGACTTCGCGCGCCACGTCCGCGGGCCGATCGTGAGCACGGCGTCCGTGAACGTGCCGCCCACGTCGACCCCGATGCAGACCGTCTCGCTCACGGGCGGGCTCCGGCCGGCTCCCGCGCGTGCACGGTCTCCGTGTCGGTGCCCGACCGCAGGACCCGTCCCGGCGTCGCGCCGGTGGGCCGGCCGTCGGCGACGATCGGCTCTCCGCCGACGACCACGTGGTGGACGCCGACGGGCTCGGTCACGAGCCGGGCGGTTCCTCCCGGGAGGTCGGTGACGGTGCGCAGCGGCCCGGCCGCGACCGTCGCCGGGTCGAAGACGACGAGGTCGGCCCACGCGCCCGGTTCGAGACGCCCACGGCCGGTCAGGCCGTAGAGGCCCGCGGGCACGTCGGTGAACTGGCGGACCAGCTCCTCGACCGTGAAGAGCCCCTGGTCGCGGACGAGCTCCGCGAGGCAGCGCGTCGGGTAGTCCGCGCCGACGAGCATGTCGCCGTGCGCGCCCGAGTCGGACGCGCCCAGCACGACACGCGGGTCCTTCAGGACCTCGGCGCGGGCCGCGTTCCACCAGGCGTCGTCGGGGTCGTGGGTGTCGCGCACGAACCCGACCTCGAGCTCGGCCTCGACCGCGACGTCGAGGACGGCGTCGAACGGCGTGACCCCTCGCTCGCGTGCGAGGTCCGCGATGGCGCGTCCCTCGAGGTGCGCGAGCTCGGGACGGCGGACGTCGTTGACGAGGTACCGCGCCCAGGCGTCGCGCAACGTGACCGCGAGTCCCTGCGTCTCGGCGTCCAGCGCGTCGCGCAAGCGGGCTCGCACTGCGGGATCGGCGAGCGCGCCGATGCGGGCGCGGGGCGCGAGCTCGAACAGCCAACCCCACCCCGGCAGGGCCCGGAAGACGTAGCCGTTGAGGAAGTCCTGCTGGATGGGTCCGTTCTGCGGCATGTAGAGCGGGACGACCTTCGCGCCCCGCGCCCGGGCCAGGTCGCTGGCCTCGAGCTGGCGCCGGTACACGTCGGGTGTGTTGCGGTTGAGCAGCGGCGTGTTCCAGTTGAGGGGCCGGTCGGCGGCGGCCGACATGCGCACCATGAGCTCGACGTCGTCGTCGCTGAACCCGACGAGGAACGAGCCCGGGATGAACTCGATCGACGTGCCCGGATGGCGGGAGCACACCTCGGCGAGCGCGACGAACTCGTCGGGCCCGGCGAAGTTCGGCGGCGTCGGCCGCCCGTCGCCGTCGACCTGCGTCGCCACGGTCGCGGTCGACAGACCGAAGCCGCCGGCCGCGAGCGCGCCGTCGAGCAGCACGCACATCGCCTCGATCTCCTCGGGGGTCGCGGCGCGCTCCGACGCCGCCTCGCCCATGGCGGCGCGCCGCAGCGCCGAGTGCCCGACCATGAAGCCGAGGTTCGGCCCGAGCGGGCGCGCGGCGACCGCGTCGAGGAACTCGGGGTACGACTCCCAGCCGATCTGGACCCCGGCGGCGAGCGCCTCGATCGGGATGGCCTCGACGCGGGCGAGGAGCCGGACCAGGAAGTCGTGGTCGGCCGGGGTGGCGGGCGCCAGCGTGAGCCCGCAGTTGCCCGCGACGACCGACGTGACCCCGTGCAGCGACGACGGGGTCAACAGCGGGTCCCAGAACACCTGGGCGTCGTAGTGGCTGTGGAGGTCGACGAAGCCGGGGGCCACGACCGCGCCGCCGGCGTCGACCGTCGTGCGACCCCGCTCCCCCAGCTTGCCGATCGCGACGACCCGCCCGTCGCGGACGCCGACGTCGGCGGGCCGGCCGGGCGCGCCGGTCCCGTCGACGACGGTGCCGTTCTCGACCACGAGGTCGTACATCGCGGCCGATTGTGCTTCCTCCCCGGCTGCGGGGCCACCGCCGCCGCCCGGGTAGAACGGGGACATGACGCAACGCCGTGAGCAGCCGGACCCCGGCCTGGTCGAGCAGCGCGCCGACGAGCTGTTGCCCGAGGAGATCGGAGCGGGGAGCGACGATCCCCGAGCCGAGGCGGCGGAGATCCTGGCCGAGTCCGAGGCCCGGATCGACGACCGGGAGGAGCAGCTCGCCGACGGCGA
>DASRHL010000025.1:0-7283 GCA_035650535.1 Acidimicrobiia bacterium
ACTCCCCCCATGTACGCGATGCGGGGCGACGCCGACGCGATCTCGAACGCGTTGCGGACACCGGCCGCCGTCTCGACGATCGGGCGGACCAGCACGCTCCCGGCCTCGCGACCGGCGGCACGCTCGACGTGGTCGAGCAGCTCGCAGAACTCGAGCACGTCGTCCGCGCCGTCGGTCTTCGGGATGCTCACGCAGTGCAGCTCGGGCACGACGACGGCCTCGAGGTCGGCCCGGCCCATGCCGCCGGCGACGGAGTTCGTCCGCGCGAAGACGGCGACACCCGCGTCGGCGATCCGCCGCGCCATCTCGGGGAAGATGCGCCGGGCGTCCTCCTTGTGGGCGAGCGGCGTGAGGTCCTCGAGGTCGAGGCAGAGACCGTCGAGCCCGCACTCCGCGGCGGCGAGAACCCGGTCGGGGTCGTGCGCGGGCACGAACGCGAGCGACCGGATCGCGCGCGGCTCGGTCGACGCCACGGCGCTCAGGCAGCCGACGCCGGCGTCGCCCAGTACGCGACCGCGCTCTGCATCTCGCTGTCGCCCCAGCTCGGCAGGCAGATCGCGTGCAGGTTGCCGAGCCCGCCGCACACGAGGACGACGATCTGGTCGGGCCGCTCGCTCAGGTGGACGCGCCCGCGCCGGTCGACGCGGCCCTTCGACTCGAGGATCGCGCGGTTCGCCTCGGGCCACAGGTCGACCGGTTGCCACGCGTGCTCGTGCAGGTACGCGGCCATCTCCTCGTAGTCGGGAAAGTCGCGGCCGATGCGGTCGGCCCAGATCGGGTTGATGGCGACGACGGTCTGACCGACCGCCGCCGTCGGCGTCAGGAACTTGTTGCCCATCGGGAACGCGATGCTCTTGGCGATCAGGTGCAGGAGATCGCGCGCGTCCTCGGTGTTGATGTCGGCGAGGGGGAACGTGCCCTTCCCGCCGTGCACCGTGACGACCATGTCGCCGGGGCCGAAGCCGAGCCGTGCCGCGAGCGACGGCCAGGGCGACCGTTCCTCCCACTCGCCGAAGCACAGGCCGGCGGTGCGCGCCGGCTGGCCGAACACGCTCTTCGACGTGACGCCCACCTTCTGCCCGCCGATGTTGCGCAGGCAGAGCATGAGGGCCCGCCCCAGCGTCGACGAACCGCGCCCCGCCGCGCCGCCCATGCACCCCGGGCCGAAGTCGATCCCGAGCGCCTCGCGCCGGGGCCCGTTCACGATCAGCATCGGGCAGACGCTCGAGGTCGTCGTCGCGAGGCCGAACAGGTTGAGCTCACGCTGGGTCGCCGCCTCGAGCGCGGCGATGAGGAGCGGGAACCCGTCGGGGCGGCAGCCGGCCATCACCGCGTTGACGGCCGCCAGCTCGACCGTCGCGGGCGCGCCGGACGGCGGGAGAATCCCGATGACGTCGTCGGCGTGGTACGCCGTCGACGAGAGCATCATGCGGACCCGCGCCTCGGTGGGCGGGATCAGCGGGAGCCCGTCGCCCCAACCCTCGGCGAGGGACTGCTCGTAGAACGCGAGCGGGTCGTCGCTGACGTCGATGCGCTCCGACACGAGCACATCGATGTCACACCCCGAGGGCCCGCAGGAGTCCTGGGTACGCGTCGACAGCAATGGTGCGCAGCTCCTTCTCCGGACGGCCCTCCAGAGGGTAGGGCAGGACGAGCAATCGCAGGCTCGGGTGCTGCAACCGCGCCGCGATCTGGCCCGCGAACGCCTCGAACTCCTCCGTCACGACGCACACCGCGGGTTTGCCGAGCTCCTCGACGAGGACGGTGTCGTGGACACTCCACGACGTGCACGAGCCTCAGTTGCCCAACCCGACGACGCCGCACTCGACCAGGCGCGACCACTCGTCGAGGTCGGCGCGGGTGCGCTCGCCGTCGCCGCCGACGCGCTCACCGGTCCACAGGACGTTCGGCGTGGCGCCGTCGGCCCGGAACATGCGCTCCCACTCGTCGACGACCACCATGTAGGACCGCCACGAATGGTCGATGCGGAGGCCGACGTTCACGCCGGCGACGGGACGACCGAGGTCGTACGTGGGCGACGTCGTGAGACCGGGTGGCGGGGCGACCGGCGACAGGATCCGCGGGCTCACGGTCGCGATCTTCCCACGTTGCGGGCGTGGCGTTTCCCGGCCGCGATCGCGGTCGCGGCCTCGTCGAAGGTCCGGTACAGCGGGATGCCCGTCGCGATCCCGGCGGCGCGCAGCTCGTCGACGGCGTCGGGGGTCGCGACCTCGACGTTGCGCGTCACCAGCGCGAGCCGCGCCGGCCAGCGGGGCGCGGCGGCGCGAAGGCACTCGAGCGTCTCGACCAGCTGGCCGAGGCCGCCGGTGCCGTACCCGTAGTACGCGGCGACGTTGACGTGCAGCAGGACGTCGGAGAAGGGCTGCTCGGGCAGCACCGCGTCGAGGAGCCCGTTGAAGGTGTCCGCCGGCGCCGCCGGCCCCATCGGAACCTCGAACGGGTTCACGACGCTCGTCCCGGCGCCGTAGCCCATCGCGCGGAGGCGTTCGGCGAGCGGGTCCGCGATGCGGGTCAGCGAGAGCCCCGCGCGGTCGCACGCGTCGGCGCCGAGCACCGATGCACCGCCGCCGACGCCGAGGAGCATCACGCCCGCGTCGCCCGCCGCCGGGTGGTCGGCGTAGCGCTGGTGGAAGACGAGCGCGCCGACCAGGTCCTCCAGCGTGCCGACGACGGTGATGCCGGTCGCGGCGACGACCGCGTCCCACACGCGCGCATCGCCCGTCAACGACCCGGTGTGCGATGCGACCGCGTCGGCGCCTTCGCCGCTCAGGCCGCCGACGAGCGCGACGACCGGCTTGCGACCACGGGCGCGGCGCAGCGAGGCGACGACCCGATCGCCGTCGCCGGCGCCCTCGAGGTAGAGGCCGATCGGCCCGGTTCCCGCGTCGTCGACCAGGTGCTCGACGAGCTCGCCCGGCATGACGTCGATCGCGTTGCCGGCCGAGACGAGCTTGGAGAAGCGCAGGCCGCGCGCCGCCCCGAGCTTGACGATGTCGCCGGCGAGCCCGCCGCTCTGCGAGACGATGCCGACCCGCCCGACCTCGCGGGGCACGCCGAGCTGGAAGGTCTGGCGCCCGCCGGGCGCGTACGCGCCGATGCAGTTCGGCCCGACGAACCGCACTCCCGCCGCGCGGGCGGCCTCGACCAGGGACGACTCGAGCGCGCGCCCGCCGGCGCCGACCTCGCCGAAGCCGCCGGTGATCACGTGCGCGATCCCGGCCCGGGCGCCCTGCTCGCGGATCAGATCGGCGCACGCGGCGGTCGGGACGGCAACGAGCAGGTAGTCGACGCCGCCACCCGGGACGTCGGCGAGCGAGGGGTACGCGGGCACGCCGCCGACCTCGGTCGCGGTCGGGTGCAGCACGAACAGGTTCTCGGTCCAGCCCATGTCGCGGTACGCGGCGAGTGCCCGCGTGCCGAATCCCTGTCCCTTCGTGGAGACACCCGCGATCGCGATGGAGCGCGGGGTGAAGAGCGCGTCGAAGTTCGCGGGCGGCGGCGCCTCGCGTTCGGCGGGCGTCGCGGCGAGCAGCACGAGCCGGGCGTCGGCCGCGACGGCTCCGCCCGGTCCCGAGATGACCGGGTTGCACTCGAGCTCGGCCAGGTCGGCCCCGAGCCGGGTCGCGAGCCCGTCGGGACCCGCGATGCCGAGCAGGAGGCGGACGAGCGCGTCGCGGTCGGCCGGCGGTTCGCCGCGTGCCCCGCGGAGGACGGCCGCGCCCCTGAAGCCTTCGAGCAGCTCGGCGGCGTCGTGCTCGTCGATCGGGACGAGGCGCGTGACCACGTCGTCGAGGATCTCGGTCAGCACGCCGCCGAGCCCGACGGCGACGACCGCACCGAACGGCGGCCGCCGCACGACGCCGACCAGGAGCTCGGCCGTCCCGCGGACGCGCTCCTCCACGAGGAACCCCGCGGGTTCCAGGCCGTGGGTCTTCAACGTGATCGTCATCGCGTCGATCGCGTCGGCGAGGTCGGCCACGTCGACGCCGACGCGCACCGCGCCGACGTCGGACTTGTGCACGATGCCCGGGCCGTACGCCTTGAGGACGACCGGCGTCTCCCCGAAGCGGGCCGCGGCCTCCTTCACGACCTCGAGCCGGTCGCCGCCAGCGACCCGGGCGGGGCAGGCGACTCCGTGCTCCGCGAGCGCGGCCTTCACCACCGGCTCGGGAACGACGACACGCGCGGGGTCGCCCGCGAGTGGGGACGCGGCGCCGCGCAGCGAACGGGCGTCGGTGCGCGTCACGGCAGCCGGGTGAAGATCGACCGCGCGTTGCCTTCGAGCAGGTTGTGCCGCACCTCGTCGCTCAGGCAGAGCTCGTCGACCTGGCCCAGCGCGTGCCGGTGCCCGACGGTCGGGAAGTTGGTCCCGAAGATCACCTTGCGGCGCCCCGGGCCCTGCAGGAACTGCACGACGGCGGGATCCCAGTGGCGCGGCGGGTACGCGGCCGTGCCCAGGTAGACGTTGGGGAACTTGAGGGCCATCGCGACGGCTTCGTCGACCCAGGGCCAGCCCGTGTGCGAGAGCAGGAAGTTCGTGTCGCGGAAGTAGATCGCCGGACGGTCGACCCCGATCGGGCGCCCGCACTCGCTCGGCATGAGCCCGCCCGAGGTGCCTGCCTGCATCGCCATGGGCACGCCCCGCTCGCCGCAGAGCAGGTAGTACGGGTAGAAGTCGGCATGGTCGAAGGGCCGGTCGTAGGAGTGCACGTGGTTGTAGAGGCCCATCACCCAGTCGTGGTCGAGCGCGAACGCGGCCCGGCGCACGCCCTCGATGCCGATGTCGGCGTTGATGCACCAGAGCGCGGTGAACCGGCCCGGGTAGCGCTCGACGAGCTCGGCCGTCTCCTCCCAGCGCGCAGTGACCTCGTGGAAGTGGAACGACCCGGCGTGGACGTGCTCGTCGCCCGTGACGATCATCAGCGTCGCGATGCCGAGCTCGTCCATGCGGGCGACCATCTCGCCGGGTTCGGTGAAGCTGTCGACGGGGTCGCGCCGGACCTTCACCTGCACACCCTGCGCGGCGATGAGCCGGTCCCAGTCGTCGGCGCGTGAGGGGTAGATCGAGTTGCACAGGTAGTCGACGGTTCCTCGAAGGCTCACGCCCGGCGACAATAATTCAAACATCTGCTTGAGGCGAGCCCCGGTGGGAGGATGCCCGGTATGGCCGACGCCGACGCCCTCGGTCCGCACGACCTCGTGATCACGAGCTCGACGCTCGGCAACCCACCCTTCGCCCAGCTGGTCGCCGCCGCGGCCGGCGCCGGGATCCGCGGCCTGTCGCTCTGGCCCGAGCCCGACTTCGCGCGCACGCTCGCGTCCGGGACGACGGCCGCGGACATGCGGGCGCTGCTCGCCGACCACGGCCTCGTCGCCAACGACGTCGACGCGATCGTCGAGTGGGTCGGGCCCGACGCGCCCACGCCGCCGATCTTCGAGGAGCCGCCGCGCCGGACGCTCTACGACGCCGCGGACGAGCTGGGTGCGCGGTTCGCGAACGTGCTCCTCGCCGGTCCGAAGGGAGCGTCGATCGACGACGTGGCCGCCGGGTTCGCGCGCGTCTGCGACGAGGCCGCCGAGCACGGACTCGTCGCGACCCTCGAGTTCAGCGCCGGGACGCACGCGCCCGACCTGAACACCGCGCGCCGGATCGTCGAGACGGCGGGCCGCCCGAACGGGGCGATCCTCGTCGACGCATGGCACCTGCACCTGGGGCGCTCGACCCTCGCCGACCTCGCGGCGCTCCCGGGCGAGCTCGCCGCGGCCGTCCAGGTCAACGACGGCCCGGCCGAGCGCCCGGCCGACTTCGCGTACGCGACGCGCTACGCGCGCCTCGCGCCCGGCGACGGCACCTTCGACCTGCCCGCGTTCGTCGCCAAGCTCGACGCCATCGGGTGCCGGGCGCCGCTCGGCATCGAGGTCTTCAACGCGCCGCTCCTCGACGAGCTCGGCCCGGCCGGGCTGGCCCGGCGCCTCGCCGGCTCGGTGCGGGCGCTGCGCCGGCGACCGTGATCGTGCGCGAGCCGTCCGCCCCGGTCGTCACCGGCGCGGAGAAGATGCCGACGAGCAGGTCGACGAGACCGTCCGCGACCCGCCCGCTGCCCGGCCGCTGGCGCTCGACCCACAGCTGCACCTGGCCGCGGGGCTGCCCGAGGAGCCGGTTGACCAGGTCCTTGCCGACCGCGAAGCGTTGGAGGAGCACGTCGGGGGGCAGGTCGGGCGTCACGCGCTCGAGGGCGCGCAGGCAGCGTTCGGTATAGGGGTCGTACACGTCGACGACGAGCGCCATGAGCTCGGCGTGACTGCCGAGCGCGGCCAGGAACGCGACGTAGTTGCGACCGCCCTCCCCCTCGGCGACGAGCTCGGCCGTCGGCTGGACGATCGCGGCCTGGACGACCTCGCGCAGGCCGACGGCGGACTGCCGCTCGAGCTCGTCGAGGAGCTCCTCGCGCCGTCGGCCCATCGCGGCCGCGCGGCGCTCGAGCACGGCCGCGATGAGGTCCTGCTTCGACCCGAAGTGGTAGTGGATCGCGGCCGTATTGGCATCGGCCAGGTCGGTGATGTCGCGCACCGACACCGCGTCGAGGCCGCGCGCGGCGAACAGCCTCTCGGCCGCGTCGAGCAGGCGGGCGCGGGTCTCGTGGCCGGCCTCGTTGTTGCGGACGCCCGTCCGCCGGGCGCGGGGGCGCGCGGCGTCCGCCGGGGCGCGTGACTTCGGCTGGGCGGCCGCCATCCACGAACCTTACTCAGTCGTTCGTTTCAAGGCGCTCGGGCGGGGATCCGGCCGGAGGATCCAGCCGGAGCAGCTCGGCCGCGTTGCCGCGCAGGACGCGGTGCAGCTCGTCGTCGTCGAGCATCGGCGCGAACCGCTCGACGGCCGCGAGGGTCTGCGGCCACGTCGAGTCCTGGTGGGGATAGTCGGTCTCGAACGTGATCCGGTCGGCACCGACGACGGCGCGCGACTCGAGCCCGTGGAGATCGTCGTAGAAGCAGGCCCAGATCTGGCGCATGTACGAGCTCGGCGGCTCGGGTAGCCGGCCGTCGGCGCCGGCCCACACGTCGCCCTTGGCCCAGATGGAGTCGGCGCGTTCGAGCACGTACGGAATCCAACCGATCTGGCCCTCTGCGAAGCACACCTTGAGGTCGGGATGGCGGGCGAGCGCGCCGCAGAACAGCCAGTCGGTCAACGCCATCGCCGTCGTCATGAACACGAGCGTCGCGGTGACCGAGGGTGGGGCGTCGGGTGACGACGTGATCCAGCT
>DASRHL010000026.1:0-15017 GCA_035650535.1 Acidimicrobiia bacterium
CGGAGCGGATCAGCCCGCGCTGAGCTTGCTGCCGGTCTCGTCGAACTTGCTGCTGACCTGACCGCGGAGGAACAGGACCGCGGCGATGACGGCGAGCGCGATCAGCGCGACGAGCAGGATGTACTCGACGAGCGTCGCGCCCTCCTGGCCGCGCGAGAACCTCGCCCGGAGCCACGCACGGAAGACGAACAGATCCATTCCTGCCTCCAGGATGCCGGAGTCGTCCGGGACGGTTCGGTCGATCGTTCGACCTGCCAACCGGAATATCGGCGGCGGGCGGGCCGGAACTTGAAGAGGTCGCCGAAATCGACCGGGGCATGTAACGCGGACCGGTCCGGGTTCGATCTCCTCCCGAGCGGCTGCGTGCGACCGCGCGCGCCGTCGGCTCGGCCGGAACACGGCGCAGGACGGGCGGGGCAGGGCGGTCCTTCGTGGAGGAGCGCATGGAAGTCCGGAGGTGCACGGACGAGCCTCGTTCGGACGCGCCCGGCTTCGACGCGGTCCTGGATGCGGCGCAACTCGGCGAGGAGTGGGCGCTGGCCGCGCTGTGGCGCCGGCTCCAGCCCGCGCTCCTGCGCTTCCTGCGCGGCCGCGACCCGAGGGGCGCCGAGGACGTGGCGTCGGAGACGTGGATCCGGGTCGGGCGCGCGCTGCCGTCGTTCGTGGGCGGCGAGGCGGAGTTCCGGGCCTGGTTCTTCACGATCGCCCGCCGGACCCTGATCGACACGCAGCGCCGCACTTCCCGCCGCCCGAACACGGTCGCCCTCGACGCGGCGGCGGAGGCGGCCGCCCGCGACGATCCCGCCGAGGACGCGGTCGCCGCCTGCGGTCTCGACCGCGTCCTCGCGCTGGTCGGCACGCTTCCCGCCGACCAGGCCGACGTCGTGCTCCTGCGGGTGATCGCGGGGCTCGACGTCGCGGACGTCGCCGCCATGACGGGCAAGCGCCCGGGAACCGTCCGGGTGTTGCAACACCGCGCGCTGCGGCGGCTGGCCGCCGTGCTCGATCTCGAGCCGGCCGTCGAGCGATCGGTAACGCGATGAGCCGCCGGGACGTTCTCTCCCTCGATATGGAGCGGCTCCTTCGACGCCTCGACCGCGACGACCGTCTGCGCATCGACGAGACAACCGCGGAGCGCATCTTCAGCGGCGCGATGACGAGCGACGACGTGCCTCCCGCGTACCGCGGGGTGACGATCGCGTTCGAACGCCTGCGCTCCGCGCCCACCGAAGCCGAGTTGACGGGTGAAGCGGCTGCAGTGGCGTCGATGGTGGCCGCAGCCACGGGCGGATCACACCAGGTGTTCGAACCTCGGAGGTCGCCCGTGCGGAACAAGCGCCGGATCGTCTCGACCGCGTCGGCGACGCTGGTCGGGAGTCTGAGCCTCTTCACCGGGCTCGCGGCTGCCAACGCGCTCCCCGACGCCGCACAGAGCGTCGCGTCGGACGTTCTGAGCCACGTCGGCGTCACGGTCCACGACCCGAACGCCCACGCCGGCACGCACCCCGACACCCGCGGAAAGTCGACCGACCACACGGAAGAAGCGCCGACCACTCCGACCACCGGCACCGGGAAGGGCAGCGACATCTCGCAGCTCGCGCACACCACGCCGTCGACCGGCGTCGACAAGGGCGCCGCGATCTCGACCGAGGCGAGCGGCGGCAAGAGCCAGGCCGGTCAGCACGGCGCCGCGGCGACGAACCCGGCCACCGGCACGACGCCGGTCACCACGCCCAACCCCGGCGGCACCGGCACCGCCACGACGGCGAGCGGCGACAAGAGCTCGCACGGCGCGACGAATGCCGACACGCGAAGCGACGGCCACAGCGTCGCCGGCTCGCAGAACGCGTCCGGCGCGCCGGGCACCAAGCCCTGATCGAGACCGAGCGGCGCGGAGCGGGTCCCGTGGAGCAGCGAGCGGGGGCCGGGCGCCCGGGCGCCCGGCGCCGAGAGCGGGTGAGGGGCACAATGGGGCCGGCGGGGCGCGAGGTCGCCCTCCGGACACGCCTGGAGGACTGAATGAACCGGCGGGGTCTTGCAATGGTCGCGGTCGCGGTCCTGCTCGCGGCCGGGTCGGCACTGCCCGCGCACGCGGCACCGCCACCTGCCGCGGCGTTCGGCCTGAGCCACCGCGTGTGCGGTGCAGTGCCGGTCGGCTTCGCGCGTTGCGACGCGGACGTCGTCGACCAGGGGAAGGGGGCCCCGAACGCCACGACGCCGGCGGGCCTGGCGCCGGCGACGATCAAGTCGGTGTACGGGTTCTCGACGTCCGCGACCGCCGGCGCGGGCAAGACGATCGCGATCGTCGACGCCTACGACGACCCGACGGCCGAGAGCGACCTCGGCGTCTTCAGCTCGACGTTCGGGCTCCCGGCGTGCACGACGGCGAACGGGTGCTTCCACAAGGTGAACCAGTCGGGCGGCACGCGGCTCCCGCGCGCCAACAGCGGGTGGGCGCTCGAGATCAGTCTCGACGTGCAGTGGGCGCACGCGATCGCGCCGGGGGCCAAGGTCCTCCTCGTCGAGGCGAGCTCGAACAGCTTCACCAACCTGATGGCGGCCGAGGACTACGCGCGGACGCACGCCCAGTACGTCTCGAACAGTTGGGGCGCGTCGGAGTTCTCGGGCGAGTCGGCGTACGACTGGCACTTCACCCAGTCGGGAGTGAGCGTCTTCGTGTCCGCGGGCGACAGCGGCCTCCCCGCCGAGTACCCCTCCGCCTCGCCGAACGTGATCTCGGTCGGCGGCACCACCCTCCACTTCGACTCGTCGGGTGCGTTCACCTCGGAGACGGGCTGGGCGTCGGGCGGAGGTGGGTGCAGCACCTACGAGACCGCCACCGCCGCCCAGAACGGGTTCGCGGGCTACGGGCAGGTGAACTGCGCCGGCCGGCGCGCCACGCCCGACGTGGCCCTCGACGCGGACCCGGCCTCGGGCGTCGCCGTCTACGACACCACCTCCTACCAGGGGCAGGCCGGGTGGTTCACCGTCGGCGGCACCAGCGCGTCGGCCCCGATGTGGGCGGCCCGGTCGGCCGTGGCCGGCGCGACGGTCAGCTCGGCCTACGTCTACGGCTCCAACCTCGCCTTCCGCGACGTCACGGTCGGCAACAACGGCGCCCCCTGCCTCGTCGGCTACGACCTCTGCAGCGGACGCGGCACCTGAGCCGGTCCGAGCCCCGCGAGGGGTTTGGGCAGCTTCGCGGCTGGGGAGATACATCTGCAGATCGGGGTCGGCCGAGAGCGGAAAGCATCGCCGAGGCTGGGGGGACGGCCCATGATCTCGTGGACGCGCATCTGGCGTTCTCTGCTGGTGGTCGGGTTGACGACGGCGGGATTCCTGGCGGTGAGCGCGGCGCCGGCATCCGCCCACTTCTGTCACGAGACCGTGAACCCGGCCGGGAACCCGGCCGTCGGGGACAACGGCTTCCCCGGCGACCCGTTCGGCGGGGATGCCGTGCCGGGTGGGAAGAGCACGTCGCCGGGTACGGCCGGGAACGGCCCGATCAACAGCGACGGGTTCTACCTCGTCTCCGGGCGGCTCTTCAGCGACACGACGCCCATCCCGTATCCGGGCGGCGGGTTCGTGTGGCCCCTGAACACGACGATCAAGTACACGCAGTGGGGCAACAGCTCGATCTCGATCACCTCGACGATCGGCGGTCCGAACAGCGCGATCAAGTACCACGTGCAGGCGCCCGGTGACCTCTACGTCGAGGCGCCGGCCGGCAGCCCGGGTGCGATCTTCTGCGGCGTCCCGCCGCCGCCCTTCTAGGCCGCATCTCCCGCTCGCGGTGCGGCGCGCCGCGCCTCGGCGATGACCTTCGCCCCTGGTGGCGTGCCGGCCCGGCGCGGACACTGGACGTGTCCGGGACCGAGGAGGTGAGCGGCATGACCACGGAGGTGCAGCGCGGGATCCTGGTGCAAGCGGTCCGGCGCCTCGTCGAGGCGGCCCGCACGGAGCGGGGGCTGATGCCGGAGCGGTCGCCCGAGCGCGAGTTCTACCTGGGTGTGGAGGCCGCGGCCGAGGGCGTCCTGCATCCCGAGTTGGAGATGACGCGCACCGAGAGCTGGGTCGAGCGCCACACGCCCGAGTTCCGCGAGGGCTACACGCGCACCGCGACGCTGCTCGCGACGGCGCGTTCCGCGGCCGAGACGCCGATGCAGCTCCGGCTTCCCGATCCGCGCGACTGACGCGGGCGGGCGCCGCGCTCAGGCGCCCGTCAGCAGCCGGCGGGGGTTGTCGACGAAGATCGTCTCGAGGTCGGCGTCGGTGACACCGCGCTCGCGCAGCATCGGGACGAAGTCCGTCCAGAGGTACGTGTAGGGCCGCTCCGAGACCTGCCACCGGATGGCCTTCGCCATCGCAGCTCGCCGCTCGCGCGCCTCGGGAGGCGTCCACATGGGTGGGCGCGGCGCGGTCATCGTGCAGATGTGGTCCTGCGACAGGCACACCTGGCTGGTGAAGCCCTCGCGCACGAGCGTCGAGACGTGCTCGGCACGGCGCACGTCGGGCGCGAGGATCTCGAGCCCGATGCGGTCGACCCCCACGAACGTGCCGCGCTCGACCAGCTTGCGGATCGGCGCGACGTCCTCCTGCTCGTCCTGGTGACCGATGAGCACACGCCCGAGCTCGGCCCCCGCGGACTCGAAGATGTCCTGCTGCACGTCGCCGTTGCGCGAGTTCTCGGTGTGCGTGATGATCGCGACCCCGGCCTCGCGCTGTGCGAGCGCGGCACCGGTGAGGACTCGCCGCTCCGCATCCGAGACCTCGAGGCCGGTGGCGGCCTTGATCGCACCGGGACGGATCCCGCCCGTCCCGGCGATGCCCTCGGTCAGCTCGGCGACGTAGTGCTCGGCGACCTCCTCGGGGTCGCGCGCGCGCCAGTAGGGCGGGAGCCCCCACCCCATGTGCTCGGTGTAGAAGCCGGTCGTGCACACGATGTTCATCCCCGACTTCTGGGCGATCTCCGCGTAGAGCTCGGGGTCGCGGCCGAGCTCGATCGGGCACGGGTCGACGAAGGTGCGGAAGCCGGCGTCGAGCAGCTCCGCCATCTTGTCGACCGCGGTGGCGACGGCGTCGGCCCGGTTCCACTGCGAGTAGCTCCGGTCGTACTCCTCGCCCCAGTAGGAGATGCGGATGTGCTCGTGCACGAGCGTTCGCCCGAGCCGGGTCGCGTCGACGGGCCCGGTCACTGTCTGCACGGTCTGCACCGTCTGCGTCGCCATGGGCCTCCCCTTCGCCTCGGAGCCTCGGTCACCCCGATGGTACGCAGGCGGGCGTGGCCCTTGCCGCGGCGCGCAGGACGATGGAGGATGCAGCGACGGACGCCGCCGACGAGGGGGAACGAGGCATGAGCAGGCTCGAGGGCAAGGTCGCGATCGTGACCGGCGGGGCGCGGGGCCAGGGGGAGGCGGAGGTCCGCCTGTTCGTGGCCGAGGGAGCGCGCGTCGTGTTCGGCGACGTGCTCGACGACCTCGGCGAGATCGTCGCCAAGGACCTCGGCGACGCGGCCGTCTACCTGCACCACGACGTCCGCCACGAGGACGAGTGGAGCCGGGTGGTCGAGGAGGCCGAGAGTCGGTTCGGCAAGATCGACGTCCTCGTGAACAACGCGGGCGTGCTCGACTTCGGCACGCTCACGCACGAGACCTCGCTCGAGTCCTACATGCGACTGATCGAGATCAACCAGATCGGCGTGTTCCTCGGGATGCGGGCGGTGATCCCCGCGATGCTGCGCAACCAGGGCGGCTCGATCGTCAACATCTCGTCGACCAACGGCTTCGAGGGCTACGGCGGGACGATCGCGTACACCGCGTCGAAGTTCGCCGTCCGTGGGATGACGAAGACGGCTGCGCTCGAGTACGGCAAGGCCGGCATCCGCGTCAACTCGATCCACCCCGGAGGCATCGACACGCCCATGACCCGCGGCGCCGACCTCGGCGAGATGACCGAGGAGGAGCAGGACGCGATGTACGAGATGTTCGCGATGGCGCGCGCCGGCAAGCCCCGCGAGGTCGCGAACCTCGCGCTGTTCCTCGCCTCCGACGAGTCGAGCTACTGCACGGGCTCGGAGTTCATCGTCGACGGCGGGATGATGGCGGGGATCGTGAATCCCCACGCGCGGGCCACCGCCGACTGAACCGGACTTGCGCCGGTCACCGCCCGGCGGGCGGGACGGCCGCCCGGCGGACGGGGTAGGATGCGTCCTGGCGGGGGATGGCGGTATCGACGAGCGGGTCGTCCATCCGGTGCTTCCGGGCGGGTGTCCCTCTGGAGCAGGCGAGCGAGTCGGTCGGCGATCGCCAGGGGGTTTGGGAGATGAGTGTGCATGGCGCGGCCGCCGAGCGCGGCCGGGCCGAGAGCCATGCGCTCCTGATCGCCGGCGGGATGCGATCGGGCACGTCGTGGGTCTCGGAGGTCCTGGGCCGGACGGAGGGCGTCACCCACCTCCACGAGCCCGACAACCCCTGGGAGGTCCCGTACGCGGCCCGCGCCGTCGCCGGACTCGGCGCGCTGCCTGTGGTCGACCGGGGTACCGAGCCGCCCCCCGACTACGTCCGACTGTGGGACGTCGCCTTCGGCGCGGCGCGCGGGTTCCTCCCGAACCGGCGCCGTCCGCTGCACAACAGCTCGGTCCCGAACCGGTTGTCGCCGAGCTACTGGGCCTACCGCGCCGTGCCCTACGAGGAGCGGACGAAAGCACTCGACCCGGGCTCGCGCGTCGTCCCCCTACGCTTCCGGCTCGCGACCCGCTTCGCCCTCCCGGCGTCCGCCGGCCCGTCGCTCGACCGGGTCGTCAAGTCGGTGTACGTGCCCCTCGCGCTGGAGTGGATCGTCGACCGCTACGGCCCGCGGGTCCTCATCGTGCGCCGCCATCCGCTCGACGTCCTCGCCAGCCACCTGAAGCTCGGGTGGGGTGGCGACCGCGTCGACGACCGCGGCGTCCTGCCCCGGATCGAGCGATGGGGGAGCCCGCCATTCCCGGTCGACGGCGACCAGTTCGACAGGCAGGTCTGGCTGATCGGCTTCACGCACTCGGCCTACGACGAGCTCGTCGAACGGCACCCCGAATACTTCGTCGTCGATCACGAACAGCTCTGCGCGGACCCGCTCGCCGAGTTCAAGACCCTCGTCGACGAGCTCGGCCTCGTGTGGGGCGCCGAGTGCGAGGACTACCTGCGCGCGTCGAACCGGCCCGGCGAGCGTGAGCAGACGAGCCGCGTCGCGTCGGAACAGTCGGGCAAGTGGCGCACGGCACTGTCGCCGGCGCAGGTGGAGCGGGCGGTCGAGCTGCTGGCGCAGTTCCCGGTCGCCCGCCGCTACGCGGAGCTCGCCTGAGAGCGGCTCCGGCCGTGGGCGGGGCTGCGGCGGCCGCGCGCGCCGCCGCACCCCTCGGACCCGATCACCGGTGCGGAGCGGCCGCCCCGTGCCGACCCCCGGCGGCTCCGCTCCCCACCGGCGTCACCAGTAGTGTCTTCGCCCCGCTACGGCGTGTCCGGCGGCGCCGGCGAGCCACAGGACGGCACCGACGACGAGCAGGATCAGCCCGATCACCCACAGCACGGGCGACGAGAGGACCAGTCCGAGAATCAGGAGAATCACTCCGAGAACGATCACGAGGTTCACCTCCTTTCGACTCCGGGCTTCAGCTCTCGCTGACTGCCGGACCTCTTCCCGGCGCCGCACCGGACGAAACGGGCATGCTTGCGCGCCCTTTGCCACTCCTTGTGCGTTCCTTGACCGGGAGACGGTCAAGGCGACCACTCAGCGTGACGATGGGCCGCTATGCGATCGAGTCACGCCCGTCCCCCCGCCGGCGCGCGCCCGCAGCGGCGGGGCTCCCGACGGTCGACGCTGCTCGTCGGCATCGCCGTCCTCCTGTCCGCCTGCAGCGCCGCCGTCCCCCGCACGCAGGCGCCCACCGCGCCGACGGTGAGCGCGGCGTCCTTCCGGGCGTGCCGCTGGTGCCGCACCGCGGCGACCACCACCGCGCCGACGACGAGCCCGACCACGACGACGGCGCCCCGGGTGACGACGACGACCGTGGCGCCCGCGCCGCCTCCACAACCCGGAGCGCGTGACGTCCGGCTGTGGCCGTTCGCCGCGACCTCGGTCTGGAACCTCCCGCTCGGCGACCAGGCGACCTTCGACGGTCGCGTCATCACCACCGCGGCCGAGATCAACTCCGTGAACGGCTTCGGCGTCTCGGTCGGAAGCGCCGGGTACGCGCTCGTCGACCAGTCGACGGCGAACGCGTACGCGGAGTCGCACTACAGCTTCGTGAACGCCGACGGCGTCACCGCGACCGAGTGGTACCAGTACCAGTTCCCGTCGAACCCCAACCGCAACAACATCGTCACCGATCTGCGCGCAGGCGGGATCTGGGGCAACGGCATCACCAACGGTCCGGTCGGTTCGGTCCATCAGGTGCGCGCGTCGCGTGTGTCGCAGCTCGGTGGCCTGATCCGGTCCTACGACCTGAGCTCCGGTGCGATCCGCCATGCACTGTCGTGGGCGCTGCCGAACAGCGCGCTCCGCGCCGGATGGGTGTGGCCGGCGGCCGGCCAGGACGGTGACGCGGCGACCGCGTACGGCGGGTTCGTGCCGATGGGCGCGCTCGTCGCGATCCCGCGGGGGGTCCCGATGCCCGCGGGCATGTCGGCGGCAGGCCAGATGATCTGGCAAGCGCTGCAGACGTACGGTGCCTACGTCGTCGACCGTGGTGCGTCCGCGCCCTTCTACGCGGAGGGCGCGGCGTCGGCCGCCGTGAACCCGGCGCGGGCCGATCTCCCGAGGATCGTGTCGCAGCTGCGGCTCGTGACCAACGCGTCCGCTGCGAACGTGGGCGGACCCGGCAACCGCCTGGCGCCCCTCGCCCCACCCGTGTGACGGACCCGCCGTTCAGGTGTCGAACGTGGGCTCCGGGGCGTCGGGCTGGATGCCCTCGCCGAGGAGCGCGCCGAGGTCGTACGCGTTGCGGACCCCGTAGTCCCGGTAGCAGTTGTTCATCAGCGCGTGCGTCTCGTGCGCTTCCCGGTCGAGCCGGCGGATCGGGTCGACCCACTCGCGGAGCTCGTCCTCGCGGTAGAGGTAGCGGAACCGCTCGGCTGGGGTGATGCCCTTCCGTTGCCAGTTGGCCGCGTTGTGACCGTGGAAGCGGACGATCGCCAGGTCGCCGGTGCGGGCCACGACCGGCGGGACGGAGGTCTTGAAGCCCTGGGGCTCGTCGACGACGACGTACGCGAGCCCGAGCCGCGACAGGAGGTCGAGCGTCCGGTCGCGGTCACGCTCGTCGAGCCAGGAGCCGTGGCGGAACTCCACTGCGAGCGGGAGATCCGGCAAGCGGCCCGGCAGCTCCTCGAGCACGGCGCGGTTCGCGTTCGTGGCCGTGAACCAGGGCGGCCACTGGAACACGACGGCGCCGAGCTTCCCGGCGCCCCGCAACGGCGCGAGCGCGTCGCCGAAGCGATGCCAGGCCTCGTCCAATGCCTCGGGTTCGAGATGGGTGCCGTAGACGTTGCGCTTCCCGGCGTGCTCGGGCAGCACGGCGTCGCGGATGTCGGCCCACAGGCGCTGGGGGTTCACCGGGTGCCCGGTGAGGAGTCCGAACGCCTTGACGTCCATGCGGAAACGGTCGGGCGTGCGATCGACCCAGGCCTGCGCCACCTGAGCGGACGGCGGGGCGTAGAAGGTCGAGTCGACCTCGACCACGGGGAAGATCGACGCGTAGTAACGGAGCCGGTCCTCGGCGCTCCGGGCGCCGCGCGGGTAGAAGCTCGTCTCGCGGACGAGCGTCGGATCCGTCCACGACGACGTGCCGACGAGGATGCTCACGACGTTCTCATACCCGGTCTTGTACGCAGGTGCAGGGCGGGGTAGAGAAGAAATCGGGAAGGGGCAAGCCGAAGAGCGGGCGGATGTCGTCGGCCCGGGCCAGCTGGGGCCCGGCTGAGGTCGCGATGGATGCTACGCGAGGCACAGCGGGGCGGAACGCGGGCACCGTGACCGTCGCGCTCGCCGCCGACTCGGCGTACGCGATGCCGCTGACGGTCGCGGCATCCTCGGTCGTCGCGTCGCTCGACCCGAGCCTGCGACTCAGGCTCTGCGTGCTCGACATGGGGATCGACGAGACCGTGCGCGCTCCGGTCGAGTCGAGCCTCAGGCGCCCCGGGGTCGACATCGTGTGGATCGACTCGCTCCGCGACCGCGTCGCCGGCCTTCCCAACACCTGGCCGGTCATCACCCGCGCCGGATACGCGCGGATCTACCTTCCCGAGGTCCTGCCGCACGTCGACCGGGTGCTCTACCTCGACTGCGACGTGATCGCGCGACGCTCCGTGGCGGAGCTGTTCGGGCTCGAGCTGTGCGGCGCCCTCGCGGCGGGGGTGCCGGACGTGCAGTCGCCGTTCCTGCCGACCGGCGTGCCGCACTGGTACGAGACCGGTCGGTCGGCGGGTGAGCTCAACTTCAACTCCGGCGTGCTGCTCATGGACCTGGCCGGATGGCGTCGGGCGAGGATGACCGAAGCGCTGCTCGAGTACCTCACCGGCGCCCGCTACCTGCGCGCCCAGGACCAGGAGGCGATCAACGCGGTGCTCGGCGACCGCATCCTCGCGATCGACCCCCGCTGGAACCAGCAGGCCGAGATCTTCTGGACCGAGCTCCACCATCACTACGACGACTTCCTCCCGTACGACTGCGAGACCCTCGACGTGCTCCGCCGCGATCCCTGGATCGTCCACTTCTCGAACCAACCCAAGCCGTGGCAGTTCGGCTGCACCCATCCGTTCATCCAGGAGTGGTACGCCGCGCTCGACGGCACGGCGTTCGCGGGTTGGCGACCCCGAGGCCCGAGCCGGGCGCAGCAGCTCGTCCGGTACTGGGGCAGTCGGGGCGTGCGGCTGGGGCGGAAGCTCGCCTCCAGGCTGTAGGAGCGGCGTGGCACCGGACGACGGCTCTGGGGCCACGGACGCGGAGTCCCCGCACGGCTTCCGCGAGCGCCGCGTCGCCCGATCTTCTGCCTCGTCTCGGCGTTCCACGCGCGCGCCCTCGCGCGCGCGTTCAACGCGAAGACCGGCCGGCCCGTGCTCGATGCGCGCCGGAGCGCCGTCGCCGCTCGGGCCGCCGGGCCCGCTCAGCTCGTCGTCGCGGCCCGGCGCCCGCGCCGCGTCCCCTTGACGGCCCGCGGCTCGAGCTGGATCCCGTCGTCGGCTCGCTGGTCGCCGCTCGCCAGTTCGCGGCCCCGCTCGACCTCCGCGTTGAGCTCGACGCCCAGGAGGAGCGCGAGGTTCGTCAGCCACAGCCAGACGAGGAAGACCACGACGGCGCCGAGCGTGCCGTACGTCGCGTTGTACGAGCCGAAGTTGGCGAGGTAGACGCCGAAGCCGATCGACGTCGCCAGCCACACCACCAGCGCGAGCAGGCTCCCGGGCGTGATCCAGCGGAAACGGGGGATCCGCACGTTGGGCGCCGCGTAGTACAGGATCGCGAAGACGAGCGAGACGACGGCGAAGAGCACGGGCCACTTGGCGTAGTTCCACGCGGTCACGGCCGTGCGTCCGATGCCGATCTGGTCGCCGACCGCGCGCGCGAGCGGACCGGTCAGCGTGATCGCGACCGCGACGAGCGCGGTCATGAGGACCATCGTGATCGTGACGACGAGCTGCAGCGGCCGGAGCTTCCAGAACGGACGCCCCTCCTCCACGCCGTAGATCGCGTTGGACGCACGCATGAAGGCGCCGACGTAGCCCGACGCGGACCAGATCGAACCGATCAGCCCGACGCCGAGGAGAGCGCCGGCGCCGCCCTTGTTCCGGACCACCCCGGTGATCGGCTCGCGGAACGTGTCGACGGCCGACTTCGGCCCGATCTGCCCCACGATCTTCAGGAGCGCGTTGACCGTCGCCGGGTACTGACCGACGAGCCCGAGGATGGCGACGAGCACGATCATCGCCGGGAACAGCGCGAGCACCGTGTAGTAGGTCAGTGCCGCGGCCCAGTCGGTGAGATCGTCGGCCCGGGCCTCGCGTGCGACCCGCCTCACGACCGCGCGCCACGTCCGCGCCGGGAGATCGGTCGGGCCTTCCGGTTGCCGGGGCTCGTTCACGCGTAGTCGGCCGCCCGGAGCCCGGCGAGCGGCGTGCCGGTGTCGAGGAGTGTGCAGATCTCGGTCGAGGCGTGCTGGGCGAACGCGCGGCCGGCGAAGCAGCGGCCCGTCCGCGTCTCGACTTCGACGTCGTACTCGCGGCCGACGTCGAGACGATCGGCGTCGGGCGACGACGTGCACTGCACCTCCCACGTCGCGGCTGTGGCGTCGTCGAAGTCGGGCCCGTGATGGTAGATGTCGAGGCTCGCGTACCGAACCGGCCAGTGCTGCCCGTCGACCACGAGCGAGGCGACGGCGAAGTGCGCCTCCCGCGTCCGCCGGCGCGAACGGGGCTGCGGTGGTGCGGGCAGTTCGGCGGACCGGTCTCGATCGTCGGAGAGCTGCGTCATCGGACCTCCCGTCAGGACGCGCGCGCGTCGCCGAACTGCACGAGACGACGAGGGGCGCCGAGCCCGGCCTGGTGGAGGACGTCGACGACCGTGCCCCGACACCCGCGGCGCACCGCGAGGTCGCGGGCGATCCACAACCGGCTCGGCTGGTCGTCCGCCCACTCCGCGAGGTGCCCGGCCGCCTCCCGCAGGTGGTCCTCGCTGACGAAGTGCGTCTGCGGGGCCAGGAACTCGCCGAGGCGGATCAGCTGTTCGGCGTCGACCGCCGATCCTGCGAACTTCGGTCTCGTCGGGGTGCGCATCATCGCGTCGCGCCTTTCCGTGTCGCGCGCCTCTCCTCGTGTCCCCGTCTCAAGTGTTCCCAGGTCGGGTCCGTCCGCAACCGGGTTTCGCGCCCGGCCCGAACGGGCACGTCACGCGGTATGACGCGCACTCCCGGGGACCCGGAGCCGCGCCCGCCGACCGACGAGTCCGTCGACGACCCGCGCCTCGACGATCCGCGCCGCGACGATCCGCGCCTCGACGATCCGGCTCTCGATGCGCCGTGGAAGGACCTCGGACCGCGGGGCGACCTCGACGACGACGAGGTCGCGGAGCGGGCGGCGCGGCCCGATGCGCACAGCGGCAGCTGACCGGACGCGCGCAGCCGAGGAGCGGGCCGCCGCGACGGGTACGCGGTCGGGAGCGTGCCGCAGACCGACCCGAGGCGACGGTCGACGCCGGCGCGCCGGACGCGCCTCGTCCGCACCTCGAACGCGCTGATCGGTTTCGGCGCCGTCGCTCCGGGTAACGGAGGCGACGAGCCGCAACGGGCGGCCGGTAGGAGGGACGGTCGTGAACGACCCGTTCGTGTTGTTGAAGAAGGACCACCGCGAGACCGAGCAGATGCTGCAGCGCCTGGCGGAGAGCAATCCCGGTCGACGCCGGCGCCAGACGCTCGAGCGGCTCGAGGCGGCCCTGGCGTTGCACATGGACATCGAGGAGCGGCTCATCTACCCGCTCGTGCGGAGCGAGGTCGACGAGGAGGCCGAGGAGGAGGCCGAGGTCGAGCACCAGCTCGCGCGGGACGGCATGGCGAAGCTGCGCCGGCTCGTCGACGCGCCCGGCTTCGGTGCCGCGGTCGCGATGGTGACGGCCGGGATCAAGCACCACGTGACGGAAGAGGAGCGGGAGGTGTTCCCCGAGCTCAAGCGTTCGCTCGAGCGGGCGGACATCGCGCGCCTCGGTGACGAGGTCGTCGACGCGAAGCGGAAGACCCGCCGCCCGACCCGCCGCGCCGCCTGACGGCGACGCGCACCGTCCCGAGTGATCCGGCGCGGGACGGCGGAGCGAACGGGGAACGTGACCGACTCGTACCGCCGCTTCGCCGGGCTGGCCGCGGTCGCGACCGCGGTCGCCGGCGTCGTCTTCACGGTGACCTTCGCCGTCGCCGTCCGGGAGGGCGAACGGTGGGCGCTCCGCGCGTCGGCGATCACCCTCCTCGTCGGCGCGATCACCGCGATCCCGGTCGCCGTCGCGCTCGCGGAGCAGCTCGGCCGGCGCGAGCCGCAGTTCGCCAAGGTCGCCCTCGTGCTCGCGGTGGTCGCCGACGCCGGCGCCGCCCTGCACGGGGCGTGGGACACCGCCGTGCTCGCCCACCCCGTGCGCCACGCCGACGTCCCGAGCTACACGGATCCGCGAGGGTTCGCGACCTTCGCGCTGACCGCCGCCGCACTCGTCGTGTTCGGCTGGCTCGTCGTCCGTGGGAGCGAGATCCCCCGGTTCGTCGGGCAACTCGCACTGCTCGCGGCCGCGCTGCTGCTCGTCGTCTACTTCGGCCGCCTGATCGTGCTGAACCCGAAACGACCGGTGATCAAGTGGGTTGCCGTCGTCTCCGGGCTCGTCGTGAGCCCGGCCTTCTACCTCGCCTACGCGCGGTCGCTGCTCGGGCCGCGCGACGGGCGCGGCCGCGCCGCGACCGCTCCCACGGCCACCCGGACGGACGAGGCTGCAGTGCGCTGAGTGGCGGCGCCGGGCTCAGGCCGGGTCGACCGTCTCGTCCGAACGGCGTCGCTCGGCCTCGCCGTCGGCGAGCTGCTCGTGGGGACGCTCCGGCTCGGCCGCGGCGCCTCGCGGTGGATCGGCGGCGGGCTGATGCTGATGGCCGCGCTGCTCGCGCTGCTCGCGCTCGAGCACGACGCGCCGACCGTCTTCCTCGTCCTCGCCGCGATCGGCATCGTGGACGGGACGACCGACATCGTCTTCGAGACGGTCGTGCAGCGCGAGGCGGAACCGCACGTCCTCGGCTCGCTCTTCGGCTTCGCGGCGGCGTTCGTCCGGACGGCGATGATCTTCTCGTTCGCGCTTGCGCCCGTGATGAACCGCCTTGCATCGCCGAACCTCGTCGTCCTCGGGACGGGTGGCTTCCTCCTGCTCGTGGGGCTCGCGGCGACCGTCGCGATCGCGCGGAGCCAGCGGCGGACCGCATCCGCCGCACGGACCGAGCTCGCGCTCGCGCCCCTGACTCGCTGACGCGGCGC
>DASRHL010000027.1:0-8772 GCA_035650535.1 Acidimicrobiia bacterium
CGGGCGCCGGCGCCCGCCGGCCCGAGGGTCTTTCGGCACTGTGTGTGGGCGTGGGGGAGCGCGACAAACGGGGAGATGGGGTCACGGTCGGTGTTCGCAGCGGTGGGAGTGGTGTTCGCGCTGGTCCTGGTGGGTTGCGAATCCTCCGACGGGCGGTCGGTCGGCGCCCGGACTCCGACCACGATGCGGGCCGGCCACGGTGCGACGACCACCGGCGCGCCGGTGGGCACGACCGAGCCGGTCACGACCACGTCCGCCCCCACCGCGCTCGACCAGCTCGCGCCGTTCGTCACCGCGGCTCGCACCCTCGACGGGCAGCTCCGCGCCGCCGCCACCGCGATCAACGGTGCCGGCCCCCCGTGGCACACCATCCCCGCATCGGTCACGAACGCCGTGAACGCCGCGGCCACCGGTCCGGCGGAGCACGCGTTGCCCGCCGGGATGCCGGCCTCGGTCGCGCAACCGGCCCTGCTCGTGCTGAGCGACCTCGAGTCGCGGAGCGCGTCGCTGAAGGACTTCGGGCGCTCGTACGAAGCCACGATCCTCGACGAACCCATGCAGCAACGGCTGCGCGCGAACCTCGGGTTCGGCGCCGTCGCCGCCAACGACTTCGCCGCCGACCTGGCCGCGCTCGAAGCCGCGGCGCGGTCGACGCCGGCGTTCACGCCCGCGGCGGCGGACTCGCGTGCCGGGGCAGAGCTGGCGGTGCTGGAGTACTACGTGGTGCTCGAGAACAACGGGTGTGATGCACACGGCGGCGCGCGCATGACCACGCTCCCGAGGATCGTGTGGCAGCCGGGCACTATGCCCGACGGGACGAGCAGCGACGGGACGATCGCCACGCTGCCGTTCTCGGCGACGTGGACCAACGGCGCCTGGTCGGTCGTGATCTTCGCCTGCTGAGGTGTCACGCCGGTTCCCGCCGGCGATCCGTCTTGCAATCCGTGCCGGGAACTGTCAACATCAATGCCCTATGACGACGGACCCGCGCGCACGCGCCCGTAGCCACAGCCTCCTCCTTACGTAGTTGCGAGCGCCTCCCGGTGCTCGCGGACGCCTCCTCGTGCCTACGGGCCGGGGAGGTTTTTCGTTGCCCGGAACACCTGACGAAACGAGCGAGACATGGCCGATCAAGTCCTGATCTTCGACACGACCCTGCGGGACGGCGAGCAGTCGCCCGGCATCTCGCTCGACGTCGCCGAGAAGCTCGAGATCGCCGAGCAGCTCGCGCGCCTCGGTGTCGACGTCATCGAGGCGGGGTTCCCGATCGCGAGCGACGGCGACTTCGAGGCGGTGGAGGCGATCGCGAAGTCGGTCCGCGGGCCGATCGTCGCCGGGCTCTCGCGGACGGGCTTCAAGGACGTCGACCGGGCGTGGGAGGCGGTCCGCCACGCCGAGAAGCCGCGCATCCACGTCTTCATCGCCACGTCGCCGATCCACATGGCGAAGAAGCTGCGCATGACCGAGGACCAGGTGAAGGCCGAGGTCGTCGCCGCCGTGTCGCGGGCGAAGAGCTACACGCCGGACGTCGAGTTCTCGCCCGAGGACGGCAGCCGCTCCGACGTCGGCTTCCTCTGCGAGGTGCTGCAGCTCGCGGTCGACAACGGCGCGACCACGCTGAACATCCCCGACACCGTTGGCTTCGGTGTGCCCGAGGAGTACGGGAAGCTCATCGCGCACATCATCGACACGGTGAAGGGCGACTACGTCGTGTCGACGCATTGCCACAACGACCTGGGGATGGCCGTCGCGAACTCGCTCGCAGGCGTGTCGAACGGTGCCCGGCAGGTCGAGTGCGCGGTCAACGGGCTCGGGGAGCGCGCGGGGAACGCGGCGCTCGAGGAGGTCGTGATGGCCATCCGCACGCGCGGCGACTTCTTCGCCGGGGTCGGTGTCAACGTGCGGACCGAGGAGCTCGCCCGCACGTCGCGGCTCGTGTCGCGCCTCACCGGGTACGCGGTGCAGTACAACAAGGCCGTGGTCGGGCGCAACGCGTTCGCGCACGAGTCGGGCATCCACCAGCACGGCGTCCTGCAGGACAAGGAGACCTACGAGATCATCGACGCCGCCACGGTCGGGCAGGAGGCGGCGCAGATCGTGCTCGGCAAGCACTCGGGCCGGCACGCGTTCGGCGACACCCTCGCGAAGATGGGCCTGCACCTGCAGGGCGACGCGCTGAACCAGGCGTTCGTCCGCTTCAAGGAGCTGGCCGACCGCAAGGTGGAGATCACCGAGGCCGACCTCGAGGCGATCGTGGCCGAGGAGCTGGGGACCGGCGCGGTGCACCGGTACTCGATCGTGTCGCTCGACTTCCACGGCGGGACGCAGCACCACCCGACGGCCGAGATCGTGCTCGCCGACGGTGACGGCGGGACGAAGGTCGAGGCGACCGGGACCGGCAACGGGATGATCGACGCCGCGTTCGACGCGATCTCGTCGGCCACCGGCGTGCACAGCACGGTCGTCGACTTCAAGGTCGCGGCGGTCACCGGCGGCGGCGACGCCCTCGGCGACACGGTGATCCAGCTCGAGGCCGACGGCCGGCGCGCGACGGGCCGGGGTGTGTCGACCGACGTCGTGGAGGCGTCGGCACGCGCGTACCTCAACGCGGTCAACAAGCTCGCCCGCCTGCGCGACCGCGCCGAACCCCGCGAACGGACCGTCGGCCCGTGAGCGAGCGTACGGTCAACCTGTGGTCGGAGACGGAGCACGCCGCCGCCTACCTCGGGCGCCGGCACCGGATCCCGCACCGCGACGAGGGCTACGCCGCGCTGCTCGAGTTCCTCCCCGCGACGGCGGCGCGCGTCGCCGACCTGGGCGCCGGCGACGGGTACCTGCTCGCCGAGCTGCGGGCGGCGCGGCCGGGCCTGGGCGGCATCGCCGTGGACTTCTCCGACGAGATGCTGCGCCGCGCCCGTGAGCGCTTCGACGGCGTGCCCGAGGTCACGGTCGTCGCACACGACCTCGACACACCGTTGCCGCGCTGGGAGCCGTTCGACGCCGTCGTGTCGGCGTTCGCCATCCACCACCTCACCGACGAGCGCAAACGGTCGCTGTACGCCGAGGTGTTCGAGCTGCTCGCGCCCGGCGGGGTGTTCCTCGACCTCGAGCACGTCGACTCGCCGACGCCCGAGCTCCACGAGGCCTTCCTGTACGCGATCGGCTCGTCGCCCGAGGCCGACGACCCGTCGAACAAGTTGGCGCCGGTCGCGGACCAGCTCGCCTGGCTGCGGGCGGCCGGGTTCACCCAGGTCGACTGCCACTGGAAGTGGCGGGAGCTCGCCCTCCTCGGTGGTGTCCGGCCCGGCGTGTAAGGCGCGGGTCAGGTCGGGGAAACCGGGCCTTCACCCGAGAAACCTCCGCAACCGGCTTCAGTTTTTCCCAACTCTTGTCGAAACCTTTGCCTGACCCGAGGGCTGGGTCGTACATCGGTGGAAGCGGCGTGGGAGGGCATCGGTGAGCTGCCACGAGTTCCTGTCGTATCTCTACGACCGTCCGGAGACGCGGGAGCTGGCCCGCGTCCTGGCGGCAGCGGCGCTGCGGCAGCCGATCGAGCACGCCGTCCGGCCGCTCCCGCCGCTCCCCGCACTCCCGCTCGACGCCGCCTGACAGCCGCTCGCGTCTCGGCGAGATCGTCAACCGGCCAGGCGGGTCGGTGCGTCGAGGAGGCGGATCGCGTCGACGACGTCGCGTACCGTCGCCCAGGGGCGCGGCACGTCGGGCGCGGCGCGGTACTCGCCGGTGCGCACCCGGATGCACCGGATGCCGGCGGCCCGGGCGCCGGCGACGTCCTTCTCGGGCCGGTCGCCCACGTACACGGCGTCGGCCGCCTCCACCCCGAGCCCGTCGAGCGCGACCCGGAACGGCAGGGGGTCGGGCTTGCGGTGCTCGCGACCGAGCTCGTCGGAGAACACCATCACCGTGAACCGACCCGCGAGCCCGAGCGCGCGCAGCTTGTTGTGCTGCACCAGGGGGTCGCCGTCGGTGACGAGCGCGAGCGGGACCCGGCGGCCGAGCAGTGTGAGCGCACGGTGCGTGCCGGGATACGTGTCGAGGCGGTCGGGCGCGTAGCGGCGGAAGGCGTCCACGAGCGGCTCGACCGGCACGTCGCGGGCACCGACGATCTGGAGCGCCCGGTCGATGACGTGCCCGCGGTCGCTGCCCTGCGCGGCCACCGCGAGCAGGGCGCGCAGGAGCGCGTCGGGCTCGACGGAGGAGCCGGCGGCCCGGGTCGCGACGGCACGCCACGCGCCGGTCAACCACGATCGCTGCGGGAACAGCGTGTCGTCGAGGTCGAACAGGACGGCGGCGGGTGTCGCTCCGGCGTGCGTGCCGTACAGCACCGGTTCGATCCTCATGACGCCACCAGCGCCGGGGGCGCGCCGCCGGTGAAGTCGGGCTCGTGGAGGGTGAGCAGCGCCCGGACCGCGGGCTCGTCGAGCAGGCGGGCGACCCGCTCGCCGACCCGGCCGTCGCCGTAGGGGCACGCGACCGCGGCGACCCGTGCCTGCTCGGCGGGGTCCGCGAGCCGGCGCGCGGCGGCGACGGCGCGGCCGGCGTCGACACCGACCAGCGCGGTGGTTCCCGCGAGCACCCCCTCCCATCGGGGCGTCGACCGCCGCAGCACCACCACCGGCACGCCGAGCCACGCCGCCTCCTCCTGCAGCCCGCCCGAATCGGTGACGACCACGCGCGCCCGGGCGACGGCGTCGAGCATCTCGCGGTACCGCAGCGGCTCCCGCAGGAGCACACCGGGGTGACGTCCGAGCACCTCGTGCAGCCCCGCGTCCCGCAGGCGCGCGTCGGTGCGTGGGTGCACGGGGAAGGTGACCGTCCCGAGCGCGTCGGCGAGCCCGACGGCACAGTCGACGACGGCCGCGAGCCGGGCCGGGTCGTCGACGTTGGTCGCCCGGTGCGCGGTGAACACGGCCCCGGCGCGTTCCGTGGGATGGCGCCGTGGCGGCCCGAAGCTCGCGAGCGTGTCCGTGATGGGGTTCCCGACGACGACGACACGCCGGCTGTCGACCCCCTCGGCGTGCAGCAGGCTCGCGGCCAGCGCCGTCGGCGCGAGGTGCAGGGAGCAGATCGCGGCCGCCGCCCGGCGGTGGACCTCTTCGAGCGACCGCTCGTTGAACGAGCGGAGCCCGGCCTCGAGGTGCACGACGCCGACGCCCGACCGGCGCGCCGCGAGCCCGAACAGCGGGACGGTGTGCGTGTCGCCCAGCACGACGACGGCGTCGACCGGGTGCCGGTTCAGCTCGTCGTAGGCGCGCGTCAGGAGCGCGCCGACCCGGTCGGCCTCACGCCCGGGCAGCGCCCAGCGGGCGTCGGGCTCGAGCGCGAGGTCGGCGAGGAAGTCGTCGGCGAGGCGCGGGTCGCCGTGCTGCCCGGTCGCGACGGCACGGACCTCGTGCCCGTGACCTCGGAGCGCGGCCACGACCGGGGCGAGCTTGACGATCTCGGGGCGCGTCCCGAAGGGAACGAGGAGCCGCACGCCCGGGCCTCCGCTCCGCTACGCGGCGACGATCTCGGTGTAGAGCCGCGTCATGGTGACGCCGGGCCGGAACCGGAGTCGTCGCGGTCGCAGCGTCCCGCCGAGCGCGGCGCGCACGTACTCGCCCACCAGGTCGGCGCCCGCCGCGAGCGACAGGGCGAGCCCACCGGAGAAGCGTGGGTTGACCTCGACGACCATCACCTGCCCGTCGTCGGTGACGAACCCCTGCAGGTTGGCGGCGCCCTCGAGCCCGATCGTCGCGAGCGTGAAGCGCGCGACGTCGACGACGCGCTCGTCCTCGAAGGTGCGACCCTTCGTGCTGATGCCGGCGCGGGTCTCGAGCCGCCAGCGCGGCACGGCCGCGGCGAGCCGTCCGCCGCGATCGGTCAGCAGGTCGACCGTGAACTCCCGGCCGCGCAGCCGGGTCTGGACGATCGGCGCGGGCGTCCGGCGGCAGGCCCACCCGAGCTCGGCCGGCTCGTCGACGTGGTACACGTTGCGCGAGCCCCGCCCGAAGCGCGGCTTGACGATCCACGGTCCGGGGATCTCGTGGACGGGCGTCAGCATGTCGCCGTCCGGGTCGCCGAGGGCGGTCGGCGGGACCGGCACGCCGGCCAGCCCGGTGACGCGCGCGAAGCGCCACTTGTCGAGGCAGGTGACGATCGTGTCGTGGGGCGCGAGCCAGAGCGCCGCCCCGGCCAGGTCGTGCTCGCGGCCGCTCAGGACGAGCATCTCCTCGCCGACCGTGCACACGACGACCTCGACGTGGAAGCGCTTGGCGGCGTCGGCGAGGTCGCTGACGAACGACTCCGCTTCGACTGCGGGCGCGACCGCCGCGTGCTCGGCCGCGAGGTACATGCCGGCGGCGAGCGGATCGGCGTCGACCGCGATCACGTGGTGACCCCCGTCCATCAGCGAACGGATGACGGAGACCCCGGCCGGCCCGCCGGCGCCGGTGACGAGCACGGTGGTCATGACGGCTGCGGCGCGGTGAGGCTCACGCCGTCCTCCTCCCGACGGTCCTCGCGGTGCTCCTCGTGGTGGCCCGCGCCGACTGCCGCCCCGATGTCGGTGGCCGGCGCCGGGCGCCAATGCAGCGGCGGCAGGGCCTCCGCGTCGCGGTCGCCCGCGGCCGCCGGCTCCGCGGCGCGGTCCGGCTCCGCCGCGCGTGCCGGAGGCCGGGGGCCGCCCATGTCGGCGAGCCGGGTGAACGCGGGCCCGAACCCGACGACCTCGAAGCCCTGGTGCTCGAGCTCGGCCCGGGCCCACTGCCTGAGCGCGGCGACCCGGGCGGAGCCGCTCGGTTCCCACTGCCGGCGGGCCACGGCCATCGCGATCAGCACGCGGACGTGCGGGTCGTCCTCCTCGACCACGTGGGCGAGGATCGGGTTCGCGGCCCGTCCGAGACCGAGGCCGACCAGCTCGACGCCGGCCCGGGCCCGGCGGTCGGGCAGCGGCGACGCGAAGCGGCGCACCAGGCGCGCCCTGCGGCCGTGCCGCGCCGCCTGGCGCCACGCGATGGCGCCGGTGAGCGACGCCACACCGGCGGCGGCGAGCGCGACGGTCGTCGGGTCAGCCGGCATTCGTGGCCTCCTTCAGCAGCTGCTGGTTGCTCGGCAGCAGCAGGAACAGGAAGAGCGTGAAGCCGCCGAGCACGTAGATCAGCCCGAACGCGGTGCCGACCCAGTCGTGGAAGACGGTCAGGCCGTGCTCCGACGTGACGAGGCCGACCCAGATCGACAGCGCGATGCGCACCATGTTGCAGACGAGGACGACGCCGGCAGCGCCCGCGAACGCGACGAGCCGGCGGCGCGGCTCGCCGCGCACGAGGAACAGCGCGATGGCTCCGAACGCGAGCACTGCTGCGAGCGCGGAGCACGACGGGCTGATGCTCGCGAGGAACGCCCGGTGGTGCTCCGGCATGACCAGGACCTGGTTCCCGTAGCCGCCGCGCACCCGGTCGACGCCGACGACGTTCAGCGCCCACGTCACCGCGTCGGCCTCCGCGTAGCGCCACGGGTCCAGCAGCAGGACGAATCCGGCGTAGACCGTGCCGAACGTGAGCCCGAGCCGGCCGACGACCCTGAGCCAGTTCCGGTTCACGGCCGCCTGCTCACGCCGGCGCTCCGGCGGCGACGGGCTCGACCGTGCGGACCTGCCCGTGGCCGGTGCGGGGCGTCTTGTTCCACGTGTAGGGGCGGCCCAGCAACCCGTCGACCCACGCCTTGGTGCAGATCACCGTGAAGAGGACGAACGACGGCAGGAACAGCACGATCCCGAGCGCGGCGCGCCGCGGTGCACGGCTGACGACGAGGCCCGACGCCAGCTCGATGAGCGGACCGAGGAAGAGCAGGGTCGCGATCGGGGTCAGGTCGACGCCGTCACCCCAGGTCAGCAGGCCGGCTGCCCGAGCGACGATCAGCATCCAACCCAGCGCGCACGCGACCGGGACGTGGTACACGAGCAGGAACATCGTCGTCTCGATCTTCTGCGACAGCGACAACGTGGGTGCGCGCCACATCGGCGCGCGGTACTCGCGCCACGCCTGCTGGTGGCCCCGAGCCCACCGGTACCGCTGGCGCCAGAAGCGCCGGAACGTCGACACGCTCTCCTCGGTGTCGATCGCCGTCACGTCGAAACGCACGTGCTGACCGGAGAGGACGAGCCGGAGGGTGAGGTCGGTGTCCTCGGTCACCGTGTCGGGGTTCCACCCGCCGAACGCTCGTACCGAGCTGGCGCGCACCGCGCAGTTCGCGCCGCCGTACGCCGGGAGGTTGTAGAGCGACTGGCGCCCGTACTCGTTCACGAGGTAGCCGCAGTAGTAGTCGACCGCGATCGTCTTCGCGAGGCTCGACTCCTCGGAGTTGCGGACGATGCAACGGCCCTGCACCGCCGCGACCTCCGGGTCGGCGAAGTGCCGCACGAGCCGGCGGAGCACGTCGGCCCGGGGCTTGTGGTCGGCGTCGAAGACGACGACGACGTCGCCGGACACCTCGTCGAGCGCGGTGTTGAGCGCGCCGGACTTGCCTCCACCCGCCCCCGGCGGGCGGTGGATGACGTGCAGCCGCTCGTCGCGGCGCGCGAGCTCGTCGAGGATCGGCCCGGTTCGGTCGTCGGAGCCGTCGTCGACGACCATCAGCTCGAGCAGCTCGTCGGGGTAGTCGAGCGCGGTCAGGCAGGTCACCATGCCCTCGACGACGAGCTCCTCGTTGCGGCACGGCACGATCACCGTCACGCGCGGCCGGTAGCCGAAGTCGAAGCTGCCCTGCCCACGCATG
>DASRHL010000028.1:0-13434 GCA_035650535.1 Acidimicrobiia bacterium
TGGTCGACGTGGTCGGCGTCGGCGTGCCGGTAGACGGCGACCTCGGCACGCGCGAGGCGGCAGCCATCGATGATCGACGCGTGGTTGAGCTCGTCGGAGCAGACCAACGATCCGGTTCCGGCCAGGGCGGCCAGCACCCCCAGGTTGGCGGCGAAGCCCGTGGGGAAGAGCACGGCGCGCTCGGCCCGCTTCCACTCGGCGAGGGCGCGCTCGAGCTCGGAGTGCACGGGCCGCGACCCGACGATGAGCCGCGCCGACCCGGAGCCCGCGCCCCAGCGGTCGAGTGCCGCGTGCGCGGCGGCGACGACCGCGGGGTGCTGGGTCAGGCCCAGGTAGTCGTTCGACGCGAAGGACACGACCGGCCGGCCGTCGGCCACCAGCTTCCCCTCGGGTCCGGCGGCGTCGAGATCACGGGGCGCGCGCCACTGCCCGGCGGCGCGGATCCGCGCCGTCTCGGCGGCCGCCCACTCGCCCCAGACGCTCACGCTTCGCTCACGCTCACGATGGAGTCGGCGAGGGTCGTGACGAGGCGGTGGAGCTCGGGCGACGTGATGGTGAGCGGCGGCATGAGGATGACCGTGTCGCCGATCGGTCGCAGCAGCACGCCCCGCTCGACCGCGGCCGCGCTGACCTTCCGGCCGAAGCGGGCGTCGACCGCGCCGGTGGGTGACGCGAGGTCGACGCCGCCCATCAGACCCTGCAACCGGAAGCCGGCGACCGCCGGCAGCGGCGCGATCCGGTCGTGGAGCAACGACCGCAGTTCGTCGGAGCGCGCCCGCACGTTCGCGAGCACGTCGTACGCCTCGATGAGCTCGAGGTGACGGAGCGCGACGGCGGCGGCGAGCGCGTTCCCGCCGAACGAGTGGCCGTGGTACAGGGTCCGGTCGCCGAGGTCGGGCCCGAGGAACGCGTCGAACACGCGGCCGCTCGCCACCGTCGCCGACATCGCGAGGTAACCGGCGGTCAGGCCCTTGCCGAGGCACAGCAGGTCGGGACGCAGACCGCACGCGTCGGACGCGAACAGCGTCCCGGTGCGCCCGAAGCCGGTCGCGATCTCGTCGCAGATCAGCAGGACGTCGAAGTCCCGGCACGCCTCCGCGAGGACGGCGAAGCGCTCGGCGGGTGCCGTCTGCATGCCCGCCGCCGCCTGCACCAACGGCTCGACCACCACGGCCGCGAGCTCGTCGGCGTGTCCGGCGATCAGGGCCGCCGCGCGCTCGAAGCAGTCGGGTTCCGACAGGTGCGGCGCGCGCAGCACCGGGAACTTGAGCGGTGCGAACAGGTCGGAGCCGAACCCGCCGTCGCCGACCGAGAGCGCGCCGATCGTGTCGCCGTGGTACGCGCCGCCGAACGCGAGGAAGGTCGTCCGCCCGGTCACACCCATGTTGACCCAGTACTGGAACGCGATCTTCAGTGCCTGCTCGACGGCACTGGCGCCGTCCGACGCGAAGAGGAAGTGCGGCCGGTCGACGGGCACGACGCGTCCGAGTGCTTCGGCGAGCTCGACGACGACGCGATTGCCGTTGCCGAGCATCGTCGAGTGCGCACCGCGGTCGAGCTGTTCGCGGATCGCGGCGTCGAGCTCGGGGACGTGGTGGCCGAGCGTGTTGACCCAGAGCGACGAGATCGCGTCGAGGTAGCGCCGGCCGTCGACGTCGATCAGCTCGTGGCCCTCGGCCCGCTCGACGATGACGGGCGCGTTCTCGGCGAAGGCCGCCATCTGCGTGAACCCGTGCCACACGACCGCCTCGTCGCGCTTCACCCAGTCCGCGGCCCGGTCTGCGTCACCCACGGCATGCCATGATGCCCGCGACATGACCCTCCAGGACAAGACCGCGGTCGTCGGCGTGGGAGCGACGCCGTACTACAAGCGGGGACGGTCGCTCCCGCAGACGAACCTCGAGCTCGCCGGGAAGGCGGTGCTCGCCGCGGTCGAGGACGCGGGCTTGACGATCCGTGACGTCGACGGGCTCGCCCTCTACAGCATGGGGCTCGGCGGCGACACCTCGCTGTTCGCCCAGGTGCTCGGCATTCCCGAAGTGCGCTTCACCGCCACCCTGACCGGAGGGGGTGGTGGTGCGGCGGGCTCGGTCGGGCTCGCCGCGGCCGCGATCGTGTCGGGGCAGGCCGAGTGCGTCGTGTCGCTGATGACCCTGCAGCAGGCCGAGAGCCGCTTCGGCGCGTCGTTCGCACCACGCGGCAAGCCCGGTGCCCAGTACAGCGCGCCGCCCTCCCCGCAGGGGAACTTCATCCAACCGGCGGGCCTCATCGGACCCGGCCAGATGTTCGCGGTGCTCGCACAACGGCACATGCACCTGTACGGCACGAAGCGCGAGCACTTCGCCGAGGTCGCGATCTCGACGCGTGCCAACGCCGTCCCACGCGAGACGGCGATCATGCGCACGCCGCTCACGCTCGACGACTACTTCAACGCGCGCATGATCGCCGAGCCGTTCTGCCTGTTCGACTTCTGCCTCGAGTGTGACGGCGCGGTCGGCGTCGTCACCACCACGGCCGAGCGTGCCCGCGACCTGCGCCACCCGCCCGTCCTCGTCACGGCCTCGGCGCACGGCGGGCACGGACGCTGGGGGCAGGCGATCACGTGGATGGGCATGCCCGACGACGAGTTCGCGTCGTCGGGGCACCGCCCGGTCGCGCAGCGGCTCTGGGCGATGGCCGGCCTCGGGCCGTCCGACGTCGACGTCGCGCTCCTGTACGACCACTTCTCCGCGATGGTCGTGCTGCAACTCGAGGACTACGGGTTCTGTGGCATCGGCGAGGGCGGTCCGTTCGTCGCCGACGGCAACATCCGGTTCCCGACCGGGTCCATTCCGGTCAACACGCACGGCGGGAACCTCTCGGAGGCCTACATCATCGGCATGACGCATGTGAAGGAGGCCGTCGAGCAGCTGCGCGGGACGGCCGTCAACCAGGTCGAGGACGCGCGGGTCGCGCTCGTGACCGGTGGTCCCGCCGCGATCCCGACGAGCGGGCTCCTGCTCACGAGGCCGTGACGATGGCGCCCGGCACCTCGCCGCCCGGAGGGGAACCCGAGGTCAAGCTCGTCCCCGGGTCGCTCATCGTGCTCACGCCCGACTCGTGGACGCTCCCGTTCTGGGAGGCGGCGGCCGAGCACCGCCTGGTCGTACCACGCTGCACGAGGTGCGGCACGTTCCGGATGCCGCCGAGCCCCTTTTGCTGGAACTGCCAGCACCAGGACGTCGAGTGGCTCGAGACACCGGGTCGGGGCACCGTCTACAGCTTCACCGTCGTGTGGCACCCGCTGCTGCCGGACCTCGGCGACGCAGTGCCCTACGTCCCCGCGGTCGTGACCCTGCCGGACGCGGGCGGCGTGCGGCTGGTCGGCGGCATGGTCGGCGTCCGCCCGTCGGAGGTGCGTATCGGGCTCGAGGTCGAGCTCGTGTGGCGCGACGTCCGCGAGGGGACGGCGGTCCCGACCTGGCGACCCGTGCGGTCGCCGGTGGACGGTTCCGGCGGTCCGCACTAGAACACGTTCCATGAGCGAGCGCTGCGGAGCGCGCCTTTCGTGCAGCCCCGGGATCGGGAAGCGGTGACGGACGCGCCGGCGACCGAGAGCCCGTACTCGATCCTGCCCCGGGAGGGCCCGTACCCGGCCGCGATCGGCTCCGCGCTCATCACGATGGTGGAGCCCCACGAGGGTCACGATCACGCGTACAACCGCTGGTACGAGGACGACCACTTCTACTCGGGCGCGATGGCGATGCCCTGGATGTTCGCGGGGCGACGCTTCGTCGCGCCCCGCGAGCTGCAGGCGCTCCGCTACCCCGACGACTCGGCCATCGCACAGCCGCTGTCGGCCGGCAAGTACATCTCGGTCTACTGGATCACCGAGGGCCGCTACGAGGACCATCTGCGGTGGACGGTCTCGACCAACCAGCGCCTGCTGCCCGACGGCCGGATCTACCTCGAGCGCACGCACGTCTACACGTCGTTCCAGACCTACGCGGGGGCCGTCTACCGCGACGAGACCGGCCCGCGCGCCCTGCACAGCCTCGACTACCCGTACCGCGGCCTCGTCCTCGAGGTCGTCGACGCCCCCGAAGGTGGCGACCGGGACGCGCTCCTCGACTGGCTGCGCGGCGAGTTCCTGCCCGGCCGCCTGCCCGGCACGCCCATCGCCATGACGCTCGTGTTCCTCCCGATGCCGCTGCCGCCCGACCGCATGGCCTACGTGGAGGACACGCCGGGCCTCGAGCGGCGGCTCACGCTGCTCTCGTTCACCGAGGCCCCACCCGACGAGTGCTGGGACCTCTTCGCCGGTGCCGGTGCCGCGATCGCGTCGGCGGGGAAGGGGCGCGTGGAGCTCGCGGCGCCGTTCTTCCCGACCCTGCCGGGCACCGACGTCTACGTCGACCGCCTGCGCTGAGACGCGCACCATCCGAGGAGGCGTCCGAAATGGCCACCAACCTGACCGGCAAGAGGATCCTCGTCACGGGACCGACCGGCCAGGTCGCCCTCCCGGTGACCCTGGCGCTCGCCAAGGAGAACGACGTCACGGGCGTCGCCCGCTTCAGCGACGCCGCGGCGCGCGAGCGCCTCGAGGCTGCCGGGGTCACCTGCGTCGCCCTCGACCTCGCGACGACCGACTTCGCCGAGCTCCCCGACGACTACGACTACGTGCTCAACCTCGCCGTCACGCGCGGCGGCGACGCCGACTTCGACCGCGACCTCGCCGCCAACGGCGAGTCGCTCGGGCTGCTGATGCAGCACTGCCGGAACGCGACCGCGTTCCTCCACTGCTCGTCGACCGCGGTGTACCAGCCTGCAGGCTCGCACGAGCTGAAGGAGACCGATCCGCTCGGTGACAACCACCGCGTGATGATGCCGACGTACAGCCTGGCCAAGATCGCGGCAGAGGTCGTCGCCCGGGCCGGCGCCCGCCAGTTCGGCCTGCCGACCGTGATCACGCGCCTCAACGTCCCCTACGGCGACAACGGCGGCTGGCCGGCGTGGCACCTCGAGTTCATGATCGCCGGCGCGCCGATCCAGCTCCACACCGACCGGCCGAACCTGTTCAACCCGATCCACGAGGACGACATCGTCCGCCAGCTGCCCGCGATGCTCGACGCGGCGAGCGTGCCGGCGACGATCGTCAACTGGGCGGGGGAGCAGACCTCGATCGAGGAGTGGTGCGCGTACCTCGGCGAGCTGACCGGCCTCGACGCCACCTTCGACGTCACCGACCACACGATCTCGAGCGTCACGACCGACAACACGAAGATGTACGGGATCGCCGGCAAGCCCGAGGTCGCGTGGCGTGACGGCATGCGCCGCATGGTCGCGGCCCGCCATCCCGAGCTCCTGAAGCAGTAGGCGTGAGCGATCCCCTCGGTGCGGCTCGCGAGCTCGCGCCCCTGATCGAGGCCGAGGCGGAGGCGGGGGAGGCCGCCTGCGAGATCACCGCCGAGGTCGTCGACGCGCTCGATGCCGCCGGGCTCTTCGGCCTGATGGTGCCCCGCGAGCTCGGCGGGACGGAGGCCGGGCTCTGCACCACGCTCGCGGTCTACGAGGAGCTCTCGCGCGCCGACGGCTCGACGGGGTGGTCGGTGCTCGCGAACGCGACGACCTCGGCGTTCGCGGGCGCGTACACGGGCAACGACGCCGCGCGTGCCATGTTCGGCGGCCCCGGCCGGGCGATCCACGCGGGCATGTTCGCCCCGGTCGGGACGGCCGAGGCCGTCGACGGCGGCTACCGGGTGTCCGGTCAGTACCGGTTCGGCAGCGGGTCGGAGCACGCCACGTGGATGGGCGGCGGCACGTTCGAACGTCGCGACGGCGAGCTCGTCGTCGACCCCGACAACGGGCTGCCCGTCATCCGCGCCTTCTTCGTGCCGAAGGACCGCGTCGAGATGCGCGGCAACTGGGACGTGATGGGCCTCGTGGGCACCGGCAGCTTCGACTACGACGTGCCGGAGCAGTTCGTGGAGGCGGGGTACACGTTCCCCTTGCTGACGCCGACGGTGCACCGCGGCGGGCCCGTGTACCACCTCGGCGTGCTGGGGTTGACGTCCGCCGGGCACGCCGCGTTCGCACTGGGAGTCGGTCGACGCGCGCTCGACGAGCTGACCGCGATCGTCCGGACCAAGCAGCGGCTCGGCTCGGCGCCCGTGCACGACCAGCAGCTGTTCCAGCACGACTTCGCCCTGCACGACGCTGCGCTGCTCGCCGCCCGCGCGTTCGTGTTCGACGTCTTCGGCAACGCCGAGGCGACCGTCGGCGCCGGGTCGGAGGCGTCGCCGCTCCAGTTGCAGCGCCTCCGCCAGGCGACGACGTACGCGACCCGGGTCTCGGCCGACGCCGTGCGCTTCGCCTACCTCTGGGCCGGTTCCGACGCCCTCCGGAGCCCGAGCGCCCTCCAGCGCTGCTTCCGCGACATCCACGCCGGCACCCAACACGTCTTCGTGGACAACAACACCCTCACCGCGACGGCGCAACTCCTCCTCGGCGAAGCCACGCCGTCCTGAGTCCGGCCGGCAAAGGTGGGGCGAGCCGGCGGTTGGCGAGCCCGGTCCGTCGCGGCCGGAGATGGGACCGTGCGCAACGATCGGTGCCCGAGATGTTCCGCGGAACCGCCGGGGAGTGCGTGTGACGGGGTTCGGCCGTCAGGCCCTGCGGAAGTACGGGATGACGTGCTCGCCGATGTTGCGGATGGTCTCGAGCTGGGCCCACTGCGGCACCGTGCCCATCTGGCAGCAGAACAGGATCTCGTCGACGCCGGCGTCGAGCAGGCGGCCGACGTAGCCGATGCAGTCGGCGACGGTCCCGTAGGCGTGGTTCGGGTTCAGCAGCGCGAGCGCGGGGTCGGAGAAGTCGAGGACGATGTCCTCGGACGCCCACTTGGTGCGGATGATCGTGTCGCCGGTCGTCTGCGTGACGGTCAGCTCGTCGTCGGCCCACTTCGTGTGGTCCGGCTTCTCCCCGCCGCTGTACCAGTACGCGAGTGACTCCATGAAGTAGCGCTGGCCGCGGATGCCGATCTTGCGGGCGGCGTCGTTGTCGTCGAGCACGATCGCCGGGCAGAGCGCGGCGAGGTGCTCGGTCGGGCGGTAACCGACCTGGTCCTCGGGCTTGCGGTCCTTGAACGCGCGCCGGTACGCCTCGTTCTTCTTTGCGACCTCCTCGGGCCCGCCGAAGCCGAGCACGAGCGCGCCCATCCCGCGCGAGCCCGCCGTCTGCAGCGACTCGTTGTGCGTGCACGCGAGGTAGATCGGAGGGTGCGGCATCTGCAGGGGCTTCGGGTGGATCGGACGGCGCGGGATGTCGATGAACCGGCCGTGATGCTCGATCTCGTCCTCGACCATGATCTTCGGGATCAGGTACATCGCCTCGTCGATCATCGGGCGCAGCGCTTCGAGGTCGTAGCCGAACGTGCCCGCCTCCTGCTGCGTGCCGCCCTTCCCGACGCCGAAGTGCAACCGGCCCTCCGACAGGATGTCGAGCATCGCGATGCGCTCGGCGACCTTCACCGGGTGGTTCATCGCCGGCGGAAGGCACACCACGCCGTGGCCGAGGTGGATGCGGGTCGTCCGCCCCGCGATGAACGCGAGGAACGTCTCGGGCGCGCTCATGTGCGCGTAGTTCGTGAGCGCGGTGTGCTCGACGGCCCAGATGGTGTCGAAGCCCATCTCCTCGGCGAGCAGCACCTGCTCGACGATCTCGGAGAAGACGCGGTGGTCGCCCTCACGGGAGTCGTCGACGGTCTGGGCCTCGTAGATCAGCGAGAACTTCATCGGGCGTTCCCCTCGCGCTCGGATGACTGCCCGGAGTATATCTAATCGATATATGCCGGCAAGGGGCCGGGAACGGGCTACAGCCGGTCGAGCACCCGCTCCCGGTAGTCGCCGAGGAACCGGCGGAGGTCGTCGAGGGCCGGGCCGCCGGCCTCCTGGGCCGAGACGACGAGCCGGTCGGCGCCCCCGTCCGCGTACCGGCGGGCGAGGTCGACGTCGAGCGCGGCGCCCGGCCGCCAGCTCGTGGGCCACACGGTGAGCTCGACCGCGCCGGGGTCGCGGCCGGCGGCGACGGCGGCGGCCCGCACGTCGGCGACCCGGGCGGCGAAGTCGTCGGGCGAGACGACGTAGGGGAAGAAGCCGTCGCCGCGGGTCCCTGCTCGGCGGGCGGCGGCCTCGCTGCTCCCGCCGATCACGATGGGCACTCCGCCGGGGTGGGCCGGTTTCGGGAGCGACGAGACACGGTCGAAACGCACGAACCGGCCGTCGAAGGACGCGAACTCCTCGCACCAGAGGGCGCGCAGCGCGTCGATGTACTCGTCGAGGCGGGGACCGCGCTGCGTGTACGGCACGCCGACCGCGGCGAACTCCTCGACCTGCCAGCCGATCCCGACCCCGAGCATCATGCGTCCACGGGACAGCGCGTCGAGCGTCGCGACGCGCTTGGCGATCACGACCGGGCTGTGGAGCGTGAGGACGAGCACGCTCGTGCCGAGCCGGACGGTCTCGCTCGACGCGGCGAAGAACGCCAGCCACTCGAGCGGGTCGGGCATGACCGTCTCGGGATTGCCGGGCATGCGCCCGTCCGCGGAGTACGGGTACCGCGGCTCGTAGTCCTGCGCGACGAGCACGTGTTCGACGCCCCAGACCGACTCGACACCCATCTCCTCGCAGAGCGCGCCGAACCCGGTCACCCAGCCGGGGTCGACGATGACGTCACGCGTGAACCGGGGAAGTACGCCGAGCTTCATCGGGGTATCTTGCCGTTCCGATGAGCACGGCGTCCGGGTTGCCGGTGGTCGACCTCGACGGGCACGTCTTCGAGCCCGACTCGCTGTGGGAGGAGCACCTCGATCCGCGCTTCGTCGACCGCCGGCCGCGCCTCGTGCGCGACGAGCGGGGCACGACGCGCTACGAGCTCGACGGTCGCATGATCCCCGCCGGGACCGGTCGCGGTGCATGGGTGCCGGAGGGCATCCAGGAGGCGTCGGCCCAGCGGGACGGCGCGAGTGACCCGAAGGCGCGCCTCGTCGACATGGACGCCGAGGGCATCGACGTCGCGGTGCTGTACGGCGCGGTCAGCCTCGGCTTCTACGCGCTCGACGACGTCGACCTCGCGATCGCGTGCTGCCGTGCGTACAACGACTGGCTCGCCGGCTACTGCGCCGTCGCGCCCGACCGCCTGAAGGGCGCGCCGGCCCTGCCGTTGCAGTCGTTCCCCGACGCGGTCGACGAGGCGCGACGAGTCGTCACCGAGCTCGGCTTCGTCTCGCTGACGTTGTCGTGCTCGGTGGGCGACCACAACCCCGACAACGAGGCCTACGAGCCGATGTACGCGCTGGCGGAGGAGCTGGACGTCCCGGTCGGGTTCCACGCCGGCGGGCCACGCTTCGCGTACCACCGCTTCGTCGACGACTACCCGACGCTGCACGTGCTCGAGTTCCCGTTCGACATCATGTTCGCGGCGGCCACGATCGTGGGCGGCGGGGTGCTCGACCGCTTCCCGGGGCTGCGGATCGCGCTGCTCGAGGCGGGCAGCGCGTGGGGACCGTTCCTGTTCGAGCGCCTCGACGAGCACTGGGAGAAGCGTCCGGGCGAGATGCGCTGCACGCGGCCACCCAGCGACTACCTGGCCGACGGCCGGCTCGTGATCACGTGCGAGGCCGAGCGCTGGCTCCCGCACGCGCTCACGGGCCTCGGCACGCAGAGCGTCGCCTACGCGTCCGACTACCCGCACTGGGACTGCGAGTTCCCCGAGTCGGTGCGCAAGATCGCCGACCGCGACGACATCGCCGAGGCCGACAAGGCCGCGCTGCTCGCCGGGAACGCCCGCCGGATCCTGGGCCCGGGGCTTGCCGCGTGACCGGGGCCGGGAAGGACGTGCTGCTCGTCGACGTGGAGGATCGCGTCGCGACGATCACGATGAACCGGCCCGAGGCCCGCAACGCGATCAACGGCGCGCTCGGCGTCGCGGTCGCGCGCGCCATCGGCGATCTCGACGCCGACGCCGGCGTCGACGCCATGATCCTCACCGGGGCCGACCCCGCGTTCTGCGCCGGCGCCGACCTCAAGGAGCTCGCAGCCGGCGGCGGCTTCCGGGGCGAGGCGACCGAGCCGACCTCCGACGACCCCTACGCGCGCGATCCGCTCGGCAAGTTCGCCGGGTTCCGCGGGCCCTTCCCGCCGCACTCGAAACCTCTGATCGGCGCGGTCAACGGGCCGTGCGTCACCGGTGGGTTCGAGTTCGCGTTGAACTGTGACTTCCTCGTCGCGTCCGACCGGGCCCGCTTCGCCGACACCCACGCGCGTGTCGGCGTCATGCCCGGCTGGGGGCTCACCGTCCTGCTGGTCGAGGCGATCGGCGTCCGGCGCGCGCGCGAGCTGAGCGCCACCGGCAACTACATCGACGCCGACACCGCACTCGCCTGGGGCCTCGTCAACCACGTCGTCCCGCACGACGAGCTGCTGCCCTTCTGCCGCCAGCTCGGGCAGGCCGTGGTGAGCAACGACCCGGCCGGCGTCCGCCGCATGATGCAGACCTACGCCGAGATCGCGGCGACGATCTACGACCCGGGCTGGGAGATCGAGGACCGGGTCAACCGCGACTGGCTGGCCGCCGGCATCGACCACGAAGAGGTCGGCCGCCGCCGCCAGTCGATCGTGGAGCGGGGCCGGAGCCAGCTCTGACGCCGCGCTGGTAGCGTCCGGCTCGCAGCACCGGCCCGGCGCGCAAGCGCCGAGAGCGGGGGAGGGCTCGTTGAAACCAGCGCCGTTCGAGTACCACGCACCGGAGACGGTCGCGGATGCCGTCGGGCTGCTCGCCGAGTACGCCGACGACGTCAAGCCGTTGGCGGGCGGGCAGAGCCTCGTGCCGATGCTCGCCCTGCGCCTCACCCGCTTCGCGCACCTCGTCGACCTGAACCGGATCCCGGAGCTCACGGGCGTCGAGCGCACGAACGGAACGCTGACCATCCGGGCCATGACCCGCCAGCGCGCGATCGAGCGCGACGCCCAAGTCGCCGCCGCGGTCCCGCTGCTCGGGCTCGCGACACCCCACATCGGTCACTTCCAGATCCGCAACCGGGGGACCGTGGGCGGGTCGCTCGCCCACGCCGACCCCGCCTCGGAGCTGCCGGCCGTCGCGCTCACGCTGGACGCCGAGTTCGAGCTCGCGAGCACGCGCGGCTCCCGGCGGGTCGCGGCCGCGGACTTCTTCGAGGGCACCTGGACGACCACCGCGGCGGAGGACGAGCTGCTCGTCGCCACCCACTTCCCGGTCTGGGAGGGCCGGGTCGGGTTCGCGTTCGACGAGGTCGCGCGCCGTCACGGCGACTTCGCGCTGACCGGCGTCGCGGCGGCCGTCGAGCTCGGGAGCGACGGCCGGGTCGCTCGCGGCGCGATCGGCTTCCTGGGGATGGGATCGACGCCCGAGCGGGCGCGCGACGCCGAGGCGCAGCTCGTCGGCAGCGCGCCGCCGGAGGGTGCCGCGCTGACGGAGCTCGCCCAGCTGGCGGTACGGGATCTCGAGCCGCCCGACGACGTGCACGCGTCGTCGCGTTACCGGACCCGCGTCGGTGCGCATCTCGTCGAGCGCACCCTGAGCCGCGCCCTGGAGGCCGCCGCCAATGCCTGAGCACGAGCACGACATCACGCTGACGGTGAACGGGCAGCGCTACCGCGGCCGCGCCGAGGCCCGCAAGACCCTCGCCGACTTCCTCCGCGAGGACTGCCACCTGACCGGGACGCACCTCGGGTGCGAGCACGGGGTGTGCGGTGCGTGCACCGTCCTCCTCGACGGCGAGGCCGTGCGATCGTGCCTGCTGTTCGCCGTGCAGGCCGACGGTGCCGAGCTCACCACGGTCGAGGGCTTCGCCGCGGCGGACGGGACGTTGTCGACGGTGCAGGAGGCGTTCCGCCAGGCCCACGGCCTGCAGTGCGGGTTCTGCACCCCCGGCTTCGTCGTGACGGTGCACGCGTTCCTGCAGGAGAACCCCTCGCCCACCGACGACGAGATCCGCGAGGCGCTGTCGGGCAACCTCTGCCGCTGCACCGGCTACCAGGGGATCATCAACGCCGTGCGCATCGCGGCGGCGGCGGGCGCCGCGGGCGCCGCGGCGTCCACCACCCGGTGAGCGCGCCGCCCGTCCACGCGCCGACCGCAGGCCGCTTCGTCGGCCAGTCCGTGCTCCGCCGCGAGGACGCCCGCCTCCTCACCGGGCAGGGCTCGTTCCTCGACGACGTCGTCGTGCCCGGGATGCTCCACGCCGCGTTCGTGCGCAGCGACCTGGCGCACGCACGCATCACCCGCATCGACGTCGAGGCGGCGCGCGCGCTCGACGGGGTGCACGCCGTCCTCACCAGCGCGGACCTCGATCCGGGCGCCGGGTCGCTACAGCCGTCGATGTTCCAGAGCCCGGAGTCGGGGCCGTGCGCGCCGTTGCGGCTCCTCGCCGGCGACGACGTGCGCTTCGTCGGCGATGCCGTCGCGCTGGTCATCGCCGAGAGCCGCTACCTCGCCGAGGACGCGTGCGAGCTGGTCGAGGTCGAGTACGAGCCGCTGCCCGCGGTCGTCGACCCCGAGGTGGCGGCGAGCGACGACGCGCATCTCGTGCACCCCGAGCTGGGCTCGAACGTCGCGATGGACATCGGCACGCAGACCGACCCCGAGCTCGAGCAGGTCTTCGAGACCGCGGCGCACGTCGTCTCCGAGCGCATCGTGCAGCACCGCCACATGACCGTGCCCATGGAGACGCGGGGCGTCGTGGCCGGCTACTCACCGTCGACGGGCGACCTCGACGTCTGGATCGCGACCCAGAACCCGCACGAGAACCGGGCCACGCTCGCCCGGCTGACCGGCGTACCCGAGAGCCGGATCCACGTCCGGATGGGCGACGTCGGCGGCGGCTTCGGGCTCCGCTACTTCCTGCAGCGTGAGGAGGGCGCGGTCGTCATGGCCGCGTACCGGCTGGGTCGGACGATCAAGTGGGTCGAGGACCGCCGCGAGCAACTCGTCGCCGCGTCGCACGCCCGCGTCGACGTCGCGACCGTGAAGCTGGCGCTCGACGGCGACGGCCGAATCCTCGGCGCCCACCTCGACCACGTCGAGGACGCGGGCTCCTACCCGGTCGGCGGAACCGGCGGCACGGGCGCGTTCACCGCGATGCTCTTCCCGGGCCCGTACCGCATCCCGAAGTTCGGCTGGCGCTGCCGCGTCGTGTGGACGAACACGTCGGGTCGCGGCGCGTACCGCGGCCCGTGGATGTTCGAGTCGGTCGCCCGCGAGGAGATCATGGACCTCGCCGCGCGCGCGGCGGGGATCGACCCGCTCGAGCTGCGGCGCCGCAACGTCGTCCACTCGTCCGAGCTGCCGTACCAGACCGTCACCGGGATGCCGCTCGACCGCGTCACGCCGGAGGAGACGCTCGAGCAGGCGGCCGCGATC
>DASRHL010000029.1:0-9893 GCA_035650535.1 Acidimicrobiia bacterium
CTCGGATCGGAGGTGCTCCCGTTGTTGCGCAAGACCCTGAAGGTCGCGTGATGGCCGCCCGGCAGATCTACCGGGCCGAGGGCGACTGGCACGTACCCGTCGCGCCCGGCACCGACCCCGAGGCCGCGGCCGAGGCGGGCCGGAAGGGGACGGCCCGGCGCTTCCTCGCCCAGGGCGACCAGGGCTTCTACGCGCAGATCGTGCGGATGCCGCCCGGATTCGAGGCGCCCGTGCACAGCCACTCCCACGAGGAGGTGTTCATGGTCCTCGAGGGTGGGTGCACGTTCGACGGCGAGCCTATGGGCCGCTTCGACATGACCGTCGTCGCCGCGCACGAGCCGTACGGCTTCGTCGCCGGACCGGACGGGCTGTCGTTCCTCGTCGTCCGCACCGGCGCGGCGTCGTTCTCCGAGGTCTCGTCATGAGCGCCGAGTTCGACCTGATCGTGCGGGGCGGGTACGTCGTCGACGGGACCGGCCTGCCCCGGCGGCGCGTCGACGTCGGCGTGCGGGACGGACGCGTCGCGGCGATGGCGCACCTCGACGGCGCGACCGCGCGTGAGGAGATCGACGCCGGCGGGATGGTCGTCGCGCCCGGGATCGTCGACGCCCACACCCACTACGACCCGCAGATCACGTTCGACCCCTACGCGACCGTCTCGTGCTTCCACGGCGTGACGACGGTCGTCGCCGGCAACTGCGGGTTCTCGGTCGCGCCGTGCAAGGAGCGCGACCGCACGTTCCTCGAGGGCATCTTCGCCCAGGTCGAGAACATGGACCCGATCGCGCTCGGTGCGATCACGTGGGACGAGTTCGAGACGTTCCCCGAGTTCCTCGCCAGCCGCGACGGCCGCCTCGGCGTGAACTTCGCGTGCTACGTCGGGCACTCGAACCTGCGCCGCTGGGTGATGGGCCCCGACGCGTCCGAGCGAGAGGCGACCGAAGCCGAGATCGCCGAGATGAGGGCGCTCGTCGCGGACGCGATGGCGGCCGGCGCGGCCGGGGTGTCGTCGTCGGCCGCGCCGACGCACCTCGACCTCGACGGCCGTCCGGTGCCGTCACGCCTCGGTTCGCGCGAGGAGCTCCTCGCGCTCGCCGAGGAGGCCGGGGCCGCGGGCGTCGGGTCGATCGCGTTCCTGCCGTCGAGCGCGATCGGCGGGCTCGACGCGACCGACGAGGACTACCTGATCCGGCTGAGCCAGGTGAGCGGGCTGCCGGTTGTGATCCAGGGGCTCGGTGGCCGCAACAAGACGGACGCGCCGACGGCGACGTGGGAGGCGTCGCAGCGGTTCCTCGACCGGGCGACGGAGGCGGGCGCGCCGGTCTACTCGATGTTGATCGCGCGGCCGTTCGACCGGCCGATCGTGATCGACGAGACCAACTTCCACTACATGGCCGTCCCGTCGTGGAACCGCATGCTGAAGCTCCCGAGGCAACAGCGGCTGGCGCTGCTCCGGGACCCGGCGGCGCGCGCCGAGCTGCGCGACGCGGTGGAGAACTACAACCGCGATCCCGCCCGGGGCACGACGGTGCCGCCGCCGCTGTGGACTGCCGTCTACGTCGACGAGGTGGTGAAGCCCGAGCACGAGAAGTGGCAGTCGCGCTCGATCCGCGAGATGGCCGACGAGCTCGGCGTCGCGCCCGCCGACGCGCTCCTCGACCTCGCGCTCGCGGAGGACCTGCAGACGCGCTTCCGGTGGCGCACCGAGAGCCCCGAGTGGACCGCCGCGGTGGGCGAGGCCCAGCTCGACGACCGCATGATCGTCGGGACGTCCGACGGCGGGGCGCACCTGGCCCGTGACGACGGCGCCGACTGGAGCTCGTACTTCCTGCGCTCGTGGGTGCTCGACCGCAGGGTCTGGACGCTCGAGGAGGGCATCCGCCAGATCACGCAGGTGCCGGCGGCGTTGCTCGGGCTCGTCGACCGGGGGGTGCTCCGCCCGGGCGCACCGGCCGACCTGTTCGTCTTCGACGCGGAGACCGTCGGGCCGTGGAGGAAGGAGTTCGTGCACGACCTTCCCGGTGGCGTCGGGCGGTTCAAGGCGTGGGGCCGGGGCGTGCACGCGACCGTCGTCAACGGCGAGCCCATCGTCCTCGCCGGCGAGCTGACCGGGCGGCTCCCGGGGCAGGTCGTCCGCCCCGGCGTGGGCGCCGTGGTCCCGCGATGACCGCGACCGAGACACCCGTCGGGGGCACGGCGGCCGGCGTGCGACCCTGGGCGTTCGACGCCGACGGGCACGTCGTGGAGCCGGCGTCGATCTGGGAGACGCACCTGGCGCCCGAGTTCCGCGGGTACGCACCCCGCGTCGTGCAGTTCGACGACCACTTCCGGTTCGTCTGCAACGACCGCATCGGGTTCCGCATCCACGCCCGCGTCGAGTCGATGGGCGCGCCGGGCCAGACCGCGCACCGCACCTCGACCCCGACGGCCGTGCGGGGCGCGACCGACCCCGCGGCCCGCCTCGACGACATGGCCGTCGACCTGATCCGCGCCGCCGCGCTCTACCCGACCTACGGGCTCATGGTGCAGGGCGTCACCGAACGCGAGCCGGCGCTCGCGTTGTGCCGCGCGATCAACGACTGGATGGCCGAGTACTGCGCGCACGACCCCGCGCACCTCGTGGGCGTCGGCACGCTCCCGATGGCCGACGCCGGCGACGCGCTCGCGGAGGCGCGCCGCTGCGTCGAGGAGCTCGGGTTCCGGGGCGTGTGGCGCCGGCCCGAGCACATCGAGGGGACGCCGCACGTGCAGGACGAGGTGTACGAGCCGCTCTGGTCGTACCTGGAGGAGGCGGGCGTCCCGTTCGCCGTCCACCCGGGCCTGAACGGCGTCGTCCCGGTCGACGACCTGCGGCGCCGCTTCGGCGACTACTTCTCCGCGATGCACGCGGCCCACTTCGTGACCGAACAGATGCTCGCGCTCACGACGTTCGTCGCGTACGGCATCCTCGAACGCCACCCGGGCCTGCGGGTCGCGTTCCTCGAGTCGGGCGCCGTGTGGGCACTGTCGTACCTGCACCGCCTCGACGAGCACGCCGAGGTGTTCGGCTTCGAGCAGGGCGGGCTCCGGCTCGCGCCGTCCGACTACTTCCGCCGGCAGTGCTTCGTGGCGGTCGAGGAAGTGGAGCCCGGGCTCGAGCTGATGCTCGCGGAGTACCCCGAGTCCGTCGTGTTCGCGTCCGACTACCCGCACGCCGACGGCACGTTCCCGGGCTCGACGAGTGAGCTGCTCGCGAGCGAGACGCTCGGCGACGGCGTCGAGCGCATCCTGCTCGACAACTCGCTGCGCCTCTACGGGCTCGACCAGCTTCCATGATCTCGGCTTCCATGATCTCGGCATCCGTGATCTCGGCATCCGTGATCTCGGCTTCCGTGATCTCGGCCTGAACGGGAGATCGGCTTGGACGTCTTCGACGCGATCTACGGGCTGCGGGCGACGCGGGTCTACGACGACCGCCCGATCCCGCCCGACGTGCTCACCCGCATCCTCGAGGCGGGCACGCGTGCCTGCAGCTCCGGCAACACCCAGCCGTGGGAGCTGGTCGTCGTCGTCGACTCCGAGCGCAAGCAGTACCTGAAGAAGCTGCTCGCCGACGCGTTCGCCACGATCGACGAGCAGCGCGCGCAGCCGGCCGACCAACTCGTCGACGGTGTCGGTCGGCCGGTCACCGGCCACGCGGCCGTCGACCACGTCGACGTCGTCGGCGCGATCGTGTTCGCGTTCTGGAACCCCGACCGTGGCGTCCGGATGAAGAACGAGTACGAGGAGAACCCCGACGGCACGCTCCGCCAGACCCGCCCGATCCCCGGCGGGCGCGGCTCGAGCATCTTCCCGCTGTGCCAGAACATGATGCTCGCCGCGCACGCGCTCGGCGTGCAGTCGCTGTTCACCACGTTCTTCGGGCTCGTGGAACGTGAGGTCAAGGAGCTCCTGCACGTGCCGCCGCGCATGTTCCTCGAGTCGGCCGTCTTCCTGGGCTACGGCGCGGAGCCGCTCGGCAAGCCGCGCCGCAAGCCGCTCGACGAGGTCGCGCACCTCGACGACTGGAACGTCGCGTACGACCCGAAAGCGAGTTCGTCATGACGGAGATCCCCCGCATCGTGTCCGCCGACGACCACGTCGTCGAACCGCCCGACGTGTGGACGAGCCGCCTCCCCGCCAAGTACCGCGACGTGGGCCCGCACGTGGTGCGCGCGCCGGTCGCCGAGATGACGTTCCGGGGCGGCAAGTACGCGTACGAGATGGGCGACGAGGGGCCCCTCGCCGACTGGTGGGTCTACGAGGGGCGGGCCATCCCCCACACCCGCCTGAGCGCGTGCGCGGGGTTCGCGCCGGAGGACGTGCAGGTCGTCCCGATGACGTTCGACGAGATGCGCCCCGGCTGCTACCGGCAGGCGCCGCGTCTCGACGACATGGACCTCAACTGGGTCGACGCGTCGATCTGCTTCCCGACGTTCCCGCGCTTCTGCGGCCAGACCTTCCTCGAGGCCGACGACAAGGACCTCGCGCTGCTCTGCGTGCAGGCCTACAACGACTGGATGGTCGAGGAGTGGTGCGCGGGGTCGGGCGGGCGGCTGATCCCGCTCTGCCTCGTCCCCCTGTGGGACCCGGAGCTGGCGGCGGCCGAGGTGCGGCGCAACGCGGCGCGCGGCGTCCGCGCCGTCTGCTTCTCGGAGCTGCCCGGCAACCTCGGGCTGCCGTCGGTGCACGACGAGCGCCGCTTCTGGGACCCGTTCGTCGCCGCCTGCGACGAGACGGGGACGGTCATCTGCATGCACAGCGGCTCGGGGTCGAAGATGCCGTCGACCTCGGCGGACGCGCCGCCGGCGGTCTCGTCGACGCTCACCCACGAGCTCGCCGAGGGGTCGCTCGCCGACTGGCTGTTCTCGGGGATGCTCGTGCGCTACCCGAACGTCAAGCTCACGTACTCCGAGGGCCAGATCGGCTGGATCCCCTACATCCTCGCCCGGGCGGATCGGGTGTGGGAGCACAACCGGGGCTGGAGCGACTCGCGCCACCTCGTGCCCGAGCCGCCGAGCACCTACTACTGGGGCCGGGTGTACGGCTGCTTCTTCGACGACGCCGCCGGCCTCGCCGCCATCGACGCCATCGGCCCCGACCAGGTCACCTTCGAGACCGACTACCCCCACGCCGACGGCACGTGGCCCCACAGCAAGGCCGTCGCCGAGAAGCTGTTCGCGGGCCTCGCCTCCGACCTCGTCCGCAAGATCGTCCGCTCCAACACCATCCGCCTCTTCGACCTCCCCCTCCCCCTCTGACCTGCTGTTCTTCGTGTTTCTTGGCACGCTGAACGCCGAATAGCGACGTCCAGCGTGCCAAGAACGCCTACGGGCGCCTCGTGCGCGATCGGTTCCGATATATCGTGATATGCTGGCGATACGACGAGAGCGCTCGTCGGGAACGATCGAGGAGGTCGGCATGAACATGCGGTTCGGACCGGGGCCGGGTGGCCCCGGAGGTTGGTACGGCTTCGGGCCCGGTGGGCCGGGCGGCCCGGGGTTCGGGCCGGGCGGGCCCGGCGGGCCCTTCTTCTTCAAGGCGCGGCGCGGGGGTCGGGCCCGGCGGGGCGACGTGCGGGCGGCGGCCCTGCTGCTGCTCGGCGAGCGCCCGATGCACGGCTACGAGATGATCCAGGAGCTCGAGTCGCGCACCGAGGGGGTGTGGCGCCCGAGCCCGGGGTCGGTCTACCCGACGCTGCAGATGCTCGAGGACGAGGGCCTGGTCACCGCGAGCGAGGCGGACGGCAAGCGCCTGTTCGCGCTGACCGAGGCGGGCCGGGCCGAGGCGGCCAAGGCCGCCGAGGGGCCGACGCCGTGGGACCAGGTGACCCAGGGCGTCGACCCGACGGCGCTGGAGCTCAACCGCACCGGCTGGGGCGTGCTCTCGGCGGCCAAACAGGTCGTCGCCGTGGGTACCGACGAGCAGAAGGCCCGAGCGATCGAGGTCCTCGCCGAGACGCGGCGGCGCCTCTACGGGATCCTGGCCGAGACGCCATCCGCGACCTGAGCGCGCACGAAGCGGCCGATCGCGTCGACCGCGGCGAGCGATTCGGGAAGGTCGGGGAAGAGCATCGGCCACACGTGCTGCATGCCGGTGACGGCGTGCAGCTCGACCGACGCGCCGCCGCGGGCGACGGCCGTCCCCAGCGCGAGGGCGTCGTCGAGCAGGGTCTCGGCGCCGCCGGCGAACAGCAACGTCGGCGGGAAGCCCGTGGCGTCCGCGAAGACGGGCGACACGAGCGGATCGCGCGGGTCGTGCCCCTGCAGGTAGACGTCGACAGCCGCGTGCGCGGCGGCCTCGGGGAAGAACTGATCCGTCTCGGCGCGTGACGTGAACGTGCCTGCGGTGATCGTGAGGTCGACCCAGGGCGAGAGCGCGAACAGCGCGCTCGGCCGCTCGACACCCGCGGTACCGCACGCGACCACGAGCGCCGCGGCGAGCCCACCGCCCGCGGAGTCACCGCCGACGACGATGGCGCCCGCGTCGGGGTCGTCGAGCAGCGCGTCATACGCCGCGACCGCGTCGTGCAACGCGGCGGGGAACGGGTGCTCGGGCGCGAGGCGGTAGTCGGCCGCGACGACGCGGGCGCCGGTCGCGAGGGCGACCGCGCCGGTGAACGCGGTCCACGCCGCCGGTGCACCCATGCGGTAGCCGCCGCCGTGCAGGTACAGGATCGTCCCCTGCCACGACGCCGGCGCGCACACGACACACTCGACGCCGCCGACGGTCGTCGTGCCGACGGCGACGCCGGCCGGCGCCTCGCCCCGGGGCGTCGCCGCGACCTCGCGCACGCGCAGGAGCTCGGCGGACGGCTCCCGCGTGCTCCGACGCAACGGAGGGAGGGACCAGGCTCGCTTGCGCATCGGTGCAGCACGTTACGCTCCCCGGCCGGGAGGTTGCGCATGACCGTGTCGCCGTCCACGCCTCGAGAGCTGCTCGCCTCATCCGAGGTCGGGTTCGGCTTCACCGCGCCGACGACGGCCGATGAGGTGCGCGCCCTCGAGGACCTCGGCATCGCCTCGCTCTGGGTCGGTGGGCACGTGGCGTCACCGAACCCGACGCCCGAGGTGATCGTGGCGCTCGCCCGGCTGTCGGCGCAGTCCACGACGGCCGTCATCGGCAGCTCGATCCTGCTCCTCCCCCTCTATCCCGCGGCGATCGTCGCCAAGCAGCTCGCCGACCTCGACCGCGCGTGTGGCGGGCGCGTCGTCCTCGGCGTCGGGATCGGCGGCGAGTACGAGGCCGAGTTCCGCGCCTGCCAGGTGCCGCGCAACGAACGGGCGCCCCGCACCGACGAGGCGATCCCGTTGTTGCGCGAGCTCTGGACGGCCGAGCCGGTCCGTCACGAGCGCGGCCACTACGCGATGGGCGACGGCGAGGTGCGCATCCACCCCGCGCCGCGCCAGCCCGGTGGGCCGCCAATCGTCGTGGCCGGCCGGCAGCCGGCGGCGATGCGGCGGGCGGCGATCCTCGGCGACGGGTGGATGCCCTACATGTACTCGCCCCGGCGCTACGCGGAGTCGGTCGCGACGATCCGAGCGGAGGCCGAGGCCTCCGGCCGTGACCTCACCGGCTTCGGCTGGACGCTGTTCAGCTTCATCAGCATCCGTGACGACGGCGACGAGGCGCGCCGCGAAGCCGCGCGGTTCATGGGCGGCACCTACCGGCAGAACTTCGAGGAGATGGTGCGCTCCGTCGCGATCGCGGGGACGCCCGACGAGGTCACCGAGCGCCTCGCCGAGTTCGTCCGCGCCGGGGTCCGCCACTTCGTGTTCGCCCCCGCCGCCCGCGACCAGACCCGGACCTGGGCGAAGCTCCTCCGCGACGACCTCGTCCCCAACGCGGCCGCGGCCGCGAGCCGATGAGTCAGGCGACGATGCCCTTGACCTTGAGGTCGATGACGGTGTCCCAGTCGATCCCGAGGTCCTGGGTGAGGATGTCGTCGCCGTGTTCGTTGAACTCGGGCGCGCGCTTCGGAGGCGACGGCTCCTCGTCGAACTGGACGGGCGTCGTCACGAGCTTGAACGCTGTGCCGTCCTTGGTGCGGGCCTCGAGCACGTAGCCGTTGGCCTGCGACTGCGGGTCGTCGACGACCTCGAGCGAGTCCTGCACCGGCGACCACTGGCCCTTGATGTTGGCCAGGCGCTTCTTCCAGTTCTCGAACGTGTCCGACCGGAACACCTCCGCGACCATCTGCGCTGCAACCGTCGCGTTCTCCTGCAGCGCCTCGTGCGTGTCGAAGCGCGGGTCGTCCAGCAACTCCGTGAGGCCGAGCACCTGGCACATCTCGGGCCAGTAGAAGAACCCCTGCAGCATCGACAGCGCGATCCACTTGTCGTCGGACGTGCGGTACGTGCCGACGAGCGGGTTGCGGATCGCGCCGCCCCCGGCGGGCATCTGCAGCCACGGCGTCCCGAGCTGTTGGCTCAGCGCGATCGCCGCACCCATGGCCCACATGCCCGTGCCGAGCAGCGACACGTCGACGATCGGCGCGTGCCCGGTGCGCTCGCGGTGCAGCAGCGCGGCCGAGATCCCGCCCGCGATGGTCATCGCCCCGAGCGAATCGCCGTACCCGGGCGCGGGCTGGATCGGGATGTGGTCCCACTCCTGCGGCTTCGCGCCCATCGCGCTCCCGCCCCGGCACCAGAAGGAGATCTGGTCGTAACCGCCCCGGTCGGCCTCGGGCCCCCGCGCCCCATAGCCCGAGCCTCGCACGTAGACGATGTTCGGGTTGTGGGCGCGGATGTCGTCGACGTCGATGTGCAGCCGCCGGCGGACACCCGGCATCTTGTTGGTGAGGAAGACGTCGCACTGCGCCGCGAGCTTGTAGACGATGTCGACGCCCTCGGGCTTCGACAGGTCGAGGCCGATGCTGCGCTTCCCGCGGTTCGAGTGCTCGAGGAGCACGTGCACACCCGACCCGAGATCCATGACGCCGGTGCTCCCGAGGCCGCGCATGGCGTCGCCCCGCTCGACGTGCTCGACCTTGATCACCTCCGCACCCCAGTCCGCCAGGACCGCGGACGCGGCCGGCACGAAGGTGTGCTCGGCCACCTCCAGGATGCGGATGCCCTCCATGATCGCGGTCACGCGTGCTCCCCCGCCTTTCGTGCCTGCGCCGCCGCCGCGGCCCAGCTTCCCTCGACCGCGCCGTCGAGGATCTCGCGGCGCTTCGTGAACTTCCACACGCCGTCGACCGGCGCGAACTCGTCGATGTAGCGACCCCAGTGGTCGAGCCCGTGGGCCATGAGCACCTGGTAGTAGCAGCGGCTCCGGGCGAACGTCTCGCTCTCGACGTCGATCTGCAGCGTCGCCGTCATGTGGCGCAGCAGGCGCGGGCCCGGATGGTCGCGCAGGGAGTCCGCGGCCGACGTGAAGATCGTTCGGATCTGCTCGCGACCCTCGTAGACCGTGCCGTCGACGTCCATCACCGCGTCGGGGGCGAACAGCTCGACGACCTGGTCGAACCGTCCGCTGTCACCGTTGGCGTTGTAGCGCGCGACGAGGTCGCGGATGCTCTCACGGGCGACGAGCTCCCAGACCTCCACCCGTCACCCGATCCCGTACAGCGCGCAGGCGCTCTCGCTCGTGATCTGGCGCTTCTGCTCCTGGTCGAGCGGCTCCAGCGCCTCCTGGAGCTCCTCGGTGACGCCGGGGAACTTCGCGTCCGGGTGCGGGTAGTCGGAGGCCCAGATGATCCGGTCCGCGCCGCACAACGGGGACTGCGCCGTGAAGGCGAGCATGGTCTCGTCGGGGTCGAAGCTGATCCAGCACTGCCGGCGGAAGTACTCCGAGGGCAGCATCGACAGGTTCTGGACCTCCCACTGGAACTTCCGGCAGTGGTGGTCCAACCGCTCCAGCCATGGGACCAG
>DASRHL010000030.1:0-9924 GCA_035650535.1 Acidimicrobiia bacterium
CCTCACCCTCGTGAGCGCGTGCGACTTCGTGGTGGCCGCCGACGACGCCGAGTTCGGCATGCCCGAGGTGCGCCTGGGCGTCCCCACGATCGTCGGTGCGATGCGGCTCCCGCACCGCATCGGGATGCAACCGGCGCTCGAGCTCCTCCTCACCGGCGACCGCATCGACGCCGCCCGGGCCCGCGAGATCGGCCTCGCGGGCTGGGTCGTCCCTCGCGGCGAGCTGATGGCCGAGGCGACGAGGCTCGCCCGAAGGCTGTGCCAGGGCGCCCCCCTGGCGGTGCGGGCGGTCAAGGAGATGGCCTACCGCGGCCAGTACCTCCCCTGGATCGACGCGGTGCGCATGGGAGAGACCATGCGGCGCGTCGCCGCCGCGACCGAGGACGCCCGCGAGGGCATGGCCGCCGCCCGGGAGCGCCGCGAACCGCACTGGCGCGGCCGCTGACCGCGCCGAGGGTCGTCGCGGGTTAGTTCGCGAGGACCTTCTCGAAGATCCGCTCGTAGCCGGTGACCATGGCCTCCGTCGAGAACCTCTGGGCCACCCGCTCCCGGCACGCGCGTGACGAGCACTCGCCCACCCTGCGCACGGCCTCGACCAGCTCGTCGACCGAGGCCCGCAGGAAGCCGGTCACGCCGTCGCGCACGATCTCGGTCGCGGCGCCCCGCGGGCACGCGAGCACCGGCGTCCCGCAGGCCATCGCCTCGATCATGACCAGGCCGAACGGCTCGGGCCACTGGATCGGGAAGATCATCGCCCGAGCCCGCGCGAGCAGGTCGGCCTTCGCCGCGTGCGAGACGCGCTCGAACACGTCGACCTCGTCGTGCAGCTTCGGCGCGACCGCTTCGTCCCAGTACGCGATCTCGAACGGCTCGTTGCGCTTCACGAGCATCTTCAACGGCATCTTCGCCTCGCGGGCGACCTCGATCGCCTGGACCGGGCCCTTGTCCGGAGTCGCCCGGCCGATGTAGACGAGATAGTCCTCTTTGTCCTCGCGGTACGGGTACGCGTCGAGGTCGATCCCGTTGTGGACCGTCGCCGCGTACCTGAGCTCGGGGTAGTCGCTCCGCTGCGCCTCGCTGATCGCGACGAGTGACACGCGGTCCTGGAGCAACGAGTAGTAGCGGCGGCTCGGTTCCGTCCACGGCCCGTGCAGCGTGTGCACGACCGGCGGCCGGCCATCGAGCAACGCGCCCAGCGCCGGCCCGACGATCCCGGAGTGGTCGTGGATGACGTCGAACCCGCCGTCGACATCGAGGTAGGCGGCGAGAGCATGCGACACCTCGTACCAGACGTTCCCGAGCAGCGCGGGATCGGGTGCGTCGAGCGGGCTCACGAGCGCGGCGGTCGTCGTCGAGCCGGCGGACGCGAACAGCGTGACGTCGTGGCCGCGACCGACCAGGTTCTCGGTGAGCAGCGAGACGATGAGCTCGATCCCGCCGTATCCGGTCGGCGGGACGGTGAACCAGGGCGGGGCGATCTCGGCGATGCGCACACCGCGATGGTCGCGCCGAATCTGTCCCGTCGGCCAGAATAGGTGCAATGCCGCAACCGTGGACGTCGAGCGCGAGCGCTTCGCTCGACGGTGGGATCGTCACGCTCGTCGAAGGGTCGTCGTTCGCGATCTCGTTGCCGTCGGGCGACATGCTGCCGGGCCATCCCCACGGCGTCTTCTACCGCGACACCCGGTTCCTGTCGGAGTTGCGGTTGCGCGTCAACGACGACTGGCCCGAGCCCCTGGCCGCCCAGACGCTCGACCCGTTCAGCGCGTCGTTCGTCCTGCGGGCTGCACCCCCGGCAGGACGGGCCGACTCGCACCTGGTCGTGTTCCGCAACCGCTTCGTCGGCCGCGGCATGCGCGAGGACGTCACGATCCACAACTACGGCGAGGAACCCGCGTTCTGCGCCCTCGAGTTGCACTTCGACTGCGACTTCGCCGATCTGTTCGAGGTCAAGGAGAGCCGAGTCGAGAAGGCCGGCGAGACGACCGTCGCGTACGCCCCGTCGAAGGCGACGTTCGCGTACGCGCGCAACAGCTTCCGGCGCGGGACCGTCCTCGACTTCTCGGAGCGGCCGATGCTGACCGGCGGGATCGCCAGCTTCGAGACGATCGTGCCTCCGCGCGCGGAGTGGACGCTGTGCATCCAGCTCACCCCACTGATCGACGACCAGCCGGTCGAGCCGCGCTACGCGTGCGGCGTACCGGTCGAGCACGCGACGCCGAACGAGCGACTCGAGGCCTGGCGGGCGAACCTGCCGAAGCTGACGACCGACCACGACTCGTTCCAGCACCTCCTCGGCCGGTGCACCGAGGACCTCGCCGCGCTCCGACTGTTCGACCCCGAGCAGCCGGACCGGACGGTCGTCGCCGCGGGCGCGCCCTGGTTCATGACCCTGTTCGGTCGCGACTCGCTCATCACGTCGTGGATGGCCATGATGATCGACTCCGACCTCGCGCTCGGCACGTTGCAGACGCTGGCCGACCTGCAGGGCCGCGACGTCGACCCGATCACGGAAGAAGAACCGGGCCGGATCCTGCACGAGATGCGCTTCGGCGAGAGCGCGCGGCTGTCGCTCGGCGGGCGCAACGTCTACTACGGCAGCGTCGACGCGACCCCGTTGTTCGTCATGGTGCTCGGCGAGTTGCAACGGTGGGGCAACCGCCGGGCCGAGGTCGACGCGCTCCTGCCCGCCGCCGACCGGGCCCTGGCGTGGATCGACGAGTACGGCGATCGGGACGGCGACGGGTACGTCGAGTACCAACGACCGTCCGACCGGGGCCTCCAGAACCAGGGGTGGAAGGACTCGTGGGACGCCGTGCACTTCGCCGACGGCCGCATCGCGCAGGCTCCGATCGCGCTCTGCGAGGTACAGGGCTACGTGCACGCGGCGCTGCTCGCGAGGGCGCACTTCGCCGTCGAGGCGGGTGACCACCCACGCGCGGAGCGGCTGCGGGCCCGCGCCACCGACCTCAAGGTGCGGTTCAACCGCGACTTCTGGCTCGAGGACCGCGGGTGGTTCGCGATCGGGCTCGACCGCGACAAGAAGCCCATCGACGCGCTCGTGTCGAACATGGGTCACTGCCTGTGGACCGGCATCGTCGACGACGAGAAGGCGCCGATCGTCGCGGAGCGTCTCCTGTCCGAGGAGCTGTTCTCGGGGTGGGGCATCCGCACGCTCGGGACGTCGATGACCCGCTACAACCCGATCAGCTACCACAACGGCAGCGTGTGGCCCCACGACAACGCGCTCTGCGCGGCGGGGCTCGTCCGCTACGGGATGCTCGACGCCGCGCACCGCGTGATGGAGGGCATCGTCCGCACCGGCGAGTACTACGGCAACCGGCTGCCCGAGCTGTTCGCCGGCTTCCCCGTGCACGGGTTCGGCTTCCCGGTGGGCTACCCCACCTCCTGCTCACCGCAGGCGTGGGCGGCGGCCGCGCCCCTGCTGTTCCTGCGATCGCTCCTGCGCTTCGAGCCCGACATCCGCAACGGGCAGCTCCACCTCGCGCCCGCGATCCCCGACTGGCTCGGACGCTTCCGGCTCGACGGCGTCCCGATCATGGGCGGTCGCCTCAGCCTCGAGGTCGACGGCGACCGCGTCGAGTCGATCAGCGTCCCCGACCACCTCGAGATCGTCCCCACCCCCCTGTACCACGCCGGCGGCATCCGCTGACGCGCCGACCCGGCGGGCGACGATTCGGATTCCGCCACCCCGTCCGGCGCAGTCTCAGGCGTCGGTCAAGCGGCCGTTGAGGTAGTCGTCGTAGGCACTGAGGTCGAGGAGGCCGTGGCCGGAGTAGTTGAAGAGGATGACGCGTTCCTCGCCGGTCTCCTTGGCGGCGAGCGCCTCGTCGATCGCGGCGCGGATCGCGTGGCCGGTCTCGGGTGCGGGCAGCTTGCCCTCGGTGTTGGCGAACTGGACCGCGGCCTCGAACGTCTTCCCTTGCGGGTATGCCACGGCCTCCATGCGGCCGCACTTGACGAGCGTCGAGATGATCGGCGAGTCGCCGTGGTACCGCAGGCCCCCCGCGTGGATGGCCGGCGGGATGAAGTCGTGGCCGAGGGTGTACATCGGGAGCAGGGGTGTGGTTCCCGCGGTGTCGCCGAAGTCGTAGTCGAAGCGGCCCTCCGTGAGCGTGGGGCAGGACGACGGCTCGACGGCGACGAGGCGAACGTCGGGATCGGCGACGAACGGCAACGCGATGCCGCCGAGGTTCGAGCCGCCGCCGCAGCTGCCGATCACGACGTCCGGGCGAGTCTCGCCGGCGATCGCGAGCTGCTCCTTGGCTTCGAGGCCGATGACGGTCTGGTGGAGCAGCACGTGGTTGAGCACCGACCCGAGTGAGTAGTGCGTGTCGTCGCGGGTCGCCGCGTCGCGCACGGCATCGCTGATCGCGAGCCCGAGCGAACCCGGATGCCCGGGCTGGTCGACGGGCGACGCGACGACCTCGCTCCCCCACGTCTCCATCAGCACGCGGCGGTACGGCTTCTGCTCGTAGGAGGCGCGCACCATGTAGACCTTGCACTCGAGCCCGTACTGCGTGCACGCGAACGACAGGGCAGTGCCCCACTGGCCGGCGCCGGTCTCGGTCGTGAGCCGGGTCGTTCCCTCGACCTTGTTGTAGAAGGCCTGCGGGACGGCGGTGTTCGGCTTGTGCGACCCCGCGGGCGACACCGACTCGTCCTTGAAGTAGATGCGGGCGGATGTCCCGAGCGCCCGTTCGAGCCGCTCGGCCCGCACGAGCGGCGTCGGCCGCCAGAGGCGCAGGATGTCGATGACCTCGCCGGGGATGTCGACCCACGGGTCGGTCGTCACCTCCTGCCCGATGAGCCCCATCGGGAAGAGGGGCGCCAGGTCGTCGGGTCCGATCGGCTCCCTCGTGGCCGGATGCAACGGCGGCTGCACCGGTTCGGGCATGACGGGCGCGACGTTGAACCACGCGGTCGGCATCGAGTCCGCGGGAAGGTGGAATCGCACGTCAGGTCCTCCTCTGCCGGGGCACCGCGGCGAACGCGGCGACGAGCCCAGTGGGGTCTGCGGCCCGCACGAGCGCCTCGCCGACGAGGACGGCGTCGTAGCCGGCGTCGGCCATCCGGCGGGCGTCGTCGACGGAGCGGATCGCGCTCTCGGCGACGGCGACGATCTCGGGCGGGATGCGCTTCGCGAGCCGCTCCCCGACCGAGAGGTCCTCGTCGAAGTTGCCCAGGTCGCGTGCGTTGACGCCGACGACGCGCGCGCCGGCCGCGAGGGCCCGGTCGAGCTCGCCTTCGTCGTGGGCCTCGACCAGGACGGCGAGGCCGAGCCCGATCGCGGCGTCGTGCAGCTCGCGGAGACGGCCGTCGTCGGGGAGGGCGGCGACGATGAGGAGCACGGCGTCGGCGCCGGCGGCCCGGGCCTCCACCATCTGCAGCGGGTCGAGCGTGAAGTCCTTCCGCAGCACCGGCAGGTCGGTCGCCGTGCGCGCGGCCCGGAGGTCCGCGAGCGCACCCCCGAAGTACGGGCCGTCGGTCAGCACCGACAGGCAGGCGGCGCCGCCCGCGGCGTACGCCCGGGCCGTGTCGGCCGGCACGAGGTCGGGGGCCAGCTCGCCCTTCGACGGCGAGCGGCGCTTGATCTCGGCGATCACGGCGAGCTCGCCGTCGCCCCGGCGCAGCGCGCCGGCGAAGTCACGGGGCGGGGCGGCCGTCCGGGCCGCGGCCGTCAGCTCGGCCCTCCGGGCCCGCAACCCGTCGATCTCGGCGCGCTTGCTCGTCAGGATCTCGTCGAGGACGGACACAATGGCGTCGAGTGTTGCAGGTTCCGATGGGCCCACGGATCCGGTTGACGGCCGGACTGACGATCATCATGACCGTCATCGCGTTCGAGGCGCTCGCCGTCGCGACCGTCGCCCCTCGGGTCGCGCGCGACCTCGGCGGCCTCGACCTCTACGGCTGGACGTTCAGCGCGTTCATGCTGGCCGGGCTCGTCGGGACGGTCGTCGCCGGTCACGCCGCCGACCGGTACGGCCCCGCGCCGCCCTACGTCGCCGGCGTCGGTCTCTTCACCGCCGGGCTGCTCGCGTGCGGTGCGGCGCCGACGATGCCGCTGTTCGTCGTCGGGCGGGCCGTCCAGGGCCTCGGCGCGGGGAGCCTGGGCGCGATCGCGTTCGTGACCGTCGGGCGGGCGTTCACCGAGGCCGAACGACCGCGCCAGTTCGCGATCCTGTCGACCGCGTGGGTCGTTCCGGGGCTGGTCGCCCCCGCGGTCGGGGGGCTGGTGGCCGAGCAGCTCGGCTGGCGGGTCGTGTTCCTCGGCATCGCCGCCCTGCCCGGGGCGACCGTCGCGCTGGCCCTCCCCCAGCTGCGCGCGCTCGGGGTCTCGCCCGAGCACACCCCGTCGGGCGCCCTCCCGGTCGGCGCCGCGGTCGTCCTCGCGGCCGGGACCGGCGCCGTCGTGGAGGGCCTGGGCACGACGGACCTCGCCGTCACGCTGCCGCTGGTCGCCCTCGGGATCTCCGTCGCGCTGCCGGCGCTCCGGCGCCTCGTGCCGGCGGGGACGCTCACCGCGGCCCGTGGCATGCCCGCGGCCGTCGCGACGCGGGGGCTCGCCACCTTCTCGTTCTTCGGCACCGATGCGTTCCTCGCCTTCGCGCTGGCCGAGCAGCGCGGTCTCACTGCGGTCGAGGTCGGCCTCGCGCTGACGCCCGCCACGATGACGTGGACGCTGGGCTCGTGGATCCAGGCCCGCACCACCAGCCGGTTCAGCCGCCGCTCGCTGGCGAGCACGGGCATCGCCCTGGTCGCCACCGGCGGCGCCCTCACCGGCGCCGCCGTGCTCGCCGACCCGCTGCCGGCCTGGGTCGCCGCCGCCGCGTGGGCGGTCGGCGGGCTCGGCATGGGGCTCTCCTACAGCCCCACCAACCTGGTCGTCCTGAGCGAGGCCCCCGCGGGCTCCGAGGGCTCGGCCACCGCGTCCGTGCAGCTCACCGACGGCCTGGGCATCGCGCTGGGCACCGGCATCGGCGGCGCGATCGTGGCCGCCGCGGTCGACGCCGGATGGACGCGCACCAGCGCGCTCGTCGCCGTCTTCGCCGTTGCCGCCGCGGTCGGGATCGTCGCGATCGGCGGCGCGCGCCGGTTCCCGCGCGACCCGATCCCGATCCCGGTGACCACCGCCGAGTCCGAGGCCGTCGCCCTAGCATCCGCCCCGCATGACGACGACCTTTCCTGACGGTTTCCTCTGGGGCACGGCGACGGCCGCGCACCAGGTCGAAGGGGGCAACTGGAACAACGACTGGTGGGCGTGGGAGCACGCGCCCGGCACGCACTGCTCGGAGGTCTCGGGCGACGCGTGCGACCACCTGACGCGTTACCCCGACGACCTCGACCTCCTGCGTGACCTCGGGTTCGGCGCCTACCGGTTCTCCCTCGAGTGGTCGCGCATCGAACCCGAGGACGGCGAGTTCTCGAGGGCGGCACTCGACCACTACGCCCGCGTCATCGCCGCGTGCCGCGACCGTGACCTCCTCCCCGTCGTGACGTTCCACCACTTCACGACCCCGCGGTGGGCCGCCGCGAGCGGAGCGGGCATCGCCGGCGACGGCGCGGGCTGGGCCGACCCGCTGACCGCCGAGCGGTTCGCGCGGTTCTGCGAACGCGCGGTCGCGCGTCTCGGCGACGAGATCGGGATGGCGTGCACGATCAACGAGCCGAACATCGTGACGCTGATGGGCTGGTTGATGGGCATGTTCCCGCCCGGGCGCGAGAACGACCTCGACGGATACACGCGCGCGACCGAGACGATGATCGCCGCGCACCGGCGCGCCGTCGAGATCCTGCGCGCCGGACCTGGCGACTTCCCCGTCGGTCTCACCCTCTCGATGGGCGACTGGGCCGCGGAACCGGGAAGCGAGGACCGCGTGCCCCAGTACCGCGCCCACCACGAGGACGTGTACCTGGAGGCCGCCCGGGGCGACGACTTCGTCGGCGTGCAGGCCTACTCACGTACCCGCGTCGGCCCGAACGGCGTGCTCGGGCCGGAGCCGGGCGTCGAGGTGCTGCCGATGGGCTACGAGTACTGGCCGACGGCCGCCGCGGCCGCGGCGCGCCACGCGGCCGAGGTCGCCGGCGTTCCGGTGTTCGTCACCGAGAACGGCATCGGCACCGACGACGACGAACAGCGCGTCCGCTACGTGCGCGAATCGCTGGCGGCGCTGGCCCAGGCGATCGCCGACGGCGTCGACGTGCGGGGCTGGTTCCACTGGTCGCTGCTCGACAACTTCGAGTGGGCCTTCGGGTACCGGATGCGCTTCGGGCTCGTGGCCGTCGACCGCGCGACGCAGGTGCGTACCGTGAAGCCGAGCGCCGCCGCGATCGCACGGATCGTCCACGCGAACGCACTCGAGCCCTAACCCGTCGCGGCGACGACGAGGTGGCCCTCGGCGTGGGCCGCGGGCGGCCCGGTCGCGACCGCCGCGGCCGTGCAGGTGTGCCCGCATCGCACGCGGACGAGCGTGGCCGACCCTTCGGTGGCGACCAGCAGGTCGCCGGCGCGCACGCCCGCGCGGGCCAACGCGGGCTTCGTGAGCCGCAGGATGTGATCCGTGCCCGGGTGCGGCTCGGCGCTCCGGGGCGTGCCCCGGTCGGCGACGTACGCGGCGAGCCCCGCTCCTCTGGGGACGAAGCCCGCGCTCTCGACGCCGATGTCACCACCGCTCGGCACGCCCGACGCCGCGACGGTCTGCAGCTCGCCCGCCGGCGAGACCGCGTAGAGGTTGCCGCTCAGCTCGCTCGGGGCGACGAGGTCACCTCCGAAGCCACCGAAGCCGCGCGGCGCGACCGCGATGCCGCCCTCGAGCTGCGCGTCGAGGGTCGCCACCGGCGCGACCTTGCCGCGGCAGTCGACCGCGAACACGTGCGTCCGGCCGGGCTCGCCCGGACCTACGACGAGGACACGGTGACCGAACCGCCCGACGGTGTCGAGCGTGATCCCGCTCAGCGTCGAGACGCCGCTCACGGTCGCGAGGCGTGACACGGTGCCGCCGGCGGTCACCCGCGTGATCCCCGGCGGCGTGCCCGTGAGGTCGAGGGCGAGCACCTCGTCGCGGGGGAAACGGCACCCGGCGCCGGCGACCGCGACGCCGGGTGAGACGGTGACGTACGACTCGGGGTCCGGCGGCACCGAGTAGGCGGGCGCGAACGCCGACACCTTCCCCGCGGGGCTCACGAGCACGAGCCGGCCCCTTGCCGCGCCGACGAGCCGGCCGTCGCTCCGCACGCCGGCGACGTCGACGATGCCTTCGACGCGGCGCCACTGCTCCCAGGCCCCGGGCACTGGCGCCAGCGCGGCCGGTGCTCCGGGAGGCGCGACCACGGTCGCGGTCAGGAGCACGACGACGAGCACGGGCACCACCTGAACCGTGCGCGAGCGTCGCACCACCTCAGGGTATGCGGCTTGTTTTCGCGCGTCGGGGCTTGACAGACTCGAACGTGTGTTCGTATACTTTGACCATGTTCGCGGTGGTTCGGGCAGCGTTGGAGCAGGTGACGAGCCGCTTCGACCCGGCGCTGGTCGACGCCGACACCGCGCAGCGGCTGCTCGACCAGGTCGTGGCGATCAAGCACATGGCCGCCACCGCCGAAGCCGGGCTCGCGGCCCGGGTCGCCGACAGCCGCGTCTGGGCCGACGACGGCGACCCCAGTGCCGCGCACGAGCTGGCCCGGCGGACCGGCACGTCGGTCGGTCGGGCCAAGGAGATCGTCGAGACCGGCCGGCGGTTGCGGCAGTGTCCCGACACCGCCGCGGCGGCCAAGCGCGGCGAGCTCTCACCCCAGCAGACCGCGGCGATCACCGACGCCGCGTCGGTGGATCCCGACGCGGAGGGGCGCCTGTTGGCCCAGGCGCAGCGCGGGTCGTTGCAGGAGCTGCGCGACGAGTGCGCCCGC
>DASRHL010000031.1:0-3599 GCA_035650535.1 Acidimicrobiia bacterium
TCGACGACCCGCTGCGCATGTTGCGCGCGGCGCGCTTCGTCTCGGGCATCGGGCTCGCCCCGGTGCCGGAGCTCGTCGCCGCGGTGGAGGAGCTGCGGGGCCGGCTCGACATCGTCAGCGCGGAGCGGATCCGCGACGAGCTGTCGCGCCTGCTCCTCGTCGACGATCCGTCGGCCGGCCTCTGGTTCCTCTGCAGCACGGGCCTGTCGGACGAGTTCCTGCCCGAGCTCAACGCGATGCGCCTCGAGCAGGACCCGATCCACACGCACAAGGACGTGCTCGCGCACACGATCGCGGTCGTGGCGCGGACGCGGCGCGACCTGCGCGTCCGCCTCGCGGGCCTGCTGCACGACATCGGGAAGCCGAAGACGCGCTCCTTCAGAACGGGTGGCGTGAGCTTCCACCACCACGAGGTGGTCGGTGCGCGCATGGCGGAGGAGCGGCTGCGCGCGCTGCGGTACCCGAACGACGTTGTCGCCGACGTCACCCAGCTCGTGTACCTGCACCTGCGTATCCACACCTACGCCATGGGCTGGACCGACAAGGCGGTCCGGCGCTACGTGCGCGACGCCGGCCCGCTGCTCGAGGAGCTCAACGACCTGCAGCGCGCCGACTGCACGACGCGGAACAAGCGGCGCGCCGCGATGCTGGCCGCGCGCATGGACGAGCTCGAGCGGCGCATCGCGGAGCTCCGCCTGCAGGAGGAGCTCGACGCGATCCGGCCGCCCCTCGACGGCCGGCAGGTCATGGCCTTCCTGGGGATCCCACCCGGTCCGCTCGTCGGCGAGGCGCTCGACTTCCTCCTCGAGGCCCGCCTCGACGAAGGCCCCATCGACGAGGCCGACGCCTACGACCGGCTCGCCGCCTGGGCGCGCGGGCGCGGGGTCGCGGTGCCGCGCGCCTGAGCGCGCCCGCTCGACCCGCTCCGCCGGGCGGCCCGAGGGACCGCGGACGGCGCAACTCAACCGGCGATGAACTCCTCGACCATCTCGCGCGCGTCCTCGTCGTGGTACTGCACGGGCGGGGACTTCATGAAGTAGGCCGACGGGCCGAGCAGCGGGCCGCCGATGCCCCGGTCGATGGCGACCTTGGCGCAGCGCACCGCGTCGATGATGACGCCTGCCGAGTTGGGGGAGTCCCAGACCTCGAGCTTCAGCTCGACGCTCATCGGCACGTCGCCGAAGTTGCGACCCTCGAGCCGGATGTAGGCCCACTTCCGGTCGTCGAGCCACGGCACGTGGTCGGAGGGCCCGATGTGGACGTGCTCGTCCTCGATGCCCTGCTCGATCTGGCTCGTCACCGACTGCGTCTTCGAGATCTTCTTGGACTTCAGCCGCTTGCGCTCGAGCATGTTCTTGAAGTCCATGTTGCCGCCGAAGTTCAGCTGGTACGTGCGGTCGAGCGCGGCGCCGCGGTCCTCGAAGAGCCGGGCGAGGATGCGGTGCACGATCGTGGCGCCGACCTGGCTCTTGATGTCGTCGCCGACGATCGGCACACCGGCCTCGGTGAACTTCTTCGCCCACTCCGGGTCGCTCGCGATGAACACCGGGATCGCGTTCACGAAGCCGACGCCCGCGTCGAGGCAGGCCTGCGCGTAGTGGCGCTGGGCCTGCTCGGATCCGACCGGCAGGTAGCTGACGAGGACGTCCGCGCGCGCCTCGCGCAGAGCCTGGGCCACGTCGACCGGCTCGGCCGGGCTCTCCTCGACCGTGTCGCGGTAGAACTCCCCGAGGCCGTCGAAGGTCGGGCCGCGCTGGACCGTCACCCCGAGGTCGCCGACGTTGGCGAACTTGATCGTGTTGTTGGGGCCGGCGCCGATGGCCTTGCCGAGGTCGAGCCCGACCTTGTCGGCGTCGACGTCGAAGGCGGCGACGAACTCGACGTCGCCGACGTGGTATCCGCCGAGGACGACGTGCATCAGGCCGGGGACGGTCTCGTCGGGCGAGGCATTGCGGTAGTACTCGACGCCCTGGACCAGGCTGCTCGCGCAGTTCCCGACACCGGCGATCGCGACCCGGACGCGGCGCGGTGTCGCGTCGGGTGTCGCGGCCGGCGCTGCCTCGGCGTCCGCGTTCGGGTTGGGGCTCATGCGGGGGCTCCTTCTCTCGGGGAGACGGTGGGTTGGGGCCCGACCTGCGGGGTCGCGGGCTCGTCGTCGGTCGCGGCCCGTTCGGCCGCGATGAGCTCCTCGACCCATTCGAGGTCGCGCTGGGTGGACTTCGTGCGGTGCTCGACGAGCGCCCGGGCGTAGCGGTCGCGGGTCGCGGCGCCGGGCCGCTCGGCCCGCTCCAGGCGTGCCCAGCGCTCGGTGCCGGCGCGCCGGCTGCGCTCCAGGCGCGTCACGAGCGCGGCGCGGCGGCGCTCGAGCAGCTCGAGCCGGGCCTCGCGCGGGACGTGCCCGCAGAACGCGAGCCGGAGCGCGAACGTCTTCTCGTCGTCGGCGGGGGCGTCGTCGGCGAGGAGCAGCTCGGTGAACTGGCGCTCGCCCCGGTCGGTGATCCGGTACGCCTTGCGGGTGCGCCGCGTCGCCTTGGCGCGGCGGGCGGCGCCGGCCCGGCGGGCGGCGGCGAGGTCGCCCGTCAGTGAGCCGGTCGGCGGCACGCGGGCGGGCGCCGGGGCGGGCTCGAGGACGATCTCGATCGCGCCGTCGCGCTCGAGGCGGCGCAGGGCCGGGTAGAGCGACCCGTACGAGACGCCCCAGAGGAACCCGAGCGTCTCGCCGAGGCGCTTCTTCAGCTCGTAGCCGTGCAGCGGCTGCTCCTTGAGCAACCCCAGGACGGCGAGCTCGAGCACGGGGACCCCTCGTTCGGTCGGATGCGGTCGGATGCGGTCGGGTCGGGCGGTTTCCGGTGCGCCGGAAGCACCCGTCGATATATCGGCCCGATATATCGGAACTGAAATTGTGACGCAGGCGGACGGTCGAGGCAAGTCACCTCCGGGATGCCCGCGGCGGGCCCGGCCGGGCCCCACGCCCGCCGCCGGGCGGGGCCCAGTGCAGCCCGGACGGCCCGGATCCCGCCCTACACTCGCCGCCGATGCGCAGGCACGTCGACTACTCGCTCGCCCGGCGGGCAGTGCTCCGCGACCTGCGCTCGGGCCGGCTCGACCGGCTCGACGTGTGCGACGCCCACCCCGAGCTCGTGCGCGCCGGTCGCCACATCGGTGAGCCCGCGAGCTCCGACTGCCCGGTGTGCGGGCGCGCCAACCTGCGTCTCGTCTCGTACGTCTACGGGGACGCGCTGCGAGGCGCGAACGGCCGGTGCATCAGCACGCCGACGGAGCTCGAGAAGCTCGAGGCCGCGCACGAGGAGTTCTCGCGCTACGTCGTCGAGGTCTGCCTCGACTGCCGGTGGAACCACCTGGCGCGCCACGAGCTGCACGGCCGCCGCCACGTCGGGTAGAGCGAGCGCCCTGCGCCGAAGGCGCACGAGCGGGGAATTCGTCGCGGCGCCCTGACGCGTTATCCTCCGCGGGTCGCCGGGAGCCGTGGGAGCCCCGGACGACGGAGGTCCGCCATGACCACCGGCACCGCTGCGCAGCCGCGTGTCACCGTCCCCGACGTCACGTCACGGAAGGGCTCGGGCACACCCCTCGTGATG
>DASRHL010000032.1:0-5443 GCA_035650535.1 Acidimicrobiia bacterium
TTCGTGGTGTGGGGCGCGATCCACGGCGGGTTCCTCGCCGTCGAGCACTGGCGGCGGACCCGGCGCGCCGAGCTCGGGCTGGCGGACCCGCCCGACACGTTCTGGCGCCGCTGGGGAGCCCGGCTCGTCACCTTCCATGTCGTGTGCCTGGCCTGGATCTTCTTCCGGGCCGAGTCGTTCACGAACGCCGGCGACATCCTCGCCCGCCTCTTCGACCCCGCGCACTGGAGTGACGCGTCGCCCCTGGTGAAGGTCTCCGTGCTGCTCGCGATCGCAGCGGGGATCTGCGAGCAGTTCGTGTCGCGGGGTGCGCTGGCCCGGCTGATGGCGGCGTTCTCGCGGCTTTCGCCCGTCGCCCAGGGCGTCACCCTCGGCTTCGCGCTCATGCTGATCAACACGATGGGGCCGCGCGGCGTCGCCCCGTTCATCTACTTCCGGTTCTGAGCGGATGGCGACGACGCGCACCCCACCGTCCCCGCCCTCGCCGGGCCGTCCGGTGCGGCCGACGCGCGCCGCGCGCCGCCGACGGGTCGAGCTCGAGGTCGAGCCGGGCGAGACCCCGCGCCGGCCGCTCGCCGCCGGTCACGTGATCGTCGTCGCGCTCGTGTGCCTGCTGGTCGGTTCGCTCCTCAACGCCGCCGGCATCCGCAAGACTGCGCTCGGCCAGGACGTCGGCACGAAGCGCGACGTCGCCAAGTTCTTCGCCGACCCGCTCTACGACATCAGCCACTTCCTGCACACCGACCGGATCCGGCAGGGTCTGAAGAATGCGCTCGGGCGCGGGAGCGACGACGACGTGAACCTCTCGCTACCCTCCCCGACGACGACCACCCTTCCCGCCGGCGGCACGTCGACCCCGGGCTCGACACCGACCACGACCGTGCCGGTGAAGAAGCGCGCGTTCAGCCCGGCGCGGCCGATGGCGGTCTGGGTCGGCGGCGACTCCCTGTCGATCACGCCCGGCGAGTCGTTCATCAACATCGCACCGTCCACCGGGGTCATCAACGTGATCGGACCGGTCGACGGTCATGTCGCGACCGGGCTCGCGCGGCCCGAGGTCTTCAACTGGCCCGCCCACATGGCCGAGGTCGCCGCCGCCAGCAACCCTGACGTGTACCTCATCACGATGGGCTCGAACGACGACCAGACGCTCACGGGCGATGGCGGCGGCGAGCCGTTCGGGACGCAGTCGTGGCAGGACGAGTACCGCCGGCGGGTGGGCGGGATGATGGACCAGATGACCGGCGACGGGAAGCACGTCCTGTTCTGGGTCGGCATCCCGATCATCCGCAACGTCGCCCGGTCGGAGGAGCACTACCGGCTGATGAACGACATCTACCGGACCGAGGCGGAGAAGCGGCCGGGCAAGGTCGTCTACATCGACATCTACGACATGTTCCGCGGTCCCGACGGCGGGTATGCGGACTATCTCGGTATCGGCGGGGTGCAGGTACGGACGCCCGACGGGCTGCACTTCACGCGCGCCGGTGGCGACATGATCGCCAACAAGGTCATCAAGGCGATGCAGGACACGTTCGACCTGACGTCCTGGCAGAAGTCACTACCGACGACGACCACGGTCGCGCCCGCGACGTCGTCGACCCCGAGCGCGACCGGAGCGTCGACCTCGACCACGCGGCCGAAGTCCAAGCGGTCCAAGAAGAGCGGGTAGCACCTCCGGCGCTACCGTCGCGGGGTGGACGTGACACCCCTGATCCAGCCCGCCGACACCAAGCTCGTCCTGATGGTGATGGACGGCCTCGGCGGCTACGCCGACGCCGAGCACGGCACCGAGCTCGAAGAGGCGGTGACGCCGAACCTCGACCTGCTCGCGGCCGAGGGCGTGACCGGGTTGTGCGAGCCCGTCGGGCCCGGCATCACCCCGGGATCGGGGCCGGGTCACCTCGGCATCTTCGGGTACGACCCCGAGGCGTTCGAGTTGGGTCGGGGCGCGCTGTCCGCCGCCGGGCTCGACTTCGCGTTGCAGGCCGGCGACGTCGCGGCCAGGGGCAACTTCTGCACGCTCGATGCCGGCGGCCGCGTCGCCGACCGCCGGGCCGGGCGCATCCCCGATCCGGACGCCCGGGCCGTCGTCGAGAAGCTGCAGGCAGGCGTACACCTCGACGGCGCCGAGGTCTTCTTCCGCCACGAGCGGGAGCACCGGCTGCTCGTGGTGCTCCGCGGGCCGGGGCTCGACCCGCGGCTGACCGACACCGACCCGCAGGCGACCGGCGTGCCGCCCCTCGACGCCGAGGCCCTCGACCCGGAGGCGAAGCGGACAGCCGAGCTCGTCGAGGAGCTCGGGAACCAGGTGCGGGCGCTGCTGGCCGACGAACCGCGGGCCAACTACGTCCTGCTGCGCGGCTTCGACACCCATCGCGAGCTGCCGTCGTTCCAGGACCGCTACGGGCTGCGCGCCGCCGCCGTCGCCATCTACCCGATGTACCGGGGCATCGCGAGCCTGCTCGGCATGGACGTCCTCGGTCACCCGAAGGACCTGGACGAGCAGCTCGAGATCCTGCGCGGCGCGTGGGCGGACTACGACTACTTCTTCGTCCACCACAAGTACACGGACTCGGCCGGCGAGGACGGTGACCGCGCCCGCAAGATCAAGGCGATCGAGACGCTCGACGCGGTCGTCCCGCAGGTGCGAGCGCTCGGGCCGGACGTGATCGCCGTCACCGGCGACCACGCCACGCCGTCGCAGCTCGCGGCCCACTCGTGGCACCCCGTCCCCACGTTGCTGTGGAGCCCGCACTGCGGCCGCGACGACGTCACCCACTACGGGGAGCGCTGGTGCCTGCGCGGCGGCCTCGGCATCCGCCCCACCAAGGACCTCATGGCGATCATGCTCGCCAACGCCGGCCGCCTCGCGAAGTACGGGGCGTAACTCGCGCAACTCCGCGTTCTTGGCACGCTGGACGTCGCTATTCGGCGTTCAGCGTGCCAAGAAAGTCGGACGGGCGCCGGCACGCCGTTGTCGTGCTTTGCGGATGGTGTGGCCGACACCCGGCGAGTTGCGATCCACGTCGGCCCAGGTGAAGCGCAGGACCTCCCAGCCCGCGTTGACCAGCGCGTTCTGCCTCCGGCGATCATGGCGGAACGTGTCGACGGGCAGGTGGGCCGCGTAGCCGTCGACCTGGATCGCGATCCTCGACTCCGGGTACGCGAAGTCGACACGGGCGACGAATCGGCCGTCGACGGTCCACACCTCGTACTCCGGAACGGCGGCCGGGAGACCCTGTGCCGACAGCAGGCGCGCCATGCGGGCCTCGAACACGCCGGCAACCGGCTCAGCCGCGAGGTGGGGCTCCAGCACGCGGCGAATCACGCCCGCGCCGCGCCGCCCCTGCCGCGCCACCGCCTTGCGCGCCGTCTCGACTGCGCAGATCGTGACGAGGCCGCGCCCGAGCGCGCGGTCCAGGCAACGGGCGACCTGGTCCTCGGGCAGGACTGCGCCCAGGTCGACCAGCGTGCGGGCGACCGTCGTGCACGGGGTCCCGTCGACCGCGGTGATCCAGCGCTCGTGCAGGTCCTCGAGACGATGGACGATCACACCGTCGAGCTCCGGCGACGCGTCGCGGGTCGTCGAGATCTCGATCGTCGGCTCGTCCGACCACCAGAGCCCGTACAGCTCGGCTGCCGCACGATGCGAGGCCGCTGTGACGGGTCCGACGGCGAGCACGGCGGCGAGCCTCCGCTGCGTGGGTGAGGCGACGGATCCGCCGATGCGATAGACGCAGTCGTGCGTCGCGAGCCAACGACAGGCGTTGAGCCGCCGTTGGATGGATCCGGGCGCCAGCCCGAGCTCGATTGCCTGCGCCCGGGTGATCAAGCCGTGCTGGCGCTCGGCGAGGTCCGCGATGGCCCGTTCGATGCCGTCCATGGCCGAGAGCCCATCACCGAGGTGTGACGCCTACGCCGGACGCGCACTTTTCGGCACGCTGAACGCCGCATACCGGCGTTCAGCGTGCCAAGAACATCTTCCGCCCACCCGCGCGCCCGGGGGGCTCCGGGGCACCCGGGGGCGTGAGATCCGTTGGACGGGGTGGCTCCGTACTCTGGGGGATGGTGGATCGCGAGGTGGCCGGGACGCCCGTCGGGCGCAGGGTGTTCCTCGGGTTGTTGGGGGTGGGGGCCGCGGGCGTGGTGTTCGGCGCCCGGATCCAGAACTGGCTCGAGGACAACGTCGGCAAGTACATCTCGAAGGACGGCACGGGACTCTCGTCGCTCCTCCCCATCGGCCGGTTCCGGATCTACTCCGTCACCGGCGACCTGCCCTCCCGGAGCCGCAAGGACTACCGCCTGAAGGTGAAGGGCCTGGTCGCCCAGCCCCTCGACCTCTCCTACGACGAGCTGACGGCGATGCCGGCGACCACGCTCCACCGCGACTTCCAGTGCGTGACGGGCTGGCGCGTCCCCGACGTCGAGTGGAAGGGCGTGCGCCTCGCCGACCTGCTCGACCGGGCCGGCGTCCAACCGGAGGCGAAGGCCGTCCGCTTCGTGTCCTTCGACGGCGAGTACACCGAGAGCCTCACCATCGACCAGGCCCGCCGGGCCGACGTCATCGTCGCCTACGAGATGGAGGGCGGACCGCTCTCCGACGAGCATGGCGGGCCCGTCCGCCTCTACGTCGCGCCGATGTACGGCTACAAGTCATGCAAGTGGCTCGACGGCATCGAGCTCACCCGCCGCGTCGAACCCGGCTACTGGGAGGGCTACGGCTACGACGTCGACGGCTGGGTCGGACGCTCCAACGGCCGCAGCGACGAGCCGACGTGAGCGTCACCGCCGTGGAGCCCACCGGCGACACGATCGCGCCCGAACCCGACCTCGTCCGGTTCGAGCGCGTCGAGCGGATCGTGCACTGGTGCACGGCGACGCTGATGCTGACGCTGATGGCGACGGGCGCTGCGCTCTACGCCGGCCCGGTCTCCACCTTCGTCGGACGGCGGGAGCTCGTGCGGACGGTCCACGTCTTCGCCGGGCTCGCGCTCCCGGTCCCCCTCCTCCTGGGGCTCGCGGGCCGGTGGGGCCGGAGCCTGCGCCGCGACCTCGGCCGGCTCAACCGGTGGAGCCGGGGCGACCGTCGCTGGTTCCGCCGGAAGTTCCGCGCCCAGGTCCGGCTCGGGAAGTTCAACCCGGGCCAGAAGCTGAACGCCGTGTTCCTGGGCGCGGCCGGGATCGTGATGCTCGGCACCGGCGTCATGCTCAAGTGGTTCGGCCTCTTCCCCGTCGACTACCGGACCGGCGCGACCTTCGTGCACGACTGGTTCGCGCTCGGGATCTGGCTCGCGGTCGCCGGCCACGTGTTCCTCGCGCTGCGCGACCCGGTCGCGCTCGGCGCCATGCTGCGCGGCAGCGTCCCGGCCCGGTGGGCGCGCCGCCACCGGCCGCGCTGGTACGAGGAAGAGACCGGCCTCCCCGCCGAACGCCCGACCCC
>DASRHL010000033.1:0-27498 GCA_035650535.1 Acidimicrobiia bacterium
TCGACATGCACGGGATCCCGCGCTTCCACCAGCGCGTGTACGAGGCCGCGCGTGCCGTGCCCGTGGGGACGACCGTGACGTACGGCGAGCTCGCGGCGCGGGTCGGCTCGCCCGCTTCGGCACGTGCGGTCGGCCAGGCGATGGCGGCGAACCCGTTTCCGATCGTCGTTCCCTGCCACCGGGTCCTCTCGGCCGGCGGCCGCCTCGGCGGCTTCTCGGCCACCGGGGGTCTCGCCACCAAACGCCGCATGCTGGCGATCGAGGGTGTGGTCCTCCGAGCGTGAGGCTCTAGCCTGACGGCATGTGCCGGAACATCACCGAGCTGCGGGGGCTCGAGCCGCCCGCCACCCGCGAAGAGATCGAGGCGGCCGCCGCGCAGTACATCCGCAAGGTGAGCGGGATCACGAAGCCGAACGCCGCGCTCGCGGAGGCGATGCACCACGCCGCGCACGAGGTTGCCGACATCACCGAGCGGCTCCTCGCCGGCCTTCCCGCCCGCCGCCAGCCGCCGCCCACCCTGCCGCCGCTGCGACGGCCGGAGGTGCGCGCCCGGCTCGGGTTGGAGCCGCTGCCGACCGGCTGACCGCCGGCGGGCGGTTCAGCCGCTCCGTGCCGGCTGGGACCCGGCCGGCCCCGGCGCCGGGTGCTCGGGGCGCGCCCGTGCCAACCGGACCCGCAGTTCCGCGGCCTCGGCCGCCTCGGCGCCGGCGAGGTCGACGACCGGGCCGAGCTCGTCGCCCCGAGGCTCCTGGCGCTCACGCCCGAGGGCGATGAACTTCGCGGTGAGCACGGCGGACGGCACGCTGACGACGAACCACGCGACGAGCGCCCAGATCCACCACGACACCTGGTACCACCCCCCGGCAGCAGATTCGGCAGGGTGGCAGCACCCAGCCGCGGGCTCCGCCGGACGCAGTTTGGCGGATTTGGGTCCTGAAGCGGTGGATGGTCGCCTGCATGCCGTTCTCGGCTCCGCGGGGCGAGCACCCGCACCGCAGGTAGCCTGCGCCGCAGCGGGCGAGGGTTCTCGCCGGGGACGAAAGGCGGACAGCGAGAGATGAGCAGCGACGTGATCCTGGTCGACGATCCCGCGCCGTACGTCCGGCGCATCACGTTGAACCGGCCCGAGAAGCGCAACGCGCTGAACCACCCGCTGCGGGGCGCGATCCTCACGACGCTGCGGGCCAACGACCGGGATCCCGACGTCCGGGTCACGATCATCCGGGGTGCGGGGCCGTCGTTCTCGGCGGGCTACGACCTCGGCGGCGGGAACGAGGGCCACGACCTGCCCTACTACACGCCGGGCGGCGAGGGGCACTGGCCCCGCCACGTCACCGAGGGCTGGATGAGCATCTGGGACCTCGCCAAGCCGGTCATCGCCCAGGTGCACGGCTTCTGCCTCGCGGGCGGGAGCGAGCTCGCGACCGGTTGCGACCTCGTCTACGTCGCCGAGGACGCCCAGATGGGGTACCCGGCGGTGCGCTTCGGCGTCCCCGACATGCACTTCCACGCGTGGTTCCTGGGGATGCGGCGGGCGATGGAGATGATGGTCACCGGCGACTCGATCTCGGGCGTGGAGGCGGTCGCGGAGGGGTGGGCGAACCGGGCCTTCCCGGCCGACCGGCTCGACGACGAGGTGCTCGCGATCGCCGAGCGCATCGCGACGGTGCCGCCCGAGCTCGTGCAGCTCAACAAGCGCGTCGTGCACCGGCAGATGGACGCGATGGGGATGCGGGCCGGCATCCGCGCCGGGACCGAGCTCTGCGCGCTCGGGACCCACACGCAGGCCATGGCCGAGTTCACCGCCAACATCCGGGCCAAGGGCCTGACCGCGGCGCTGTCGGAACGCGACCAGCCCTTCGGCGACTACCGAACCCCGGAGCACGCGTGAGCAGCGCGCCGGCCGGCGGGTCGCTGCTCGTACGCGGCGGGACCCTCGTCGACGGAACGGGCAGGCCGGCGTTCCGTGCGGATGTGCGCGTCCGCGGCGGGCGCGTCGCCGAGGTGGGGCCCGACCTGAGGCCCGACGGCGAGCCGGTGATCGACGCGGGGGGCGCGTACGTGACCCCGGGCTTCGTCGAGTCGCACTCGCACTTCGACGGCTCGATGTGGTGGGACCCGTCGTGCGACCCGATGCCCGCCTACGGCACCACGACCGCGATCATCGGCAACTGCGGCCTCACGGTGGCGCCGCTCGCCGCGTCGGCGCGTCGCTCGATGATCGAGCTGTTCTGCTTCATCGAGGACCTGCCGGTCCCCGCGTTCGAGCAGGCGGTGCCGTGGTCGTGGGAGACGTGGCCCGAGTACCGGGCCGCGGCGCTCGCCAGCCCCGCCGCCATCAACGTCGGCGTGTTCGTCGGTCACCAGGCCCTGCGCACCTACGTCATGGGCGACGAGGCGTGGACCCGTCACGCGTCGGACGCCGAGCGGGCCCGTATGGCCGGGTTCCTCGACGAGGCGCTGACGACCGGCGCGCTCGGCTTCTCGACGACGTTCATGGACACCGACCGCGAGAACCGCGAGGTGCCGAGCCGCCACGCCGACGACGCCGAGTTCGACGCGCTGCTCGCCGTGGTCGCCCGGCACCCGGGCGCGACCCTCCAGTTCGTTCCGCGCTTCCTGCAACCGGAGCACTGGGCCGACGACTTCGACCGGCTCGCCGCGCTCTGCGCGCGCCACGCGGTGCGGGCGAACTGGGCCGTCCTGCGCTGTGAGAGCCGCAACCACGACGAGCGTGTCGAGCGGCGCGCGTACGCCGAACGCTGGCGGGCCCGGGGCGCCGACATGTGGGCAACGTTCAGCGGTGCGCCGAGCTACGTGAACCTCCACTTCGACCGGTCGATCATGTGGCACGGCGTGCGCGCCTGGCACGAGCTCGTGAACGGGGCGAACGACGTGAAAGAGACGCTCCTGGCGTCGCCGGAGTGGCGGGCGCGGGCGCGCGCCGACTGGGACGCGTGCACCTACACCTTGGTGCCGATCCGCAGGCCCGAGTCGCTCGTCCTGCACCACAGCGCGCGGGGCCTCGAGGGCCGGGTCGGCCACTCGCTCGCCGACGAGGCCGCCGCCCGCGGGCTGCATCTGTCGGACGCGCTCGCCGACTGGCTGCTCGAGAACGGCATCGGGTCGAGCCTCCGAACCGCCGACCAGCCGATGGAGGAGGACGCCGTCGTCGAGCTCGTGCGCGACCCGTGCACGGTCACGGGCGTGAGCGACGCCGGCGCGCACATCCAGATGTTCAACGGCGCGGGGAACCCGACCTACATGCTCACCCGCTACGTACGCGACACGGGCCTGCTCACCATCGAGGAGACCGTGCACGCGGTCACCGGGAAGCACGCGCGCTGCTTCGGCCTCGGCGACCGCGGCGTCGTGGCGGTCGGCCGCGCGGCCGACCTCACCGTGTTCGCGCTCGACGAGATCGACCTGCAGCCGGACGAGCGGGTCGACGACGTGCCGGGCGGATCCTGGCGGTACACGCGCCGGCCCGGCGGTTACCGGGCCACGATCGTGAACGGCGTCCCGACGTTCGCCGACGGCCGGCCGACCGGCGCCCGCCCCGGGACGTTCGTCGCCGCCGGCCCCGGTCCGTCCTGACCACACCGGTCGGCGGCTCGCCATGTGAGGTGAGCGCCGCCACGGCAGGTACCCTGCCGTGGAGCGAGCCGACTTCCTCGCCGCTCGGCGAGGCATGCAGGAGGCCCCGGTTGTCCCAGCCGCGCCCGCCCCGGCGACATCCCCCCGCGCTCGTCCGCTCGGCGCTCGTCGGTTTCGTCATCGCGGCCGCCGTCACCGCCGCGATGAGCCCGGCCGCGGGCGACGCCTCGTTCAGCAAGGCGGCCGTGTACCTCGCGGTCGTCGCCGTGACCGGCGCGCTGCTCGGTCCCCTCACGGCCGCGGTGACGGCCCTGCTGTCGATGGTGGGGCTGTGGTTCGTCTTCTACCCGCCGCACTACTCCTTCGTCGCCCGGTCGTGGGAGGACGTCGCCGGCATCGTGACCGCCACGTTCACCGCGGCGGTGATCGTCGTGGTCGTCGCGCTCCTCGACCGGTCGAAGCAAGGCGCGGTGGCCGGCGAGGAGCGCGTGCGGGCTCTGCTCCGGGTCGCGCTGGGGCTCACGTCGGTGCGGACGCGCGCCGAGCTGCGCGAGGTGCTGACGGAGCAGTTCCGGTCGGTGCTCGGCGCCCGCTCGATCGCGGTGGTCGAGCCGGCGGGGGAGCACGAGTCGTGGGGCCTGACCATCGGGTACGAAGGGCGCGTCGACCCCGAGTGGCTGCAGCTCGTCGACCACGGCTCGCCCGCGCGCCACGCGATGGCGACGGGTGAACCCGTGTACCTCCGCTCGGTCGCCGAGCTCGAGGCACGCTGGCCGCACCTCGGGCCCGTCGTCCGGTCGATGGGCGAGCCGTGCCGCGCCGGGCTTCCACTGGCGCTCGACGACGGTACCCGCGGGGCAGTGACGATCGGTTGGAGCGACGTCCGCCGCTTCGACACGCAAGAGCGCGCCCTGGTGGAGACGCTCGTCGCGATGCTCGCGTCCGCGGTCCGGCGGATCCGGCGCAGCGAGCGGGCGGTCGAGGCGGAGTACGTCAACGTGCTCGAGGCGATGCTCGACGGCGTTGCCGTGTACCGGGCGATCCGCGACCCGGCGGGCGCGGTCGTCGACTTCGAGCTGCGGTTCTTCAACTCGCGCTCGGCGAGCCTCGCCGAAGGTGACGAGACCTACGTCGGTCGTGCGCTGACCGACGTGTACCCGCCCGCACGGGAGACGGAACTGCTGCTCGAGCTCGTCCGAGTGCTCGAGACGGGCGAGCCCTTCGTCCGTGACCCGTACCGGTTCCGGACGCGTGAGGGTCTCGGCCGCCCCGTGGCGCTGTCGGTCTCGCGCCAGGACGACGAGACGGTCGTGCTCGTCGTACGCGACGTGACCGAACGGGAGCGTGTTCGCCGCGAGCGCGAGACCGCGGTCGCGGAGGCGGGTCGGCGCCAAGCGGTCGTCGAGGAGTTGCAGCGTGCGTTCCTCCCCGAGGTCCTGCCCTCGCTCGACTCACACGTGATCAGCGCCCGCTACGTGCCTGCCGGACGTGACGCGCCGGTCGGCGGCGACTGGTACGACGCGTTCACGACGCCGTCGGGCTCGCTGCTGCTCGTCGTGGGCGACGTCGCCGGCCACGGAATCGCGGCCAGCGGGCTCATGAGCCTCGTGCGCTCGGCGATCCGCGCGTACGCCAACGAGAACCGGTCGCCCGCCGAGATCCTCGAGGGTGCCGACCGGCTGGTCGCGACCATGGAGGGTTTCGCGACCTGCTGGCTCGCGTCGTACGACCCCGAGACGGGGGTCTACACGTGGGCCAACGCCGGGCACCCGCCGCCCCTGATCGTCGCGCGCGACGACACGCGTTTCGTCGCCGGCGAGCCGGACGCGCCACTCGGCCTCGTGACTCGAACCCGCTTCGACCGCGCCGACGTGCTCGGCGAGAAGGACGCGCTCGTCCTCTACTCCGACGGCCTCGTCGAGCGACGTGACGAGACTCTGACCGAGGGTCTCGCGCGCCTGCGCGCGGTCGCGGCAAGCCTCGATCCCGTCGACGATGCCCTGCCCGACCAGCTCCTCGCGGGGATGCCCGCCGGCCCCGGTGCCCGCGACGACCTGTGCATCCTGGTCGTCCAGCGCCGCTGAGCGAGACACCGGGTTCGTGACCCCGGCGCGGCTCCCACTAGCGTCGGGCCGCTTGTTCTGGAACCGCCGCGACGGGACGCTCGTCACCGGGCTCCCGCTGAACCGACGGGCGATGCCGTACGTCATGAGCTCGCGGCCGCAGTCGGCGTTCTACTTCTCCTACGACGTGCGGCTGACGAAGACGGAGGCGTTCCTCCGAGAGTTCAACGCCCGGTATCCCGAGACACCCGCCGACGTGTTGCACGTCGCGTTGTTCGCGTTACGCGATGTCTACATCCGCTACCCGTCGCTGAACCGGTTCGTCGCCGGCGGGCGGATCTACGACCGGAACGAGATCCTGCTCTCGTACTCGTCGCGGCACGCACCCGTCAGCGGCGCGCCGGCCGCGACGATCAAACGGTGCTTCGATCCGCGGGAGTCGTTCGAGGCGATGGTCGCGGACATGCACGACGACCTCCATTGCGCCGAACCGCGCCCGACCGGCATCACGCGCGTCGCCGAACGAGTCATGCGAGCGCCCGGTGTCGTCCGCCGGCTCGCGTTCGGGTCGGTGCGGCTCGGGAATGCGTTCGGGCTCCTGCCGCGCTCCTATACCGACGGCGACCCGCTCTTCACGAGCGCGTATCTGACCGACCTGACCCGGACCGGGCTACCCCACGGGTACGCCCATCTGCACGAGCACGGGACCTGCACCGTCGTGTGCGTGCTCGGCACGCCCAGGGTCGACCCCACCCACGGGCATCGCGTGCTTCCCGTGACGTTCACCTTCGACGAGCGCACCGAGGACGGCCTGGTCTCGTGGTTCGGCCTGAAGCACTTCCAGCGCGTCCTGGAGGATCCGTGCGGCGCGGGTCTCGCCGGTCTGGACGCGTTCGAGCAGTCGCCCGACGCGCGCTCCTCGGTGTCAGCGGACTGACGACGCCGCGTCGCCGCCGGCGTGCGCGGGCGCGCCGCGCGGGCCGGCCGCCGCGGGCTCGATCTCGAACCAGACCGTCTTCGAGTCCCGGTCGCCGAACAGCCCCCACCGCGACGAGAGCCGGTCGACGAGCTGCAGGCCGCGCCCCCGGGTCGCGAGTGCCGCGTCCGGGTCGAGGCTCGTCGGGACCGGCAGGTCGGGTCGGGTGTCGGTCACGGTGACCCTGACCGTGTCGCCGACCGCGACCTCGAGGCGCATGGCGGTGTGGGCGTGCTGGACGACGTTGGCGACGATCTCGGAGGTGGCCAGCGCTGCCGCGTCAGGATCGACGGCGATCCCCGCGTCCGCGATCGCCGCCCGGACGAGTTGGCGCGCCGCGGCCGGACTCGCTCGGGTTGCCGGAAGGGCTCTCGATCGTCGGTTCACGGTCCACGGTCCGTCTGCTCACGAGTGAGCCCAGAGAAGGGGTCGCAACCCGCGTCTACCCGGCCGGCCGAACCGGCCAAACCCGGTCGGGACCGGGCGGAGCCCGGTCGAGCTCGAACCAGACCGTCTTGGTCGAGGCGTCGTAGGCCACGCCCCAACGGGCGGCCACCACGGCGACGAGGTACAGCCCCCGCCCCGAGACGTCCGGTCCGCCGGCGCCGGGCCTCCGGAGCGGCCGGTCGGGGCGTCCGTCGCTCACCTCGACGCGCAGGCCCGGGCCGACCCGGACGAGCAGGTCGATGGCCGTGCCCGCGTGACGGATCGCATTGGTCACGAGCTCGCTGGTCGCCAGGCCGGCGGCGTCGCCGTCGACGCCGGTTCGGCACTCGGACACGAACCGCCAGACGAGGTGACGGGCCCGTGGCACGCTCGCGGCGACGGGCGGCAGCGTCTCGCGGAACCGGGGTTCGGGGGCGGGCGTGGAGACCTCCGAGGCTCGGCCGGGACCGGGCAGGCGGGGTCGGAAGGCCCCGGCAGGCTCGGCTGGTTTCCCACGCACTACCCGCAGGCGCCGTCGCCCATGCCCCCGAGCCCGTGCCGCGGGCGGGGGAGGTCAGCCGTGGTCGGGCGGCTCGATGTCGAGCTCCCGGTGCAGCCCCGTGAGCTCGAAGGTCTGGTAGGTGGTCGCGGACAGGCCGCGGAGCGTGAGGCGATGTCCCGACCCCGTCCGCACGCGGTGTTCGTCGACGATGGCGCTCAGGCCGGAGGAGTCGACGAAGTCGAGCGCCGTGCAGTCGAGGACGACGTCACCGGGGAGCTCGTCGAGCGCGCCCCGGAAGACGTGGACGGTGGCCAGATCGAGCTCTCCGACGAGCTTGACCACGGGTGGGGACCCGTCGGCGACCGTGACGGAGAAGACCTCCGCGCCCGAACCCTCGACATCTCGATCCATGCTGCCCCGTCCGGGTCGGCCGGCCGTCCGGTCGGCACGACGGTAGTCGAGGTGCCCGAGCCGCCGGTGACCCGCAGCGTGTCGTGGAGGCTCCGCAGGAATCTCCCGGACACTTGCGGCCAACTGCCCTTCCGGCCCGTCGGGCACCCATGGCATCCTCTTGCTCCGGACGCGCCCGCGACGGCGCGTCTCCCGAGCCGGCGAGTGGATCCTTGCGCCCTGCCCTGCGAGCCATCCGCTTGCCGTGTGCGGTGGGCCCGGCGGCCAGACCCAACGGCGCCGGCTCACCGTGCTCGGGCGCTCCAGGGGATGCCGGCGGCGCGCACCGCGTCGAGCGCCTCGAGGTCGGCGACGGCCGCCTCGGCGCGGGCCAGGAACGCCTCGGAGAAGATCCGCCGGCGCTCGGTGATGCCCTCCGGGAACACGACGATCTGGCAGCACGCCGGCACCGTGTAGGCCGCGTGCAACCGGTGCGCCGACCACGCGTCGTCGAACGCGATCGGCGCCGCGCCTGACGCCCGCCGTACGTCGAGGTAGTGGTGGAGCAGGTCGCGCTCGTGGGCGCGGCGGTCCTCGATCGACATGGCCATCGTGAGGAAGTACCCCACGTCGCGCATCGCGGCTCCGACGCGGACGATCCCCCAGTCGAGGAAGCCGGTGCGGCCGTGGTCGTCGAAGAGGTTCCCGATGTGAGGATCGCCGTGGACGATCGTCACCGGTCCGCGCCGCCAGAGATCCTGCAGCGCGTCGCTGCTGGTGACGTAGAGCTCGGCCAGCGCCGCGAAGTCGTCGCTCATGCGCTCGCGGTGGTGATCGAGCGCCTGTTGCAGGAGCGCGGCGCCGTAGCTGCTGTCGGGACGCGTCGCCGGGATCCACGGAACGGCGTCACGCGCCGACGCGTCCTCGAACCGCCGGTGCAGGTCGGCGAGCTCCTCGAGGGCGCGGGCGGCCGAGTCGGGTGCGACCCCCACCGTGCCGTCCGACACGGTGCAACCGCTCGCCTCGAGGTCCTCCATGACGAGGACGAACGAGTTGTCGCGCGCGTCGTGGAGCGCGACCGAGACGTGCGGCACGCGGAACGCGAGCGCCGGCGCGAGCTCGGCGTAGAACCGCGCCTCGCGGGGTCCCATGCCGGTGCGCCCGATCAGCTCTCGGCGGGCCGGATCGAGCGGGGGCATCTTGCAGAACAGGCGCTCCGGCGCACCGGCCGGCTCGTCGTAGCCGGCGCGCAGCCGCACGTGGGTGTTCGTGACCTCGTGGACCTCGGTGACCTCGACCGTCGCGACCCGGATCCCGGGGTGGCGGGGCGCCATGGCCCGGGTCAGCCAGGCCGCGTCGATCTCGTCGGGCGTCGCCGGCAGTCCCTCCGCCAGGTTCACGCGCGGCAGCCTACGGCTCGCCGTGCCCCGGAGTGCTCGCGCGGAACGCGGTCGAGTGGGTACGGCCGGCGCTCGGCGGGCTCGGATCCACCACGCGGATCGGTCGCGCGTGATAGACCCTCCGCGTTCGAGGCGGACGAACGCACTCCGGACCGGTCCCGACGGGGCTCCTCCGCGCCGGCCGTCCTCGGCGAAGTGTGAGTGAGGGCTGCGGGCCCGAGCCGGTCGGTCACGAACTCGAGTGCCGGTCGGGGCGGGCTCGTGACATGACATCGTGACCTGAGGGAAGGCTGGCATGTCCAGGATCTTCACGCTCGCGTGCGTGCTCGCCGTCGCGCTGGCGACCGCGTTCCTGATCATCGGCTCGGCGTCGGCGAACGACCTGACGGGCACGAGCATCACGTGCACCGAGGTCTCGGGGTCCTTCGTCCAGTTCGTGAAAGCCGACCACCCGATCGTGTGGCACGTCAGCGTGAACGGCGGCGCGTTCCAGACGCTGCCGACCACCGAGACGCCGCCTGGATTCATCGGCTCCGGTACCGCGACGGCCGACATCTCCGCGCTCACGAGCGGCTTCGCCGGCCAGTCGGTCACGGTGAAGGCCTTCGCCACGTGGACGGCGCACACGTCGCCGACGGTCACCGAGACCGTCACCTGCGATGCCCCGCCGAGCTCGACGACGACCACGACCACCACCACGACGATCCCCGTCATCGTCGGCGGCGAGATCGTGTCCGCCCCGACGGCGGTCGTCGCCAGCCCCAGCTTCACTGGGTAACCGGCCTCGCCGCGAGCCCGGCCGGGCTCGTCCCGTTCTTTGCGCGCGCCGTCACGAACCGGCGTCGTCGACTGTCTATCTGATCAAACGGCCACAACCGGCCGGAGCGCCCCGGGCAGGCGGCGCTCGACGGGCAGGAGCAGACTGACGGTGGGACGAGCGTCAGAGGTACGTGCGTGGCACACGATCCGGAACTCCGCCACCGCCTGGCGGAGCTCTACGTGCCCCTCCGGCGCTTCGCCGCGGTCGTCGGTTCCCCCGGCTGGGAGCCCGACGATCTCGTGCAGGAGGCGTTCGTCCGCGCGATGCGCGTCCGGCCGCTCTCCGAGTACGAGAACCTCGGCGCGTACCTGCGGCGCGTGATGCTGTCGCTCGCGATCAACCAGCGCCGGCGCGCCTCGATCGGGCGTCGTGTTCTCGAGCGGTGGCTCGGTGGCCGCAGCGACGCGGTCGAGCCGACGTACCCCTCCGATCTCGCCGACCTCCTCCGCTTGTCGCCCGACGCGCGCGCCGTGCTGTGGCTCGTCGACGTCGAGGGACTGCCGTTCCGCGAGGTCGCGGCGATCGTCGACTGCTCCGAGGAGACCGCGCGGGCACGCGCCGTACGGGCGCGCCGCGTGTTGCGCCTCGCGCTCGAGGACGGGACGCGGTGACCGACGACCTGCGCGACGCGCTCGTGCGACTCTCCGAACGCGGTGAGCCCGCCGGGGTCGAGGCGCTCCTCGAGCGCATCGAGACCGACCTCGCAGCGGGTCCGGGCCGGACCGCGTCGATCGGCGGCGGGTGGCGCCTGCGCTTCCCGTGGGGGCGGCGCGCGCTGTTCGCGGCGACGCTCGCTCTCGTGGTCGCGCTGGTTGCGGCCGCGCTCGTGGTCGCGCCGGGCTCCAGGAGCGGCACGCGCCGCGTCGCGTCGAATCTCGCCATGGTTCCCGAGCGGCTCGAGGTCTCGCACCGCGCCGCGCTGCCGAGGCGGGGGAGACCGGCTCGTCTGCTGGTCCCGTCCGGCGGGTCGTTGTGGACGACGAGCGCGCGCAACGGCGGCACCGTGCTGTACCGGCTCGACGGGCGCACCGGCCGGCGTCTGGCAACGGTCGAGTTGCACGGCCGGGTCGTCGACCTGGCGGCGGGGTTCGGGTCGGTGTGGGTCGTCGCCGCGGACAGGGGCGCCGGACAGCCCGGCCGGCTCGTACGGCTCGACGCGCGGACCGGCGCGGTGCAGGCGGAGGTCGAGCTGGCGACTCCGGCGCGCGTCGCGACCGGTGCGGGCGCGGTCTGGGTCACCGACCCGGATCGAGGCGTGCTCGACCGGATCGATCCGCGCTCCGACCGGGTCGACGGCACGCTCGCCGTCCCCGGCGCGACCGCCGTCGCCGTCGCGGGCCGCAGCGTCCTGGTCGTCGACACCGCCGACGACCTCGTCGTGACGGTCGACGCGCCGAGTCTGCAGGTGCTGTTCCGCAGCAGCGGGATCGATCCCGCGCCGGAATCGTTCGTGGTGTCCGGGTCGCGGGTGTGGGCGATCTCGGATGGGGCCGGGTCGGTCGTGCAGCTCGACCGTTCGGGCGCCGCCGTCGGTCCGCCGGTCCGGCTCCAGGGACCGGTCACCGGCGCGGCGGCCGGATCGGCCGGCGCGGTCTGGCTCGCGCATCGCGGCGGCTCGGTATCCGTCGGCCTGCTGCAGCCGGGCCGGTCGGTGCTCGCGCCGGCCGAACGTGTCCGCCGGATCCCGGCCGACGCGTTGGCGGTCAGCCGGAACGGACTCTGGGTGCTCGATACGGGCGCTTCGACGCTCACGCGATTGGAGGCGAGATGACGGCCGAACCCATCCGCGACGACCACCGGCAGCTCGGCTTCGAAGCCCGTCTCCTCGCCCACGTCGGTCCCGCGACGGGAGCGGACCCGTCGATGACGCCCGTCGTGATCTGTCCGTCCTGCCGCACGCCCCTCGACCTCGACTCGCTCGTCGAACGCGTCGTCGCGCTCCGGTCGCGCGTCGCAGGCGCGGTCGACACCGTCGAGATCACGCCGCGCGAGCAAGCCGTCCTCGACGCGTTGCTGCAGGGTTACCGCACCCACCAGATCGCGCTCTTCCTCGGGATCAGCACCCACACCGTGCGCAAGCATCTGCGCAGCCTGTACGGCAAGGCCGACTGCGCGTCGCAGGCCGACCTCGTGTCGTGGGCACGGGCGCGACGCGTGCGCGCGTGATCGCACGCCTCGGCGCGCGGAACGCGGACCCACACGGGTATCCGTTCTGAGGTGGTCCGGAATGGGGGTAGCGATTCGGGGGACTTGTCGCGCGCGCGACGCAACCGGACAATCGACCCACACCCTGCCGATGCGATGCCGTCGCATCTCGCGAGGTGTCGGGGTCGGATGGGGGTTCGGTGGGGGCACTGGGCATGCGCGGCAAGTGGTGGCGGCGGTATGCGGTACTCGTCGTGGTGGCGGTGCTTGCGGTGCCGGCGTGGTTCGCCGGCACCGCGGCCGCGCACAACGTCAACTCCGGCCCGACGGTCTTCCGCTCGATCAACACGCAGTTCGGCACGTTCTGTGCCGAGCAGGAGGCGTGGATCCTGCACCCGGGCATCTACGGTCTCGTGTACTCGACCTGGGCGAAGACCTACGACCGGACGGGTCTGTTCTGCGCGACGGGCTACGGGCCGCCGGCGGGCCAGATCTACGTGTCGCAGAGCGTGTACCAGACGTACCAGGGAAACGTCTACCTCTGCGGCAGCTCGTCCGCGTACAACGCCGCCGGCTCGTCGGAGGCCGGGGTGGCGATCGCCCCGTGCAACTTCGGCAACGCGACCGCTGTGTCCGCGGCTTCGACGCACGCCATCTACTGGTCGGGGAGCTGGTACCCGCAGGGCACGATCAATCTCAGCCATTGAGGAGACCAACGATGACGCGCATCCCTCCGCGAGTCCGGCGCGTGCTCGTCGTGCTCGGGGCGGTCGCGATCCCGGTCGGCGTGTTCGCGATCGGCTACGCGATCACCGGTGCGGGCGCCGCGACCGCGCCCACCGACTCGAAGACCGCGACGGCGGCGCCGGCGGACGACGGGCTCTCCGGGATGCGCGACTTCTACGCCAAGCTCCCGCAGCGCATCGGCATCGTCGGCCGCGACGGCAAGCCGGTCGGCTGGGCCGACAAGGACGCGCTCGAGCCGCCCGAGCTCACCAGCCCGTTCGACCCGGCGGCCGAGAAGGCCTGGTACGACAAGCTGGTCCCCGTGGTGGACGACAGCGGGAACCTCGTCGGCTACTACCTCGGTGGCTACGGGTTCGTCGACCGCGCGACCGGAGAGGATCCGCGCTTCGACGCGGACGCGCTGCGCGCCTCCGCCGCACCGCTTCCCCCCGGTCCGGCGGAGGCCGCTCCCTCGGGCCCGTAGCGCGCCCGACGGCGGGGCCGGGGCTCGTCGTGGGGGCCGACCGTTGAGGGGCGGGCGGCGCCGCGTCGAGGAGGCCCGGCGGCGCTACGAAGCGGCGCTCGAGGAGTGCCACCGCTTCCTCGACCGGGCCCAGGCGCTGAGCCGCATCGGCATCTGGCGCGCCGACGCGGGCGAGAACCCGCGCCTGCACTGGTCGGACGAGACGTATCGCATCGTCGGCTTCGGCGACGCGCGCCCCGAGTTGCGGTTGTCCGACTTTCTCGCGCTGGTCCATCCGGACGATCTCGCGCTCGTCACCGACACCCACGTGCGGGTCCGCGCCGACGGCGTGTCCCGCACGGTCGAGTACCGCATCGTCCGTCCCGACGGCGCCGAGGCGTGGCTGCAGGAGGCGATCGAGGCCGTGCGGGCGGGCTCGGGTGGGCCCGACGATCCGGCCGAGCTCACCGGGGTGCTCCGCGACGTCACGGACCAGCGCCGAGCGGTCGAGCAGCTCCGGCACTCGCACCGCATGGAGGTCGTGGGGGAGTTCGCGAGCACGATCGCACACGACGTCAACAACCTCTCCACGGTGATCATGGGGTACGCGCACCTCGCGGCGAGCGAGGAGCAACCCGAGGAGGAGCGGACCGAGGAGCTGGCGCAGATCAACAAGGCCGCCGACGCGATCGCCGCGCTGACGCGCCAGCTCCTCGCGTTCAGTCGCCGGCAGGTCCTCGAACCGGCGCTCGTCGACCTCGACGACACGATCCGTTCGATCGAACCGGCGGTCCGGAGCCTCGTGGGTCCAGGCGTCGGTCTCGAGGTCAGGAGCCGGCTCGCCGGCGCGATCGTCAGGGCCGACGAGAGCCAGCTCGAACAGGTCGTGCTCAACCTGGTGCTGAACGCGCGTGACGCGACGGCTCCGGGCGCGACGATCACGCTCGAGACGGCCGCGGCCGAGCTCGGGCCGCACACGTGCGCGGACGGCGCGTGGTTGCCGGGCGGCGGCTACGTCGGGTTGCGGGTCGCGGACACCGGTTGCGGGATGGACGACACGACGCGCCAGCGCTGCTTCGAGCCGTTCTTCACGACGAAGCCTCTCGGACGCGGGACGGGACTCGGGCTCGCGACCGTGTCGACCGTTGCGCACCGCCACGGCGGCGGCGTCGACGTCGAGAGCACGCCGGGTCTTGGGAGCGTGTTCACGGTGTGGCTCCCGCGGGCATCGGTCGGCGCGCCCGCCGCGGCGCAGTCCCGCACCGGTCGCTGACCGGCTGCGCCGCGGCGCGCGCCGTGTCGGCGAGCGCGCAGGACGCCGACGTTCAGGCATCGGTGTGCGAGCATGTCCCATGCACCCAGGGGAACGTCGCACGAGCGCGCGCGCCCGATGAGCTGGGACGTCGTCGCGCTGCTCGTGGCAGCCGGGTTCGCCGCCGGCCTCGTCAACGGCGTCGCCGGCGGCGGCTCGCTGATCTCGTTCCCGGCGCTGCTCGCGGCGGGGCACGGCGCGCTCGTGGCGAACGTGACCTCCACTGTCGGCATCTGGCTGGGCTACGCCGGCGGGGTTGCCGGCTACCGGCACGTGCTCGGCGTACAGCGGGACCGCGTCCGGCGGCTCGCGCCGACGTGCATTGCCGGCGGCTTGGCCGGCGCCGCGCTCCTGCTGCTCACCCCGAGCCGGTTCTTCGCGACGATGGCCCCGTACCTCATCCTCGGCGCCTGCCTCCTGTTCACGGCGCAGCCGCGCCTTGCACGCGTGCTGGCTCGCCGCGCCGCCGCGGTCGCGCTCGAACCGGCCGGCGCCGACGGCGGGCCGCCGGGGCGGCCCGCCCGTTCCGGGCCCGCGCTCCACGTCTGCGTGTTCCTGGCGTCCGTCTACGGCAGCTACTTCGGCGCCGGGCTCGGGGTCATCCTGCTCGCGGTGCTGGCGCTGCTCCTCGAAGACGACCTGCAGTTGGCCAACGGCCTGCGCGGCGTGCTGGCCCTGCTCGTGAACTCGGTCGGGGTCGTGGTGTTCGCGGTCGCCGCGAACGTTGCGTGGTCGGCCGCGGGCGTCCTCGCGGTCACGAGCCTGGTGGGCGGGTATGCCGGGGCTCGGCTGGCCCAGCGCCTCCCGGTGCCGGTGTTCCGCACCGCCGTCGTCCTCCTCGGCCTGGCCGCGTCGGCCCGCCTCCTGGTGGGCTAGAACGGGGCGTGGAACGGGGGGTGCACATGGCGACGCTGACGTACCCGGCCGCACTCGACGACGACGCCGACTACGCCGTCGAGGAGATGCCCGACCTGCTCGACCGGCTGGCGGCGCTGCGCGAGCGGAAGCCGGCGGCGTGGGTCCGCTCGTTCGGCCAGCCGACCGTGATGTTCACGAGCTACGAGCTCGTCAACGCCGCGTTCCGTGACGAGGAGACGTTCCCGTCGGCCGCGTTCTACGGGCGCACCGTCACCGACGTCCTGGGCCGCAACCTGCAGTGCATGTACGGCGACGAGCACCGGCGCAACCGCGCGCTCGCGTCGCCGGCATTCCGCCAGCGGCTCATGCCCGGGTTGGTGCGCCCGCTGCTCGAGCCGGTCGCGCACGAGCTCATCGACCGCTTCGAGGGGAGGGGTGAGGCCGACCTCGTCGCCGACTTCACGCGGCGGTACCCGTTCAAGATCATCCTCCGGCTCCTCGGGCTGCCGCAGACGTCGGAGGAGCAGGTGTCGACGTGGGCGCTCGGCATGCTCGACATCCAGCAGAACCACGACTTCGCCCTGAAGTGCTCGGAGGAGTTCACGGCGTTCGTGCAGCCGATCATGGAGCACCGGCGCACCGAGCCGGCCGACGACCTGATCTCGACGCTGGCCACGACCGAGGTCGACGGCGACCGGCTCACCGACGACGAGATCATGAACTTCCTCAAGCTGCTCTTCCCTGCCGGCGCGGACACGACCTATCTCGGGCTCGGCAACACGCTCTACGCGCTGCTCACGAATCCCGACCAGCTCGAGATCGTGCTCGCCGACCCGAAGGCGGAGTCGCGGTGGGCCGCCGAGGAGGGGCTGCGGTGGAACGCCCCGGTCGCGCTGTTGCCGCGACACAACCCGCGTGACGTCGTGTGGCACGACGTCGAGATCCCCGGCGACACGCCGTTGATCTTCGCCATCGCGGCCGCGAACCGGGATCCCGCCGTCTTCCCCGACCCGGAGCGCTTCGACGTCACGCGCCGGCCCGGCGGAGTGCTGACCTTCGGCTTCGGCACCCACTTCTGCCTCGGTGCCCACCTCGCGCGCGCAGAGCTCGAGGTCTCGCTGCAGGTGCTGCTCGAACGACTGCCGAAGCTCCGCCTCGCCGAGACCGACGGTGTGCACATCACGAGCTCGTTCGTGCAGCTGCTCCGCGGCCCCAACCGCCTCCCCGTCCGCTTCGACTGACCGCGCTACTGCTCGGCCATGATCGCGGCGAACTCGGCCTCGACGTCCAGGTAGGGCGTGCCACTGACGTCGATCGTGACGCGGCGGATCGTGACGTTCGCCCGGAACGGCGCCTCGTAGTCGTCGGAGACCGCCGGGCCGCCCTCGTAGCCGCACGTGAGACCGGCGCCGGTGATCGAGAAGCGGGCCAGGGTGAAGCGCGGGATCGGCGCCTCGCCCACGAGGTCGCCGTCGAGGTACAGCCGGCCGGTGCCGGTGAAGTCGCCGTTGCTCACGAACTCGAGGCCCACGTGGTGCGCGCCGTCGGAGACGGCGACGTCGGACGGCACGCGGTGCCGTTCCTTGCCCGCCAGGTTGTGCACGTAGTGGGGACGGCCGTCGAGCAGGTAGAGCGTCCAGCCGCCGAGCACGGAGCCCTGCGCGGCGAGCACGCCGTTCGGGACGACGCCCACGGGCACCTCGATCTCGGCGTGCACGACGTGTGAACGGTTGTGGAGCTTCGGCGCGACCGTCTCGGGCACGGGCGCGCCCATCGGGCGCAGCACGTACGTCGTGCGCTCACGCGCCGGCGACGGGCGCGGGTGCATCAGGGCCGCGAGCGGCCGGTTGTCGAGCGGCAGCACGCGGTGGCGGCGCGCCTCCTCCCACCATCGGCGCACGAGGTCGTCGAGCCGTTCGGGCTCCTGCTCCGCGAGGTCGTGGCACTCCGAGAAGTCGGTGGCGACGTGGTACAGCTCCCAGCGGTCCTGGTCGAACGGGACCTCGGGGTCGTCGTCGTCGGAGTACATCCGCCCCAGCGGCTTGAACGTCACCGCCTTCCAGCCGTCGTGGTAGACGGCCCGGCTGCCGAGCATCTCGAAGTACTGCGTGACGTGCGCCGCGGGGGCGGTCGCGTCGTCGAGCCACGCCGCGAAGCTCGTTCCCTCCAGCGGCGTCTGCGCGACGCCGTCGAGGACCGCGGAAGCCTCCACGCCGGTGAGCTCGAGCACCGTCGGCAGCACGTCGACCGCGTGGGCGAACTGGTGCCGGATCTCCCCGCGCGTCGTGAGACGACGGGGCCAGCGCACCACGCAGGGATCGGCGACGCCGCCCTCGTGGACCTCGCGCTTCCAACGCTTGAACGGCGTGTTGCCGGCCATCGTCCAGCCCCACGGGTAGTTGTTGTGAGCGGTCGGACCGCCCAGCTCGCCGATGCGGGCCTGCAGCTCGTGGCGGCCCGCGGGCATCGCGTTCCAGAGGCGGACGTCGTTGATGGAACCGAGCACGCCACCCTCCGCGCTGGCCCCGTTGTCCGACAGGAGCACGACGAGCGTGTCGTCGCCCTCGTCGAGCTCGTCCTCGACGAAGCGCAGCAGCCGGCCGATCTGGTCGTCGGTGTGCGACAGGTAGCCGGCGAAGCACTCCATGAAGCGCGCCGCGACCCGCTGCTCCTCGGGAGGCAGCTCCTCCCACGCCGGGACCCACGGCGGCCGCGGCGACAGCTCGGTTCCCGGGGGGAGCAGCCCGATCTCGCACTGGCGGGCGAAGGTCCGCTCCCGCCAGTCGTCCCACCCCGCGTCGAAGTGCCCGGCGTAGCGCTCGATCCACTCGGGCGGCGCGTGGTGCGGCGAGTGACACGCGCCCGTGGCGAAGTAGAGGAAGAACGGCTGGGCGGCGTCGACCGCGCGCAGGTCCGCCAGGTACCGCACCGCGTGGTCGACGAGGTCGACCGTCAGGTGGTAGCCGTCCGCCGCGGGTGCCTCGACCCACTGGTTGTCCTGGTAGAGCGTCGGCACGAACTGGTGGGTCTCGCCTCCGTGGAACCCGTACCAGCGTTGGAAGCCGCGCCCGACCGGCCAGCTCCGGCGCGGCGCCGCCATGTTCGTCTCGTCCTCGGGCGTGAGGTGCCATTTCCCGACGGCGTAGGTCGCGTACCCCGCGGCGCCGAGGATCTCCGGCGTGAAGCCGTGCTCGCGCCCGATGCGACCGGTGTAGCCCGGGAAGCCCATCGCGAGGTCCGACACCCGGCCCATGCCGACGGAGTGGTGGTTCCGGCCGGTCATGAGACACGCGCGCGTCGGCGAGCACAGCGCGGTCGTGTGGAAGTTGGCGAGGCGGACGCCGCCGGCGGCGAGCCGGTCGATCTCGGGTGTCGCGATGTCGGAGCCGTAGCACCCGAGCTGGGCGTACCCGACGTCGTCGAGCACGATCAGCACGACGTTCGGCGCGCCGTCCGGCGGCGTCGGTTCCGGTGGCCACCACGGCGTGGACTCACGCCACGTGTCACCGATCACCCCGCCCCAACTCTCTCCGTTCCCGTCGGCCGCGCGCTCCATGGCGCGGAGTCTGCCACCTGTCTTCTGTCATCCACGCCCTCCGCGCCCGCGGCGCGGCCGGTCGCCTCAGGTGCCTTCGGGAACGTCGCCGAAGAAGCCGGTGATCCGCCGGAGGCGGCCGTCGTCGGCCGTCTCGCCGACGTCGAGGCCGGTGAGCGCGACCGTGCCGTCGGGACCGACGAGCTGCCACGCGAACCGGAACTGGTCGTGGTGCGCGTCGACCCCGCTCGCCCGGCGGAAGGTGTGACCGGGGAACTGACCCTGCAACGCGGCGAACAGGTCGCTGATCCCGGTGTGGCCCTCGGCGGCGAGCGGCGGGTCGATCAGGCGACCGTCGGGGGTCCACACCTGCTCGACCATCGCCAGGCGACGGTGCGCGTCGGGCTCCGTCCAGGCCGCGAGGTACGTGTCGATGGTGGTGGTGAGGTCGGACATCGTCTCCTCCTCGTTCAGTGGCGCGTACGCCGGGTGTCTCCGACTCGCGTCACTCTGGACGACGAGGATCGCGACTGCGATTACCCGTCGGGTAGGGCTTCGGCCGCGGCTCGCAGCAGCGCGTCGCTCGCGTCGTCGGCGGGATAGAAGAGCTCGACCGAGAGCTCCGCGAGGGTGATGTCCTGCGGTGTGCCGAACGTCGTGAGCGTCGTGAACATCGACAGCTCGTCGTCGCCCGCCACGACCCGCACCGGTACGAGGAGTTGCGGCTCGTCGCGGGCCGCGTGCCGCCAGTCGCGAACGGGCCCGACGTTCGGGTACGCAGCGACCTCGTCCGCGAGCGAACGCAGCTCCGCGTCGCCGGTGAGCACCGTCAACCGGTGCAACTGGCCGAGGAGGTAGCTCGACCACTCCGCGAAGTTGCGCGTCCGCGACGCGAGCCCGTCGGGGTGGAGGCACACGCGGAAGACGTTCGGCGGCGGCCCGAGCAATGCGTCGGGAAGCCCGGCGGTGAGCAGGCCGGCTGCGCGGTTGGCGAGCACGACGTTCCACAGCCGGTCGATCACGACGCCGGGATACGGGTCGTGGGAGTCGAGCATGCGTTGGAGCGACGTGCGGACGCGTGCCATCCCTGCCGCGTCGAGCGGCGTCTCCCCGTAGCGGGGCGCGTAGCCGGCCGCGAGGAGCAGGGTGTTGCGCTCGCGGAGGGGCACGTCGAGCTCGTCGGCGACGGCGAGGACGAGCTCGGGGCTCGGGCGGGAACGGCCGGTCTCCACGAAGCTCAGGTGGCGGGCCGACACGCCGACGCCGAGCGCGAGGTCGAGCTGGCTTCGGCGGCGCCGGACGCGCCAGTCGCGCAGCAGTGGCCCGACCCCGGGGCGCGGGCCGACGGTCGCCGGTGCGGATGCCACGCGCGAGACGCTACGGGTGCTCGCGCCGGACCGCCATTACCCGGCAGGTAGTGGCGAGACCGCGACCCCGGCGGGCCGGCGCCGCACCCCGGGCACGAGCGCGGCGGCGCCGACGGCCGCCAGGACCGCGCCCGACCCGATGAACATCCAGGGGATCGGTTCGAGGGGGATCCGGTCCGCGTTGGCGAACGTGGCCGCCAGCGCGACCTGGCTGTCGCTCAGGGCGTGCGACTGCACCGACAGGCTGCGGTCCCAGTCCCTCGTGAAGCGGGTGAGCGCCGGGAAGCTCGACTCGAACACGCGGCGGCCGGCGGCGTCGCCCTCGGCGAGCTGGTCGGTGAGCGCCGGCTCCAGCCCGGTCCGCACGTCGTGGACCATCGCGTCGAACAGCCTGGTCGCGGCGACGGCCCGGGCGCCGGTCGCGGGGGCGAGGCCGATCCGGCCCACGGCGGTCACCCGGACGGCGGCGTCCACCTTCCCCGGGATCCCGAGCACCACGGGCGCGAGCGCGACGCCGAGCCCGACGACGGTGACGGCGATGCCGGCTGCCAGGCCGGGCCGCACCAGTGCGTACACGCCGACGGCGACGAGCAGCGCACCGATCCCGAGGAACAGCCAGGGCGCGCTCTCGAGGTCGAGGAAGTCGACCGGGATGGCGTCGGCCCGGCGGTAGTCGGCGCGGATCGCCTCCATCTTCCCGATGACGGGGTCGACGAGCGCCACGATCCCCGGCGCCTGGCGCTCGAACGCACGGATCCCCGGCAGGTGTCCGCCGAGGTAGGTCGCGAACGTGGCGTCGTCGAGGCCCAGCGACGCCTGCAGGCGGGGCAGCGCCTCGTCGTGCAGCTCGGCGCCGGCCTTCCGGAGCTCGTCGAACCCGGCCCGGAGCCCGGCCAGCCCCGGGCTCGACAGCAGCGGGCGGTAGCGGTCGGCGATCGTCTGGGCGTCGGCCGAACGGCTGAACAGGTGCTCGACGACCACGAAGCCGATCAGCGTGAGCCCGACGGCGACGGCGAGAAGAGCGGCGAGACGACGCATCCGGGACCCCCCAGGCGGTACGAGTCGTCACCATTCGTCCGGCGGCCGGGGCCCGGATCACCGGGCGTTCCCGCGGGGGCGACCGGCCCGATCGGCGGGATTCCACGGACGGCACTCGGGACGTTGGACCCTGGTCGGGCGGGCCCGCGTCCCCGATGCTGACCTCGCCGAAACCGGGGACCGGGCGCGGCACGACCGACGGGAGTCCGGCGACGCCGGGGCCGACGCGAGGGGGCGCAGATGCCGACCGCAGCGACGAACGGGGCGACCGGAACCGCCGAGGCGGGGACCCGCTGGGTCGCCGCGGGCTACGACCCGGACGACATCTTCGGGGTCCGTCGGGCCCTCGAGTGCCTCCCCGAACGTCACCACGACCAGTTCTTCGACCGCTGGATCGCGCTGACCGAGCGGTGCGGCTTCGACGTGGTCCGGATCCATGCCGAGGTGCGGGCCGAGCTCGCGGCCGGCGCCGCCGGCCCGGCGGCGTTCGCCGGCGCCTGGGCGACCGTCGACGACGCCATGGCCGGCTACCTGGACTGGCGCGCCGCCCGCTGACCCGCGGCCGCGCCGGTCAGCGGGCGCCGGTCAGCTGGTGGAGCACCGCGAGCACCTCGTCGTCGGGTGCGTCGGGTGCGAGGCCGGCCTCGCCTTCGCCGGGCACGCCGTCCCGCTGCTGGACACACACGGGAACGTCCGGGTGCAACCGGTGCAGGCCTGCCCGGATCGCGGCGGAGCGGGGGTCGTCGCCCCGGAGGGAGAACACGACGGCGTCGGCCCCGTCCGCGAGCGGGCAGCGCTCGCCGGCGAGGAGCGGGCAGTGTGCGGACCGCCCCCGGCCCGGACCCGGGCAGACGATCACGTCGAAGCCGCGCTCGCGGGCCAGCGTCTCGTTGCGCCACCGGCCCCCGGGCACCTCGGCGAGGATCCGCGGCCGGTCGTGCGGAGCGGGCCACGACGGCGTGCGTGACCCGGTCCCGATCGTGACCCGGACCACCGAGAAGTCCTCGTGGTCGAGCGTCGCGTACCCGCGCGCCCGGACGATCGCGAGCATCGGTGCGTTCTCGAGCAGGATCTCGGCCTGCAGGTTCGGCACCCCCCGCGCGGCCGCGGTCGTCGCGAGCGCGTCCAGGAGGTAGGGCCCGAGCCAGCCCCGCCACTGCGGTGCCACGGTGATCGCGAACTCGGCGTCGCCGTCGGGCAGCGGCGCGTAGTGCGCCTCGGCGACCACCACGTCGTCGATCTCGGCCACGAGCCCGATCCGCCCGCCGTCGCCGGACGCGATCCGCCCGAGGAACTCCGTGGTCGGGCGGTAGACGGAGAAGAAGCGACGGCGCAGGTCGTCGGGCGACAACTGCGCGTAGAGCGCCTCGAGACCGGGTACATCGGGAGGTGCGACCGGGCGCACGACCATCGTCCGGCCGTCGGGCAGCGGGATCGACCGGCGATCGGAGTGCTCGTCGCTCGGCGTCGGGCCCACCCGCGGAGTATCGACCGGGCGGCGCGGCGCTTGAAGAGCCGAACGTCCCGGCGGTGCCGCGGCCCGGTCGGGACCTCCGGCACTGGTGACGGTCGGAACCGGCCGGGACAATCGGGACGGACGCGCAGGCGCCGGGCGAGGAGAGCGGACAATGGAACCGACGAAGCGACTCGTCTCCCGCCCGCGCCCCGGCTGATGCCCGGGTTCCGCGACCGTGGCGACGCCGGTCGGCAGCTCGCCGTCGCGCTGGAGCGGTTCCGGCGCGACCGGCCGATCGTGCTCGCGCTGCCGCGCGGAGGCGTTCCGGTCGGGTACGAGATCGCGCGGGCGCTCGCCGCGCCGCTCGACGTCATCGTGGTGCGCAAGCTCGGTGTCCCGTCGCAGCCCGAGCTGGCCATGGGGGCCGTCGGGGAGGAGGGGGCGGTCGTCGTCAACGACCGCGTCGTCCGTCTCGCAGGCGTGACTCCCGAGCAGCTCCGCACGGTCGAGGCGCGCGAGCGCGAGGAGGTCGAGCGGCGGGGCCGGCGGTTCCGGGGCGCCCGCCCGCCGCTGCAGCTCCACGGACGGACCGTGATCGTCGTCGACGACGGGATCGCGACCGGGAGCACCGCCCGCGCCGCGCTCGAGGTCGCGCGGGCGCACGGCGCGGCCCGCGTGGTCCTCGCGGTGCCGGTGGCGCCGCCCGAGTCGCTCGAGCAGCTCGCCGCGTTCGCCGACGAGGTCGTCTGCCTCGCCGCGCCCCACTCGTTCTTCGCGGTCGGTCAGTGGTACGACAACTTCACGCAGGTGTCGGACGAGGAGGTGAACCGGCTCCTCGCGTCGGTGTCGGGCGACGGCACCGCCCCGGCGGCGGCGAGCTCCGGCCCGGAGATCGTCGTCGACGGTGTCAGCCTGGCCGGCGATCTCGTCGTCCCCGCGGACGCCCTCGGCGTCGTCGTCTTCGCGCACGGCAGCGGGAGCAGCCGGCACAGCCCGCGCAACCGATGGGTCGCGCACGCGCTGAACGAGGAAGGGCTCGCCACGCTCCTGCTCGACCTGCTGATGCCGGCCGAGAGCGAGGACCGGGCCAACGTCTTCGACGTGGAGCTGTTGGCGGCGCGCCTGCTCGGGGCGGTCGAGTGGGCACGCGGCCAAGCGGCGCTCACGGCACTGCCGGTCGGCCTCTTCGGCGCGAGCACCGGCGCGGCCGCCGCCCTCTGGGCTGCCGCCGAACCGGGCACCGAGATCGCCGCCGTCGTCTCGCGCGGCGGCCGGCCGGACCTCGCGGCGCCGCGCCTCGGATCGGTGCGGGCGCCCACCCTGCTCATCGTCGGAGGCCGGGACGACGTCGTGCTCGAGCTGAACCGCGCCGCGGCGCGCGACCTGCGCTGCGAGAACCGCGTCGACGTCGTCCCCGGCGCGACGCATCTCTTCGAGGAACCGGGCGCGCTCGAGATCGTCGCCGATCTCGCGGGCGACTGGTTCGGCCGTCATTTCGTGGCGGCCGGGACGTGATGGGGAACGAGGAGGAGCCATGCGCGCATCAGTGGGAGACCGGTTGATCATCAAAGGGCACCACGTCGGCGAACCCGACCGTGACGCGGAGATCCTCGAGGTGCACGGGCAGGACGGTTCCCCGCCGTACCTCGTCCGCTGGTCGGAGGACGGTCACGAGGGTCTCTTCTTCCCGGGGTCGGACGCGGTGGTCGAGCACTTCGCGCACCGGGCGCGGCGATCCTGACCGCGACCCCCGGCGACGGGCCCTTGCCGGGCGCGGCGGCGGCCGCCGGGGCGCGGCTCGCCGAGACGCACTCGGCGGTCGTGGTGCTGCTCGGTGACCGTGCGTACAAGCTCAAGAAGCCGGTCGACCTGGGCTTCCTCGACTTCTCGACGCGCGAGGCACGCGAGCGGATGTTGCGTCGGGAGCTGGAGCTGAACCGCCGCCTCGCGCCCGACGTCTACCTCGGTGTCGCCGACGTGCTCGGTCCGGACGGCAGCTGCTGCGACCACCTGCTGGTCATGCGCCGGATGCCGGACGATCGCCGGCTCGCCGCTCTCGTGCGTGCCGGGCGTGTCACGGACGAGGAGGTCCGTGAGATCGCGCGCACCGTCGCGGCGTTCCACGCGCGTGCCGAGCGCAACGAAGAGATCGCGCGTGCCGGCACCCCGGAGGTCGTGGCGTGCAAGCTCGAGCGCGACCTCGCCGACCTCGAGCCCCACGCCGGGCGCATCCTCCCCGACGACGCGTTCCGCGCCGCCGCGGCGATGGCCCGCCGGTACCTTGCGGGACGCCACCCGCTGCTTGCCGCGAGGGTTCGCGCGGGATGCATCTGCGACGGTCACGGCGACCTGCTCGCGGACGACGTGTTCTGCCTGACCGACGGGCCGCGCGTCCTCGACTGCATCGAGTTCGACGACACCTTGCGCTACGGGGACGTCCTGGCCGACGTCGCGTTCCTCGCCATGGACCTCGAGCGGCTCGGCGCGCCGGAGCTCGGTGCGCGCTTCCTCGGCTGGTACGGCGAGTTCTCCGGCGAGCACCATCCGGCCACGCTCGCGGACTACTACGTCGCGTTCCGGGCGCTGATCCGCTCGAAGGTCGCCTGCGTGCGTGCGGCGCAAGGTGACGCGCCGGCCACGGGGGAGGCGCGCCGTCTGCTCGACCTGGCCGTCGGCCACCTACGGCGCGGGCGTGTGCGCGTGGTCCTGGTCGGCGGGTCGCCGGGCACCGGCAAGACGACGCTCGCACGCGGGATCGCGGAAGCCCAGGGCTGGGCCCTCCTGCGGTCCGACGTGATCCGCAAGGAGCTCGCCGGGCTCCCCGAGGGCGCAGACACGACCGCGGCGCTGCGCGCCGGCCTCTACACGGAAGGCGCGACCGCGGCGACCTACGAAGAGCTCGCGCACCGGGCCCGGCGCGCGCTCGAATACGGCGAGAACGTCGTCCTCGACGCATCCTGGGCGCGCGTGGCGGACCGTCGGCGTCTGGCCGAGATCGCGGCGGCGACGGCGAGCCACCTGGTCGAGCTCCGCTGCGACGCCCCCGCGGCCCTCGCCGAGGCGCGCATCGCGGGCCGGCGGGCCGCGGACCACGACGCTTCCGACGTCACCGTCGACGTCGCGCGCGTGCTCCGGACCGAGGCCGACCCCTGGCCGGGCGCCGCCGTCGTGCCGACCGACGGGCCCGAACCGGCGGCGCTCGCCCGGGCGCTCGCGGTCGTGACCTCGTGACCGCGCCCGCTCCCGTCCTCGCGTTCCTCGACGTCGAGCGCGGGCGCCCCGCCGTGGTGCCCCGCTACCTCGAACGCGTCCGGCTCGACTGATTGGGGGTGCCGTGGACCCGAGCTCACCGCACGACGGGCGTCGCGCCCGGCACGAGCGAGCCGAACGCCGGTACCTGCGCGGCCCGCAGTCGGCGCCGTTCGAGCTGGTCCACGCGCTCCGCATCTTCTCCGAGTACCTCCGCGGTCTCCGCGCGCTGCACCGGGTCGGGCCCTGCGTGACCGTGTTCGGCTCGGCGCGACTCGGCGAGAGCGATCCCGCGTACGATCTCGGCCGCCGGACGGGTGAGCTGCTGGCCCGAGCCGGGTTCACGGTGATGACCGGCGGCGGCCCGGGCCTGATGGCAGCGGCGAATCGCGGCGCGCGCGACGCGGGGGGCAGGTCGATCGGTTGCAACATCGTGCTACCCGTCGCCCAGCCAGCGAACCCGTACACCGACCGGGTCGTGAGCTTCCAGCACTTCTTCGTCCGCAAGGTGATGCTCGTCAAGTACTCGTTCGGATTCGTCGCGTTGCCGGGAGGGTTCGGCACCTTCGACGAGGTGTTCGAGGCCGCGACGCTCATCCAGACCGGGAAGATCAGCGACTTCCCGATCGTCCTGCTCGGACGCGAGTTCTGGGAGCCCGTGGCGGACTTGCTCCGTGACGGCCTCGTCGCGCGCGGCACGCTCGAACGTGCCGACGTGACCCGCCTCCACGTCGTCGACACTCCCGAGGACGCGGTCGCGTTGGTCCAGCAGTCGTCTCGCCGCTACGGATTGCGCGACGAACCGGGGTTCATTCCGGGGCGTCCGAGCGCGTGACCTCGCGGCGGGCCCGTTCGACGGCGCTGCGCAGCTCGCCGAGCGCGCGGTCGACGCCGTCGCGCAGCGCGCCCCACGCGCTCGTCGACGCGCCGGCCAGGTCGTCGATCCGGCGCCGCACGGCGTCGCGCTGTTCGCCGAGCTGACGCCGGAGCGTCTCGACCTCGTCGCGGCTCGCCATCCGCGCGAGCGCGGCGTCGACGCGGAGCATGTCGACGCGGCCCGCGAGCGCTTCGAGCTCCTTGCGGACGATGTCCACGAAGGTCCGGTGCGCCTCCTCCTCGACCGCCTCGGTGGCCCCGGTGGCCTCCGCTTCGGCGGGTGTCTGGTCGGGTCGGTC
>DASRHL010000034.1:0-12499 GCA_035650535.1 Acidimicrobiia bacterium
CTCTCGGAGCACCTGCTCAACCTCGACGAGCTGGAGCTGCTCGCCGCGGACCCGAACGTCTTCCTGGTCCACAAGATCGCGCACGAGTACCAGCGGGCCGCGGTGGAGCGGATCTTGCGGTTCGGCCCGGACCCCGCGGCCGCCGCGCAGCGGCTGATGCTCGCCCCACCCATCCAGGGGCTGGGCCGCCGGAAGCACCTGCGCATCACGCTCGGGCGGTTTCGCACGGACCTCGCGGGAATGGTGCAGGGGCCATGACGGCGGCACGGCGCTCAGGTCCGGTCGGAGACCGGTCGATAACCGCGAGCGGAACCGATCGTCCCGATGGTGGTGCTCCCATGACGCAGACGACCGTCTCCGTCGCCCTGGCGGCCGACGCCGGCTACGCGATGCCGATGACCGTCGCGGCCCGCTCGGTGGTCGAGTCCCTCGATGCGGGCGTGCGGCTCCAGCTGTGCATCCTCGACATGGGGATCGACGGCGCCACCCGGGTGCGGGTCGAGCAGAGCCTCTTCGGTCCGAACGTCGAGCTGGTCTGGATCGACTCCCTCGTGGACCGCGTGAACGACTTCCCGAACACGTGGCCCGTGATCACCCGGGCGACGTACGCGCGCATCTACCTTCCCGAGGTGTTGCCCGCGGTCGACCGCGTGCTCTACCTCGACTGCGACGTGATGGCGCGCCGGAGCGTCAGCGAGCTGTTCGCCGCCGACATGAACGGGTACTTCGCGCTCGCCACGCCGGACGTCCAGGCGCCGTTCGTCCCCTTCGGTGTGCCCGACTGGTTCGAGGCCGGTCGCTCGGCCGCCGAGCTGAACTACAACGCCGGCGTGATGCTGCTCGACCTCGACGCCTGGCGCACGCACGGCATCACCGAGGAGCTCCTGCACTATCTCACCGGCGGACGTCACCTGCGCGGTCAGGACCAGGAGGCGATCAACGTCGTGCTCGGCAAGCGCATCGGCGAGATGGATCCCCGGTGGAACCAGCAGGGGGAGATCTTCTGGGAGGGGATCCAGTACCACTACGAGGAGTTCCTCCCGTTCACGCACGCGATGCTCGAGCAGATCCGGCGCGACCCGTGGATCGTGCACTTCTCCAACCGGCCCAAGCCGTGGGACTACGGGTGTGACCACCCGTTCGCGGGCGAGTGGTACGCGCTGCTCGACCGCACCGCGTTCGCGGGCCGCCGGCCCAAGGGTCCGAACCGTGCGCAGCGGATCGCGGCCAAGCTCGGCCGCCCCGTGGTCCGTGGAGCCCGGAAGGTGCTGACCAGGGCCTGACCCTTGGACGCTTCGCAGCAGCAGTCACGCCGGCCGGCAGGGTTCCGCGAGCGACGCGTCGCCACGCTGTTCCACGAGGTCCTGGGCGTACCGGTCGTGTCGGCCGACGCAGACTTCTTCGCGCTCGGGGGCGACGAGGTGTCGGCTCGTCGTCTGCTCGACGTCGTCGAGGAGGACGCCGGTGTCCGGCTCCCGCCCCGAGCGCTCGTGGAGAGCCCGACCGTACGGACGCTCGCACGGCGGATCGCTCGGACACGCCCGACGCGCAACACGCGCGTCGTGGGGTTCGGAACGGATCTCCCCGGACGGCCGTTGTTCTGCACGATCGCCGCGTTCCAGTCACGCGCCATCGCCACGGAGTTCAACCGGCTGGCCGGCCGACCCTTCTACGCGTTGCAGCACAAGGGCCTCGAGGGGCGGGCGGTCCCCGACCGCAGCTTCGAGCGGCGCGGACGGCGCGCCGCCGACGACATCCGGTCGATCCAACCGGCCGGGCCGTACCTGCTGGCCGGCTACTCGTACAACGGGTGGGTCGCGCTCGAGGCGGCCCGGGCGCTGATCGCCGACGGCGAACGGGTCGAGCGGCTCATCGCGATCGACGTGTGGGCCCCGGTGTTCGATCGCCGGACCGTCCGGCGCCTCCAGCACGAGTCGCGTTGGCACACGATCGAGGCGTTCAACCCCGATCCGGGACCGTGCTTCGACCTCCGCCGGCGGATCCTGGTCGGGCGGGAGACGGCCCGGCACCACGCCGACCGGTTCGCGTGGTGGGTCCGGTCGTGGACGGCGGGCATCGTCCCGCGCGGTGCGACACTGCAGAGCCAGTTGCTGCACCACGTCGCGACCCGTGCGGATGGTCGCTACCGCCCGGAGCCGGTCGACGTCGATCTCCTGCTCGTCCGGGCCGACGAGTTCGGCCCGCCGGACTGGCGCAGACGGCGAGCCGAGCCGGACATGTCGTGGCGCCGCATGGTGACGGGGCGCGTCGACGTGGTCCACGTCTCGGGGACCCACGCCTCGATCGTCGACGACGACGCCCCGAAGCTGGCCGAGCGCCTGAGCGAGGCGATGCCCGACCGCGGCTGGGCGGGCGCGGTGCTCAGTCGAGCACGGTGACGTCGGGGATCGGGACGACGAAGCGGCCGTTCCAGGTCCGGATCTCCGACATCTGCTCGACGATCTCGTCGCGCAGGTTCCACGGGAGGATCACGAGGAAGTCGGGCCGGCGTTCGGCCACGGCCTCGGGCCCGAGGATCGGCAGGTGCGATCCCGGGAGGTAGTGGTCCTGCTTGTTGGGATTGCGGTCGACGACGAAGGCGATGTCGTCGCTGGTGATGCCGCACGCGTTCAGGAGCGTGTTGCCCTTCGCTGCGGCACCGTACGCGGCGACGAGCCGGCCCGCGTCGCGCTGCTCGGCAACGAACGTGCGCATTCCCTCGATCACCCTCGCCACACGGTCCGCGAACCCGGCGTAGCCCTCGGGGCGGTCGAGCTTCGCGTCCAGCTCGAGGTTGCGGATCCGTTCGACGTTCGGCGTCGTGGCGTGGCTCGAGCCGTTGTGCGCGACCCAGAGCCGGAGGCTCCCACCGTGGGTGGGGAGCTGCTCCAGATCGAAGAGGCGCAGGCCGTGGCGCGCGAACAACGGTTGCAGCGCGAGCACCGAGTAGTAGCTGAAGTGCTCGTGGTAGATCGTGTCGAACTCGACGTGGCGCACGAGCTCGAGCAGGTGCGGCACCTCGATCGTGATCACACCTTCGTCGGCGAGCAGGATCGAGAGACCTTCGACGAAGTCGTTCAGCGCGGGGACGTGCGCGAGGACGTTGTTCCCGACGATGAGGTCGGCGCGTAGGCCCCGGGCGACGAGGTCGCGCGCGCACTGCTCGCCGAAGAATCGCGTCTCCGTCGGGATCCCCGCGGCGCGTGCCGTGTCGGCGACGTTCGCCGCCGGTTCGATCCCGAGGACGGGGACACCGAGCGCGACGAAGTGCTGCAGGAGGTACCCGTCGTTACTGGCGACCTCGACGACGAGGCTGCCCGCGCCGAGCCCCAGTCGTTCGGCGGCGAAGTGCGCGTACCGGCGCGCGTGCTCGACCCACGAGTCAGAGTACGACGAGAAGTACGCGTAGTCCGAGAAGATCTCCTCGGCGGGGACGACGTCGTCGACCTGCACGAGGAGGCAGTCGTCGCAGACGCGCACGTGCAGCGGGTAGGCGGGCTCGTTGCCGGCCGCGAGCTGCTCGGCCGTCAGGTAGGAGTTGGCGAGCGGCTGCTCACCGAGGTCGAGGACGGTGCGCGTCAGCGCGGCACCGCACGAGCGGCAGCGCGGCGCCGCGGCGGGAGCGGGCGCGCTCACCAGATCTTCCAGGGGGCGTCTCCGGACTGCCACAGCTCCTCGAGCAGTTCCTTCTCCCACAGCGTGTCCATCGGCTGCCAGAACCCGTCGTGCGGGTACGCGGAGAGCTGCCCGTCGGCGGCGAGGCGGGGCAGCACCTGGCTCTCCCAGATCGAGTCGTCGCCGGTGACGTAGTCGAGCGCGGCGGGATCGACGACGAAGAAGCCGCCGTTCACGTAGCGCTCGCGGCTGAGATCCTTCTCGTGGATCGCGGTGACGCGGCCGCCGTCGAGATCGATGATGCCGAAGCGGGCCCGGGGCCGGACGGCGGTCAGCGTGACGAGGCGGCCGTGCTCGCGGTGGAACTCGACGACCTTGCGGACGTCGACGTCGGAGACGCCGTCGCCGTAGGTGAGGCAGAACGGTTCGTCGGGCTCGAGGTACTTGCTCGCGAGCTTGATCCGCCCGCCGGTCATCGAGTCGCGTCCGGTGTCGGCGACCGTGACGCTCCAGTCGACCGGGCTCTCCTCGAGGAAGTCGACCTTGTTGCTCGCCAGATGCACGGTCACGTCGGCGTTGTGGAGCGCGAGGTTCGCGAAGTACTCCTTGAGGAGGAAGCCCTTGTACCCGGCGCAGACCACGAATTCGGTGATCCCGGCCGCCGCGTAGATGTGCATGATGTGCCAGATGATCGGGCGCCCGCCGATCTCGACCAACGGCTTCGGGCGGACCTCGGTCTCCTCGGCGAGGCGGGAGCCCCGGCCACCGGCGAGGATCACGGCTTTCATGGGGCGGCATGGTACCGGCTCGCCGGGAAGCGCTTGTGACGCAGAGTGAAATCGCCGCCTCGGAGGGCCGCTACCATTCCAAGGAATGGCAGGGGCAGAGATCGACCTGAACCGGAGCGTCGTCGAGCTGCCGATCCCGATCGCCGGTCCGTGGATCACGGACCGTGAGGTCGAGGCGGTGGCCGACGCGGCGCGCGACGGCTGGTACGGCCACGCCTACGACGCGATCACCGCCTTCGAGACCGCGTTCGCCGAGTACTGCGACCGGCGCTACGCGATCGCGCTGCCGTCGTGCACCGCGGGCATCCATCTGAGCCTCGCCGCGCTCGGCGTCGGGCCGGGCGACGAGGTGATCGTGCCCGAGTCGACGTGGATCGCGAGCGCCTCGCCGGTGAGCTACGTGGGCGCCACGCCGGTGTTCGTGGACGTCGACCCGGTCGACTGGTGCCTCTCGGTCGATCGGATGGAGGAGGCGATCACCGACCGGACCCGGGCGGTGGTGGTCGTCGACCTGTACGGCGGCCTCCCCCCGATGGACAAGCTCCTCGACGTCTGCCGCCGCCACGGGCTCGCGCTCGTGGAGGATGCCGCGGAGGCGGTCGGCGCCTCGTTCCGGGGCCGGCGGGCGGGCGGTTTCGGCGAGACCTCCGTGTTCAGCTTCCACGGGACCAAGACGCTGACCACCCACGAGGGCGGCATGGTCCTCACCGACGACGCGCACCTGTACCAGAGGATGCTGACGCTGCGCGACCAGGGCCGGGCCCCGGGCGCCGCGGGCGAGTTCTGGAACCTCGAGATCGCGTTCAAGTACAAGATCAGCGCCGTCCAGGCGGCGATGGGACTCGTCCAGCTCCAGCGGGTCGACGAGCTGGTCGGCCGGAAGCGTCAGATCTTCGACTGGTACCGGGAGCGACTGGGCGGCGTCGAGGGGCTGACGTTGAACGCCGAGCCGGAGGGCGTCGTCAACGGGTACTGGATGACGACGGTGGTGCTCGACGAGCGGTTCGGGCTCACCAAGAAGGACGTCATCTCCGCGCTGGTCGAGAAGGGCGCGATCGCCCGGCCGTTCTTCCACCCGCTGAGCTCGCTCCCCGCCTACGCCGGGTTCCCGGGGGCAGGCCCGGAGGCGGCGGCGCGCAACCCGGTGAGCTACCGGCTGGGGACCTACGGGGTCAACCTGCCGTCGGCCCTCAAGCTGGTGGAAGTGGACGTCGACTATGTCGCCGAGGCGCTGTTGGGGCTTTTGGCCCCTACCGCCTGACCGACGACGGGGGTATCAAGAGACGGTCCGCAGCCGCGGGCCGGGTCGGGGCCCGATGGCAGGGGCCCCAGGTGGCAAGGGCTCATGCAGGGGCTGGAACGAGGAGGTCTGCCGTGTCCGTGACGAGTCAGGACCCGGGGGTCACCATCTCCCCGCTCGGGGTGTTCGACGATCCGCGCTACTCGGCGCTCGCCCAGCGCTTCGCGCCCACCTACCGGTCGGCCGAGCCGTTCCCGCACGCGGTGATCGACGACTTCCTCCCCGACGACCTCGCGCACGCGATCGCGCGGGCCTTCCCCGCACGTGACGACCTCACGTGGGTCGAGCGCGACAACGTGAACAACCGCCGGCGGTTCGTCACGGACGAGACGAAGCTCGAGCCGTTCCTGCGAGAGGTGCTGCGCGAGTTCAACTCGCGCCAGTTCCTCCTCTTCGTCGAGACGCTCACGGGCATCGACAACCTCATCCCCGACCCGTACTTCATCGGCGGTGGCATCCACATCAGCGAGCGGGGCGACTTCCTCAACATCCACGCGGACTTCAACTGGCACCACAAGCTGCAGGCGCACCGTCGCTGCAACGCGCTGCTGTACCTGAACGAGGAATGGCACCCCGAGTGGGGCGGCTACACGGAGATGTGGAACCGCGACATGACGGAGAAGGTCGACGAGGTCGAGCCCGGCTTCAACCGGCTGCTCGTGTTCTCGACCGGTGAGCACTCCAACCACGGCGCGCCGGTTCCGAACGCGTGCCCCGAGGGCGTGCTCCGGAAGGTCCTGAACTTCTACTACTACACGACGCACCGCGACGACGAGGACGCGGCTGCGGTGCCGCACTTCACGCTGTACAAGACGGAGGCGTCGCCCACGTCGGTCGAGCTCGGGACGGACTACCGCGCCGCCGGCGCCGCGTACGAGGGGTCGGAGACCCGGTGAAGGTCCTGTTGACCGGCCACGCCGGTTACCTGGGCGCCGTGATGGCGCCCGCGCTCGCGGCAGCCGGGCACGAGGTCGTCGGCCTCGACACCGGGTACTTCGAGGAGTGCACCATCGGGCCGGAGCCGGGTGCGCTGCCCGTGCACCGGGTCGACCTGCGCGACGCCGGACCCGAGGTCTTCGATGGTGTCGACGCGGTCGCGCATCTCGGAGCGCTCTCGAACGACCCGCTCGGCAGCCTCGCGCCCGAGCTCACGTACGAGATCAACATCGACGCGACGATGCACCTCGCCCGGGTCGCCCGCGACGCCGGCGTCCGCCGGTTCCTCTTCTCGTCGTCTTGCAGCATCTACGGCGCGAACGGCGGCGACGACCTCGTCGACGAGGACGCGCCCATGCGGCCGGTCACCCCGTACGCCGAGTCGAAGGTGCGTGTCGAGGACGGTCTGCACGGCCTCGCCGACGACGACTTCACGCCCGTCTACCTGCGCAACGCGACGGCGTACGGCTGGTCGCCGCGGCTGCGCCTCGACCTCGTGCTCAACGACCTCGTGGCCACGGCCCTGCTGACGGGGGAGGTGCGCGTCCTCTCCGACGGCACGCCGTGGCGGCCGATCGTCCACGCCGCCGACATCGCGGGCGCGTTCGCGGCGGCGCTGGCGGCACCCCGAGACACCGTGCACGACCGGGCGTTCAACATCGGGTTCTCCGGCGAGAACTACCAGGTCCGCGACATCGCGGAGATCGTGGCCGAGGTCGTGCCGGGCAGCCGGGTCAACATCACGGGCGAGAGCGGGGCCGACCCGCGCTCGTACCGCGTCGACTTCTCGCGGGCGGCGGCCGCGTTCCCCGACTGGGTGCAGGCATGGGATGCCCGCCGGGGTGCGGAGGACCTCCGCGACCGGCTCGGCGCCGCCGGCTTCGACGAGGCCGGGCGGTGGCGGTACGTGCGGCTGCGGTGGCTGCAGTCGCTGCGGGACGCCGGCCGCCTCGACCCCGATCTCCGCTGGGTGCCCGCGCTCACCCCGTAGCGTCGCGACGTCCCGAGTTGACCGCCCGGGCGGGCGACGGATACTTTGAGAATCCGTTCACAAGCGGCGATCCCCGACGGAGCAAGCGGAGAGCATGGCCGGCGGTCAAGAACGGATCCTGCGGCGACGGATCCGAACCGTGCAATCGACGAAGAAGATCACGCGCGCGATGGAGCTCATCGCCGCCAGTCGCATCGTCAAGGCCCAGGCCCGCGTCCACGCCGCCCAGCCCTACTCCGACAAGATCACCGAGGTCGTCCAGCACCTCGCGGCGGCCGGGGCCGGCACCGACCACCCGCTGCTCGTGCCCCGACCCGAGATCCGTCGGGTCGCCCACATCGTCTTCACCGCCGACCGGGGTCTGTGCGGGGCCTACAACTCGGCCGTCGTGCGGGCCGCGGAAGGCTCGATCCGCGAGCAGGCCGAGCTCGGCCGTGAGTACTCCCTCTTCGTCGTGGGCCGCAAGGCCGAGGGCTACTTCCGCTACCGCGGCTACCGGATCGACGCCGCGTTCACCGGCATCTCCGGCAACCCGACCTACGAGGACGCCCGCCGCATCGCCTCCGCCGTCGAGCCGCGCTTCCTGACCGGCGAGGTCGACCTCGTCGAGCTCGTCTACACGCGCTTCATCTCGCCCGGCGCACAGGAGGTGGTTCGCCGGCCGCTGATGCCGCTCGACCGCGAGGTCCTGGGCGAGGGCGCGCCGGCGGCCGACGGACACGTCGATGGCGGTGAGCTGCCGGGGCCCGACTACGAGTTCGAGCCGAGCCCGACCGAGATCCTCGAACGTCTGCTCCCCCGGTACGCCGAGGCCCGCGTCTACGCCGCGCTGCTCAACGCGGCCGCGTCCGAGCACGCCGCCCGCCAGCGGGCCATGAAGGCCGCGACCGACAACGCCGACGAGCTGATCACGACCCTCACGCGCGTCATGAACCGGGCCCGCCAGGACGCGATCACCACCGAGATCATGGAGATCGTCGGTGGTGCCGAGGCGCTGCGCCAGGCGTCCGGCGGTGGGCACGGCGCCGAGCATTCCGCACTGATCCATCATTTCGTGAGCGAAGAGGCCAGGAGCACCGTATGACCATCACCGCCGAGCCGCAGCGGGAAGGCGCCGAGCGCGAGCTGAAGGACGGCCGCGTCGTCGCCATCGCCGGGCCGGTCGTCGACGTCGAGTTCCCACCCGACGCGCTGCCCGAGATCAACACCGCGCTCGAGATGGACGCCGAGCTCGAGGGTCAGACGGTGACGATCGTCGCCGAGGTCGCCCAGCAGATCGGCGAGGGCCGGTGCCGGGCGATCTGCATGAAGCCGACCGACGGCCTGCGCCGCGGCACCATCGTGCGCAACCTGGGCCACGGGATCATGATGCCGGTCGGCGACGGCGTGCTCGGGCACGTGTTCAACGTCATCGGCGAGCCGCTCGACACGCACGGCGAGGCGATCACCGCCGGCATCGACGACTACTGGGACATCCACCGCGACGCGCCACCGTTCGACCAGCTCGAGCCGAAGGCGCAGATGTTCGAGACGGGCATCAAGGTCATCGACCTCCTCGAGCCCTACGTCCAGGGCGGCAAGATCGGCCTCTTCGGCGGCGCGGGCGTCGGCAAGACCGTGCTCATCCAGGAGATGATCAACCGCGTCGCGACCCAGCACGGTGGTGTGTCGGTGTTCGCCGGGGTCGGCGAGCGCACCCGTGAGGGCACGGACCTGTGGCTCGAGATGCAGGAGTCGGGCGTCATCGAGAAGGCCGCGCTCGTCTACGGGCAGATGGACGAGCCGCCCGGCGTCCGCCTCCGCGTCGCGCTGTCGGCGCTGACGGTCGCGGAGTACTTCCGCGACGTGAAGAACCAGGACGTGCTCCTGTTCATCGACAACATCTTCCGATTCGTTCAGGCGGGTTCCGAGGTCTCGACGCTGCTCGGCCGCATGCCCTCCGCCGTCGGGTACCAGCCCACGCTCGCCGACGAGATGGGCGAGCTCCAGGAGCGGATCACGTCGACGAAGGGGCACTCGATCACGTCGATGCAGGCCGTCTACGTCCCCGCCGACGACTACACCGACCCGGCGCCGTTCACGACCTTCACCCACCTCGACGCGACGACGGAGCTCTCGCGCCAGATCGCGGCGCTCGGCATCTATCCCGCCGTCGACCCGCTGGCGTCGACATCGAACATCCTCGCTCCCGAGATCGTCGGCGAGCGCCACTACAACGTCGCGCGCCGCGTGCAGGAGATCCTGCAGCGGTACAAGGAGCTCCAGGACATCATCGCGATCCTCGGCCTCGACGAGCTCTCCGAGGACGACAAGGTCATCGTGGCCCGGGCCCGGAAGATCCAGCGGTTCCTGAGCCAGCCGTTCTTCGTCGGCGAGGTGTTCACGGGCCTGCCCGGCGTCTTCGTCCCGGTCGAGGAGACGGTGGAGAGCTTCGAGGCGCTCGCGCAGGGTGAGCTCGACGAGGTGCCCGAGCAGGCGTTCTTCAACGTCGGCGGCGTCGAGAGCGTGCTCGCCAAGGCGAAGCAGCTGCAGGAGAGCTGACCCGGTGCCGCTCCAGGTCGAGGTCGTCTCGCCCGAGGACGTGCTCTACTCGGGCGAGGGCGAGATGGTCGTGTGCCGGACGGCCGACGGCGACATCGCGTTCCTCCCCGGGCACGCGCCGTTCATCGGTGCGCTCGGCACCGCGAAGGTGCGGGTGATCCTCCCGGGCTCCGGTGAGCAGGCCATCGCGGTACACGGCGGGTTCGTCGAGGTGGGCCACGACAAGGTGATCGTGCTGTCCGACGTCGCGGAGCTCCCCGAGCAGATCGACACGGAACGGGCGAGGGTCGCGAAGGAGCGGGCCGAGGCCGCGCTCGCGTCGAACGAGCAGGACGAGGCGGCCGCCGCCGCCCTCGCCCGGGCCCGGCTCCGCCTCGACGTCGCCGGCGCCGCCTGAACGCCTCCGGTCCGACCGTCAGACGAGCGAGCGGACGGTCGCCGCGAGCTCCATCGTGGCGCCCGACGCCTTCTCGAGCGCGATCACACACCCCGCGTCGAGGGCGGCCCGCTCGACCGTCGCGTCGAGCGCGCCCGTGAGCAGGATCACGGGGAGCTCGGGACGGTCGGCCTTGATCCGCAGGGTCGCGTCGATACCGGTCCCGTCGGGCAGGCGGTGGTCCATGACGACCACGTCGGGGCGGTGCTCGCGCGCCGCGGCGACGCCGTCGGCGACCGTCGTCGCGACCGCGACCACGCGGATGTCGCCGGCCGATTCGAGAAGCCGCACCAGGTTGTCCGCGAGCAGATCGTGATCCTCGACGAGGAGCACGGCGATCTGGGCGGGCGCCTCGGGAGGCACGGCCGTCGAGCGTAACCGGCCGCGCTGTGTTCCCGCTGTGACGCATGTTGGAGTTGTTGGGCACGTCGGTGTCTCTTCGCGCGCGTACCGCGCGAATTTCTGCCGATCGACCACTTGGAGTTGACTCGCCGCGGCGCGAGATCCGAGACTCCGGTGCGGGCACCCGGGCAACCATCTTCGAGATCCAACGCAGAGGGCTGGGGGCATCTTGACGAACTCACGAGCCGGCCGTCCCTCGCGCGTGCTCGTCGCCCTGGCCGCGCTGCTCGTGGCAGTGCTCCCGCTCGCCGTCGAGACGGCGGCCGCGCCGCCGGCCGGCGCGGCGCTCCCCGCGGGATTCACGGACAGCGTCGCCTTCTCGGGCTTGACGCAGCCCACGAACTTCCGCTTCGCCCCCGACGGGCGCATCTTCGTCGCCGAGAAAGGCGGCCTGATCAAGGTCTTCGACGGGCTGGGCGACCCGACCCCCACCGTGTTCGCCGACCTCCGCGTCGAGACGTACGACTTCTGGGACCGCGGGCTCCTCGGGATCGCGCTCAACCCCGACTGGCCGTCCGACCCCAACGCGCCCGGCACGCGGACGGTCTACGTGGCCTACTCGCGTGATGCCGACATCGGAGGCACCGCACCCAAGTACGGATCCTCGACGCCGTCGTCGTCGGAGTTCGACACGTGCCCCAACCCGCCGGGCGCCAACGCGGACGGCTGCGTGATCAGCGGCCGGCTCGTCAAGTTCTCGGCCTCGGGCACGAGTGACGTCGCGGCGAGCGGGCCGACGACGCTGCTCGACGGGTGGTGCCAGCAGTTCCCGAGCCACTCGGTCGGCGACCTGCAGGTCGGCGCCGACGGCATGCTCTACCTGTCCGGCGGCGAGGGCGCGAACTTCAACACGATCGACTACGGCCAGTACAAGAACCTCTGCGGCGACCCGCCGACCGCGACCGGCACCGGGCAGACCGCTCCGACCGCCGAGGGCGGGGCGCTCCGGGCGCAGTCGGCGCTGCGGCCGGCCGGGCAGCCCGTCCTCCTGAGCGGGGCGGTCTTGCGGCTCGACCCGTCGAAGACGGCGTCGGACGGGTTCATCGCCGGCGCCGCCGGCAACCCGTTCGCGTCGTCGACCGACCCGAACAAGGCCCGGCTCGCCGGGATCGGGCTCCGCAACCCGTACCGCTTCGTGACGAGGCCGGGCACCAACGAGCTCTGGATCGGGAACGTCGGCTGGGCGACGTGGGAGGCGATCGACCGGGTCGTCGACCCCACCGCGTCGACGATCACGAACTTCGGGTGGCCGTGTTACGAGGGCCCGGCGGTCCAGCCGTCGTACCAGGCGGCGAACCTCAACATGTGCACGTCGCTGTACAACACCCCGGGCTCGGTGACGGCGCCGTACTACGCCTACAACCACTCGAATCAGGTGGTTCCGGGCGAGACGTGCTCGACCGCGTCCGGTTCCTCGATCACCGGGCTCGCGTTCTACCCGACGAGCGGCGGCTCGTTCCCGGCGGCCTACAACGGGGCGCTGTTCTTCG
>DASRHL010000035.1:0-6727 GCA_035650535.1 Acidimicrobiia bacterium
AGCAGACGGCGACCATGCACAGTCAAACGAGCGTTACGGTGACCCACGAAGACCTCCGGAGTGTGGTGACAGCAATCCCCACAGCTTCGGAGGTCTTCGATTCACATCAGCGGACCGTCACCAACGTCCCGGCCGAGTACACCTAGACGCGGACTGTTACGGGTATCACCTCGGCCGGGAGCGCCGCGCGTTCGGCGCGGCGGGCCTTGTACTTCTCGTAGACCCAGCTGCCGACGAAGTAGACGATCGTGGCGTACAGCCAGCCGAGGAGCACGTCGAACACGTAGTGCTCGGCCGCGTACACGAGCGTGAAGCCCATTGCCAGCGGGTAGAGCGGCAGCAGCCAACGCCACTTGCCGGCGGATCTCCAGAAGAAGAGGACGAGCAACATCGGGTATGCCGAATGCAACGACGGCACGGCGGCGACCGGGTTCGCGAGATGGCTCGTTCCCGAGAAGACGCTCGCCCCCGAGCGCAGCCCGATGTGCACCCACATCTCGTCGATGATCTTGGCGGTCGGCCCGAGCCCGTGCGTCGTCTCGCTCGCGAGCCACGGCGGCGCCGCCGGGAACAGCGCGTACGTCGCGAACGCGAGGAACGACAAGGTGACGAACAGGAACGCGAAGCGCTTGAACCGTTCGTGCGAGCGCTTCCAGAGGAACGCCGCGATGACCAACGACGCGAAGAAGTGCGACATGTACACGAGGAAGCAGATGTAGTCGTACCAGTGCGGTCGCCCGGGCGTGAACAACAGGTGCTGGAGCCGGACCGTCGGGACGGCACCGCCGAACAGCCACCGGTCGACGTGGATCTGCGGGAGGAAGTGCACGGTCGTCCACTCGTTCGCGTGGGCGCGCAGCGCGTTGTAGACGGTGAGGAGGACGAAGAGCGGCGCCCAGTCGCGCACGACACGCGCCCAACCGCGCGGGTTGCCCGCGGTGGTCGCGAGGAGGCCCGTCCCGAGCACGATGAAGAGCTTCGTCGTGGAGCTCGGAACGCCGTACCGCCAGACGAACAGTCCGACGAAGGCGAGCCAGGCGAGGATCGCCCACTGCGTACGTGTCAGGCGACTCGTCCAGCGCGCCGCGTCCGCCGCCGGCGCGTCCGGGGTCTCCTCGAGCTCGAGCGAAGGTTCGGGCAGGTTCATGGTTCGGATCCGAAAAGATATCGAAACCACCCTCGTACCCACCTTCACCTTCTTCGGGCGCGCCTCTACCCGGCGGATCGCGCCGATAACCTCCTGCCTCGTGCCCGCCGACGACGGCCCGTCCCCGGCCGGCCGGTGGCACCCGCGGACGTTCGCGCTGACCGCTCTCCTCTTCGCCGCGGTCGCCTTCGCGGTGCATGCGCCGGGGCTGTCGAACAAGGTCTTCAACTCCGACGAGGCCTACCTGGCCACGCAGGCCCAGGTCCTGAACCGGGGCGGGCGCCTCTACCACGACACCGTCGACCGCAAGCCGCCCGTCGTCCCCTACCTCTACGCCGCGACCTTCCGCCTGACCGGCTCCGACGACCTGCTTCCCGTCCGGGTCCTCGCGGTCATCGCCGACGTCGCCACCGCCCTCCTGCTCGCCGGCGAGGCCCGCCGGCGGTTCGGGAACGAGCGGGCCGGCCTCGTCGCCGGCCTCCTCTTCCTCGGCGCGACGGCCGCCTACTTCGCGCAGGACACCCAGGCCGCGAACTTCGAGGTCTTCATGCTCCCGAGCATGGTGGCGGCCTTCGTGCTGGCCGTCCGCGACCGGCCGCTGGGCGCCGGCGTCGCCCTCGCCGTCTCGACGCTGACGAAACAGACCGCCGCCACCACGCTCCTTCCCCTCGCGTGGCTCGGGTGGCGCCACCGGCACGGCGACCGCACCCGGTTGACCACCGGCTGGACCCTGCTCGCGGCCGGTTTCGTCGTGCCCGTCGTCGTGGCCGCGCTGGCCTTCGGCTGGCACGACTTCGTGCACTGGGTGTTCACGAGCAACGAGGGCTACCTCGACGCCAACGGGGTCGTCGGCTACGTGCTCCACCGCGGCCTGGTGCAGACGCTGTGGTTCCTGCTCGCAAACCTGGCGGTCGTCGTCCTGTGCGTCCTCGCGGCCCGCCGCTGGCGCGACGACGCCGACCTCTGGCTGTGGGTCCTGGCCGGGGCCGTCGCCGTCGCCAGCGGCCTGCGGTTCTTCGGGCACTACTACCTGCAGCTCCTCCCGCCGTTGAGCCTCCTGGCGACCCGGCCGCTCCTGCGGGCGCCGGCCCGGGCACTCGCGGCGGTGGCCGTGGCGGTCGCGGTTCCCATCGGCTACCTCGCGGTGCCCGCCTACCGGCGCGACGACTCGCCGACCCAGCGCGCCGGACGTGCGCTCGCGGCGTACGCGCGTGCCCATACCCGGCCCGGTGCGTCCATCCTCGTGTGGGGGCATCTGCCCGAGGTGTACTGGAGGTCCGACCGCCGCCCGGCCACCCGCTTCGAGACGACCGGGTTCCTGACCGGGCTGAGCGGCGGTCGCCCGCCGAGCCGCGTCGGGATGCAGTACGCCGCCCCGGAGGCCTGGGACGACTTCGACGCCGACCTGCGCGCGCACCCGCCCGCGCTGATCTTCGACCTGTCGCCCGCCGACATCCGCAACGCGAAGTACTTCCCGCCCGAGAAGTTCCCCCGCTTCGGCGACTACCTGTCGCGTGACTACCACCGGATCGCGACCGTCGACGGCGTGGCCGTCTACGCCCCCCGTACCTGACCGAGCACCTGATCCCCCTGCTTTTCCGGGACTTTGCCAAGGCTTGAGGGTCGCGAGGGAGCGGTTGTGCTCGAGTCGCGGTTGTCAGACGACGACGGCAACCGACGACCGAAGGGCGGACACCGTGCAGCGACGCCAGCTTGCAGCAACCGTGGCGGCGATCACGATGAGCGTCGTGTCGGGCGCGATCGCCCTCGGCGCGAACACCGGCACGCTCGGCCTCGCCGGCAGCGCACCGCCGGCGCCCGCGCCGGTCACCGCGCCCGCGAGCTCGTCGGCCACGACCGCCCCCACCAGCCGCACACCCGCTCCGCAGCCCCAGCGCGTGGAGCGCGAGGGAGGCGAGCACGATGACTGAACCCCGTGAGCGCGGTGGCGCCGAACGCGCCGGCAGCGGCGGAGCCGCGGACGCGCAGGCCGAGCGGATCCGGCGGCTCCAGGAACGCCGCGGCACCGCGGCCGGCCGCGCCGCGGCCGCGCCCGGGCGGCCCGCCCGCCGGCGCCCGCACCACTACAACGCGAGCCGGATCCTGCTCGCCGGGCTGAGCGTCACCGGCTTCTTCTCGATCCTCGCGGCCCTGGGGCTCTCGCAACCGGCCCAGCCCGTCGCGTCCACGCCGGCGCCGGCGGCATCGGCGGCGACCACCGCGCAGGGGAGCAACGCGTCGGTCTCGTCGCCGGCGACACCGGCGCGCGCCGCGCCCGCGCCGAAGCCCGTCACGCGCTCCCACGGGAGCTGACCGAGCCTCGGGCTCCGGTCGTCGCGGGTCGCGGTCGGAGGGCGTACGCGGCCGTCCGACCCGGGGGGAACGGTCGGACGGCCGGCGCGTACGCGCGGGAACCGGCCGAGCGGCGGCCGGCGTCCAACCAGTGAGACGCGCGACCCGCCCTGCCGCGGGACAGCGGAGATCGACGACCTGGGAGAATGCGCCCGTGGAGCGAGCGCGCCCGGCCCTGCTGCGCCGGGGCCTCCGACTCGAGTACGCCACGCTGGGGTGGAACGTCGCCGGCGTCCTCGTGCTGGCCGTCGCGGCGGTACGGGCCGGTTCCGTGGCCCTGGCCGGCTTCGGGATCGATTCGGCGATCGAGATCCTCGCGTCGGTGGTCGTCGTCCGGGAGCTCCTGGGTGACGCCGACCCGGTGCGCGAGCGCGTCGCGCTGCGGCGCATCGGCGCCGCGTTCTTCGCCCTCGCCGCCTACGTCTCGGCCCAGGCGGTCGTCGTGCTCGCGACGGGCTCCCACCCAGACTCGAGCCCGCTCGGGATCGGGTGGACGGCCGCGACGGCCGGCGTGATGCTCGCGCTGGCCGCGGGCAAGGCGCTCACGGGCCGGTCCCTCGGGCACGCTGTCCTGCGCACCGAGGCGCGGGTGACGCTGGTCGACGCCTACCTGGCGAGCGCGGTGCTGGCCGGGCTCGTCCTGAACACGGCCGCCGGGTGGTGGTGGGCCGACCCGCTCGCCGGCTTCGTCGTCGTGGTCTACGGCATCCGGGAGGGCCTCGCCGCGCGCCGCGCCGCGGCGGCGGTGCCGTGACGACGACGGTCGCGTCCCCGGCCCGGGCGACGACGCACGCGATCAGGATCCGCAACCGCGCCTACGCGGTCGTCCCGCCCGACCCACGCGATCCACGACTGCACGTCGCCGCGGCGATCGTGTCGGTGCAGGTGCTCGGCCAGGTGAGCCTGGGCTTCGAGCTGTCGATCGCGCAGATCCTCGTCTCGATCCTCACCTGCGGGCTGCTCGAGGTCGCGATCACGCTCCGCCGGAGCCGCGCGATCGTCTGGCCCGCCAGTGCGCTGCTCACCGGCAACGGTGTCGCGCTCATCCTGCGCGTCCCCGGTACGCAGCACGGCGACTGGTGGAGCCTCCGCGGCGCGTGGATCTTCGCGTCCGTCGGTGCACTCTCCCTGCTCTCCAAGTACGTGGTCCGCGTCCGGGGCCGGCAGCTCTTCAACCCGTCGAACGTCGGGCTCGTCCTCTGTTTCGTGGCGCTCGGCACGTCACGGGTGAACCCCCAGGATCTCTGGTGGGGTCGGATGTCGGTCGCGCTCGCCGTCACGTACGCGGTCGTCGTCTGCGTGGGTGCCGCCGTCGTCCGCCGGTTGCGGATGCTCGCGCTCGCGACGACCTTCTGGGCGACGTTCGCGGCCGGCGTGGGTGTCGTCGCGCTGAGCGGGCACGCGATGACGGCGCGGTGGCACGTCGGACCGGTGAGCGGTTGGACGTACTGGTCCGTGCTCGTCACGTCGCCGGAGATCCTGATCTTCCTGTTCTTCATGATCACCGACCCGCGCACGGCGCCGGCAGGCCGCGTGTCGCGCCTCGTGTACGCGGCGGCGACCGCATTCGTCGCCGCGCTCCTGGTCGCGCCCGCCGAAACCGAGTTCTGGACGAAGGTCGCGATCCTCGGCGCGCTCACCATCGTCTGCGCCGCCCGTCCCGCGCTCGAGCGGGTGCTGCCGGCTCCCGGGACGCCAGAGGATCGGGTCGGCCCGTGGCTCGGTCACCGGTCCACCGGTCCGCGGCGAGCGACGCGCCGGCGTCGGGAGCCTCTCGCGGGTCTCGCGGTCGCGGGCGCGGGCATCCTCCTCGTCGTCGGAACGGTCGGTCCGAGCGCAGCGACACCCGCGGCCCCGCACGTCGACGAGCACCAGATCGCGCACCGACCCGACGTCCGTCTGCCCGCCGGCGCGGTGCCGCCCGTCACCGTCGCCGACGAGGTGCACGCGATCGTCCCGTCGCTCGACCGCGCTGCCGCGGAGAAGCGGGCCCGGGACCTCGTCGCCGACCTCGTCATCGCGGGCGACGCGCTCCAGCGCCGCGACCCGCGGCTCGCGGCGACGGCCGCCGCGGGCACCTGGCTGCTCGACCTGCAACGGCAGATCGCCGGCGCCGGGAACGACCGCCCGGTCCGCGTACCCCGCTACCACCTCGACGCGATCGAGCTCGTGCTGGTGCGGCGTACGGGCCAGAGCTCGCCCCAGGTGATGCTCTCGGTGCAGGGAACCGTGCAGACCGAGACGTTCGGGCGCGCCGGCGCCGAGCCGGTCGTCGCGCCCGCCGCACCCTTCCGCCGCGCCTACCTGATGGTGCCGGCGGGCAGTACGTGGCTGATCGCGTCCGAGCAACCGCCGCCCTGAGGGTTCCCGGTCAGCCCGCGCCTTCCGATGCGGCAGCGGACGCGGGGATCGGGACGGGCCGGCCCGCGGCCAGGGCCGAGAACATCCTGGCCAGGTCGCTCGGCGCGATCTCGCCGGCGGTTCGCGCCGCGACCTTGCCGCTCGCGTCGACGAACACCAGGTACGGGTACGCGGACAGGCCGTACGCGTTGGCGGCCGTCCCCTTGGCGGTGTCGACCAGCACCGGGTACGGCCATCCCGTGCTCCGGAGCCACGCGGACGGCGGATAGTTGGCCGCGTTCTCGTTCGTCGCGGTCGCCACCGCCACCACCGAGACGCCCGCGGTCTGCCCGGACCGCTCCATCGCCACGATGCGCGGGACCTCGGCCTGGCAGTGAGGACACCAGTGTGCGACGAACACCAGCACGTGCGGATTGCCGTTGTTCGTGACCGCGACGGCCTTGCGCGCGAAGTCCTTACCGGTCAGGGCGGGCGCGGTTCGGCCGACGGCCGGGTCGTTGCTCGAGCTGCCGTAGGTCGGCAGCGCGCTGCCGTCGACCGTCACCGACGGCGCCACCTCGAGCTTGCCCGAGGAGCCCCCGCCACCGGCGGTCAGCGCCACCGACACGCCCGCGACGACGAGCAGCCCGGCGAGCGCGGCCCACCAGAACCACCGGCGATCGCGGCGCGAGGCCGGGGCCGCCCTCCGCTCGACCGGTCGTGCCGGCCGGCGGGGAGCCGGTCGCGGCGCCGGCGCCCTGGTTTCGCGGCTCACCGGAGGACCGCTGCGCGTCTTCATACCGACTCCATCTCCCTCGTCCGGTCTTCGGCCTCGGTGCTGGTCGGCGGCGCGGGCGGGGCAGCGACGTCCTCGACGGCGCCGAGCTC
>DASRHL010000036.1:0-2139 GCA_035650535.1 Acidimicrobiia bacterium
GTCGACCAGTGTCACGAGCAGGCCGAGACCGGCGGCGCCGGCCCGGTTCCGGACGTGGTCGGTCACGGGTGCGAGGCAGAACGCCCGCCCGGAGGCCGAGTGCTCGCTCTCGATCCGGAGATCGCGCACGATGTGCTGCTCGGGGGGATAGGTCGCGGCCACGGGCGAGCACAGTACGTCGGCAGGGATGCCGCCCGACCAGTTGCGCGACGATGGCGAACGGCGCACCGGGCGCCACCTGAGGGAGGCTTCGGTATGGGACGGCTGGACGGCAAGGTCGCGATCGTCACCGGCGGTGCACGCGGCCAGGGGGAGGCCGAGTCGCGTCTGTTCGCCCGGGAGGGCGCGAAGGTCGTCGTTGCCGACGTCCTCGACGAGGAGGGCAAGCAGGTCGCCGAGGACATCGGTGACGCCGCCGTCTACGTGCACCTCGACGTGAGCCGCGAGGAGCAGTGGGACGGCGCGCTCCAGGCGGCGGCGCAACTCGGCCCGCTGTCGGTGCTCGTCAACAACGCGGCGATCCTCCGGCCCGCCGCCATCGTCGACACGACGCTCGACGACTACATGGCCGTCATCAACGTCAACCAGGTCGGCACGTTCCTCGGGATCCGGGCCGCGATCGAACCGATGAAGGCGGCCGGCGGCGGGTCGATCGTGAACATCTCGTCGATCGACGGCATCGGTTCGAAGAACGGGCTCGTCTCCTACACGGCGTCCAAGTTCGCGATCCGCGGGATGACGAAGACGGCCGCGCTCGAGCTCGGCCGCTTCGGCATCCGGGTCAACTCGATCCACCCGGGCGGCGTCAACACGCTCATGGGCAACCCCACGGGCGTCCCGGAGGAGGTCGTGAACTCCATCTACACGATGCAGGCCATCCCCCGCGTCGGCCGTCCCGAGGAGATCGCCTACATGGCGCTCTTCCTCGCGTCCGACGAGAGCAGCTACTGCACCGGTGGGGAGTTCGTCGTCGACGGCGGGTGGACCATCGGCGACCTCGAACCGGCGCTTCCCGGCGGCCCCGTCGCGCGCGACGACATGGGCTACAACACCACTGCCGCGGGCGCCTGATGGGTCAGTACGTCCCACCCCTCGAGTGGTCGGAGCGCGCCCTGGTCCTGCGCAAGTTCGTGTTCGACTTCTGGGCCGAGCACGGGCGGGGTCCGAACCTCCGCCAGGCCGGCGCCGGCACCGGGCTCTCCCGGCGCGACATCGTGCAGGCGTACAAGGAGCTCCAGACCGGGATCGTCGTCGTGGTCGACCAGGACTCGCCCAACTGCGACCTGCTCAAGGCGCCGCCGTACTCGGCGTTCCCGAGCCAGGTCGAGATGTACGTCGACGATCGGTTCCACAGCTTCATCGGGTGCGCGCACGAGGCCGTCGCGGTGTCGAACATGCCGCACTTCCGTGACAAGGAGGTGAGGCTCGAGTCGTACTGCGCGTGCTGTCTCGAACCGATCACGTTCTGGTCGAAGAACTTCGAGATCCAGCGCTACGAGCCGTCGGAGCCGCTCGTGCACGTCGCCACACCCATGTGGGACTGGGTGCACGACGACATGAAGTCGATGTGCGACAACACGAACCTCGTGTTCGACCGTGAGCACGCGGCGCGCTACGAGCAGCAGATCGGTCGCCGGGGCGTGATCTTCACGATGGAGCAGGTGCGCCGCTACGTAGAGCCGGCGGTCGGGATCCGCGGCTGGGACTATCACTGGCCGAGCCAGTCGATGAACCCCGAGAAGCTCGTCGACCGGATGCGCGACCTCGGCGTCGACCTGAGCCCCTGGGGGCTCTGACGCGCGACCCGCAGGAGAGAAGGGGGGTGGGATGGCCTTCGATGTCCGCCGGGTGGTGACGGGCCACGACGCGGCCGGGAACGCGGTGATCGCGTCCGACGGCGCGCCGGCGCGCGTCGTCGACGCGCCCAACGGGTTCGCGGTGGCCGACCTCTACTGGCTCGGCGGCCGCGCGCTCGACGGCGACGCGGGCGGCGACCCGCCGGACGGTCCGTTCGTGCTCGAGCCGCCGCCCGGTGGCGTCACCGTGAGGATCATCCGCTTCCCGGGGCATGCGCCCGACGTGCCCGTCGACGAGCGGTGGATCCGCATCGAAGGCGACGATCCCGCACGGCCGGGGATG
>DASRHL010000037.1:0-5335 GCA_035650535.1 Acidimicrobiia bacterium
CGGGTCGTAGCCGAGGATCGCCATGTTGCCGACGTCGCTCCCCGGTGGGAGCCCGGGCGGGATCACCGCGGCCCGCCCGACCTCGCCGGCGGCCGCCAGGCGCGCGAGGTTGGGCATCTCGGCGGCCTGGAGCGGCGTCCGCCCGCCGAGCGCGGCGATCGGCTCGTCGGCGCACCCGTCGGGGACGAGGACGACGTACTTCACGACCGCCATGCTACGGGCCGGCCGCGGCGAGGCGGCGAGCCGAACGGGTCCGCGTCGGCAGGCGCCAGGGGCGTCGTTAGCCTCGGACGATGCACCGTGGTCGGGTGATGGTCGGGCTCGGCGCGTGCGTGCTCGCAATCTCGACCGCCTGTTCGGGCGGCGGGAGCGGCTCGTCGGCCACGGGCGCGCACCGACCGGCGCCCACGAGCACGTCGACGGCACCTCCGACGTCGACGGCCCCGGCCACGACGGTTGCGCCGAACCTCGACGCGGCGCGGGTCACGCTCACTCGGGTGGCCGCGACGCAGGGGGCCACCGCGCTCGCCGTCGCTCCTGGCGACGGCTCCCTCTACGTCGCGGAGCAGTCGGGCCTCGTCGCGGCCGTGCGCGACGGAGCGCTCGACCCGACCCCCGTGCTCGACCTGCGCGCCGGGATCTCGACGGGGGGCGAGCGCGGGCTGCTCGGACTCGCGTTCTCGCCCGACGGCTCCAAGCTCTACGTCGACTACACGAACCCCCAGGGCCTCCCGACGCTCGCCGAGTACGCGTTCGCCGGTGGCCGCGCCGACCCGGCGACCGCTCGGGTGCTGCTGAGCGTTCCCCACCCGCAACCGAACCACAACGGCGGCCAGATCGCCTTCGGGCCCGACGGCGACCTCTACATGGGCATCGGGGACGGCGGCGCCGCCGGCGACCAGGGACCGGGCCACGCGCCGGGAGGGAACGGCCAGTCGCTCGCCACCCTGCTCGGCAAGGTGCTGCGGATCGACCCGAAGCCCACGCTGTCGGCCCCGTACTCGATCCCGGCCGGCAACCCGTTCGCCGGCGGCGGCGGCCGGCCCGAGATCTGGGCGTACGGGCTGCGCAACCCGTGGCGCTTCTCGTTCGACAAGACGACCGGCGACCTCTGGATCGCGGACGTGGGCCAGGCGATGTACGAGGAGATCGACTTCATGCCGGCGGGGCAGGGCGCCGGCGCGAACTACGGCTGGAACCGCATGGAGGGAAACCATCCCTACCAGGGGACGGTCCCGGCGAACGTCGTCGCGCCGGTGCAGGAGCTCGCCCACACCGCGGGCTACTGCGCCGTCGTCGGCGGGTTCGTGTACCGCGGATCGCGCATCCCCGACCTGCGCGGCAGCTATCTGTACGGCGACAACTGCAACCCGAAGATCAGCGCGATCCGCGTCGACGGCGGCCGGGTCGTGGCGTCACGCGACCTCGGCGTCACGCTGCGGTCGGTCTCGTCGTTCGGGCAGGACGCCGCCGGGGAGCTGTACGTGCTGTCGCTGTCGCAGGGCGTCTACCGGATCGACCCGGCCTGACCGAACACTTCGAGCGGTACGTCGTCGGCGTCGGTGACGACGCGGCACGAACGGTCGAAGAGCATCGTCGCGCGTGTGTCGGCGTCGTAACGTGGCCACGTCCCGATTCCGTCGTGGCTCGGGTCACCGGTGCGCGCGAACGCGGCCCACGCGGCACGAAGCTCGCTCCCGAGCCGTTCCGCGTCCGCGTCCGCGCCGACGACCGCACCCCATCCCTCGCAGTCGAAGTTGCCGAACGTGAACGGGACGTCGGTGGCGTGGGCCGCGCCGAGCGACGGTGAGCTCCAGTCGAAGCGGTAGACGTAGGTGTCCGCGTGGTGCGCGGCCTGGGCCTCGGCGACGCGCAAGGTCGGGACGCGCATCAGCGTGTCGGTGCGGATCCGCTCCCACACGTCACCCGGGGTCGCGTGCGGGCCCATGACCGCGAGATACCGGTCGATCGCGGTCTCGGCGGCGCCCGGCGCGTCCCCGAGCAGCCGGGTGACGCGGCGCGCGAGCTGCCCGCGGTCGAGGTCGGGGGACGCGGGATCGGGGAAGAGCCGGAGCTCGTCGCGCGTCGTCCCGATCACGAGGTCGACGCCGGCGCCGCGCCCGGCGCGCAGGGCGTCGGCCGGCGAGCCGACGACGAGGTCGCCGTCCTCGACCGGATGGAAGGGCATCATGCCGGTGGCGGCCATGGTCGCCGCGAACGCGGCCCCCTGCGCCTCGAGGACGGCGGCGACCGGTAGCTCGCGGAGGCGGTTCGGGTCGGCCCGTTCGAGACCGAGGTGGCCGAGGAACGCCCTGGTCACGAGCTCGGCCCGGTCGCGCGTCAGCACCTTCGGCTCGCAGCTCTGGATCACCGCGCGCCGGAACGCACCCGCCCGCCGGGGTGAGGCGAGCAGCTGCAGGATCGACCCGGCACCGGCCGACTCGCCGAAGACCGTGACACCGCCGGGGTCGGCGCCGAAGGCGGCGGCGTGCTCGCGCACCCAGGTGAGCGCGGCGAACTGGTCGCGCAGCCCGCAGTTCGTCGCCGCGTCCTCGTGGCCGAGGTCCATGAAGCCGAGGGCCCCGAGCCGGTAGTTGATCGTGACGACCACGGCCCCGGCCTCGGCCGCGAGGCGGGCGCCGTCGTAGACCGCCTGCGCCGACGCACCCGACATGAACGCCCCGCCCGGTATCCAGACGAGAACGGGACGACCCGGCGTGACGTGGTCCGCCGGCGCCCAGACGTTGAGCGACAGGCAGTCCTCCGACGTCGCGCCGGCGTCCGCGAGGAAGCCCGGGAGCGGCGAGTCGAGCGCGACCGCCTGCGGCGCGGCGGGCCCGAACGCGAGCGCCGGCCGGACACCCGTCCAGGGCGGCACGGGCTCGGGCGGCCGCCAGCGCAGCTCGCCGACGGGCGCCGCCGCGTAGGGCACGCCGAGAAACCGGTGCACCGGGGTACCGTCGGGCGCGTGCACGACCGCGCCCTCGAGCTTCCCGGCCGCGGTCTCGACGACCGGTCCGGTCACGGCCGCGGTCTCGTCGCGTTCACGTCACACCCTCGTCGGCCAGGCGGCGCTTGATGTCGTCGCGGAGCTCGCCCTTGGCGACCTTGCCGCCCGACGAACGGGGGATCGCATCGACGACGACGACGCGTTCGGGCCAGAGCTCCTTGCCGACACCGCGCGCCGCGAGGTGCTCGCGCAGCGCGTCGAGGTCGAGCGGCGACGTTCCTTCGTGCTGCTCGACGTAGACGCACACCCGCTCGCCGAACACGGGATCCGGCATCGCGACCGCGGCCGCCATCGCCACCGACGGGTGTGTCGACACCTCGTCCTCCACCTGCGCCGCGCTGATGTTCTTGCCGCCGCGGATGATGAAGTCGGAGGCGCGGCCGGCGACCGTGAGGTAGCCGTCGGCGTCGATCGTGCAGAAGTCGCCGGTCAGCATCCAGCCGTCGGGCGTGTAGAGCTTCGCGTTGGCTTCGGGGTCGTCGTAGTAGCCGAGACACGTCACCGGCCCCTTGCACGCGGCGATGCCGGGGCCGCCCGTCGCGGTGACGTCGTCGCCGCCTTCGTCGAACAGGCGGACGTGCATCTCCGGGATCACGCGGCCGGCCGTCCGCAGCCGGCGCTCGCGAGTGTCGTCGAGGCAGGTGTTGCTGAGCGCGCCCGTCTCGTTCGATCCGTAGAACTGGAGGACGCGACAACCCGTGCGGTCCTCGAACTCCGCGGCGCGGTGGTACGGCACCATCTCGCCGCCCGTGAACATGACACGCAGGCTCGTGAGGTCGCGGCCCGCGAGCGTCGGCGCGTTGAGGAGCATGACGAACTGCGTCGAGACGGCGGCGAGCACGGTGACGCGTTCACGTTCGATGAGCTCGAGGCACCCGTCGGGGTCGAAGCGGGGCATGACGACAGTGGGCGCGCCGAGCAACGTCGGCGTGAAGTGCGCCGTCCAGATGCCGAAGCCGAACGGCGCCGGCAGCACGCTCATGAACACGTCGTCGGGCGAGAGCCCGCCCGCGGGGACGGCCAGGTCGTGGAACGCGAACCACCGCCGCTGGTGGTGCATCACGCACTTGGGGAGGCCGGTCGTGCCCGACGTGGAGTTGAGGAGCCAGAGGTCGTCGGGCCCGATCGAGGCCCGGGGCGCGGCGTCGTCGCCGGCCGGAGCGGACGCCGTGGCGTCGTCGCCCTCCTCGACGACGTGATGGCGGATCCCGAGCCGGCCCGCGAGGGCCGCGGTGTCGGGCGTCGAGAGGAACCCGGCGGCGCCCGTCCTGCGCAGGAGGTGCTCGACCTCGCGGTCGCCCGCCCGGGGCCCGATCCCGACGATGACGCAACCCGCCTTCTCGATGGCCAGGAAGGCGGTGTGCACGGCGGGGCCGTCCGGCAGCATGACGGCCACCCGGTCGCCCGCTGCGTACCCCGCGGCGACGAGCTCACCGGCGAGGCGGTCGGAACGGGCGTCGTAGTCGGCCCAGCTCATGCGGTGGGCGCCGCCGACGAACGCGGTGGCGTCGGGGCGGGCCGCGGCGTGGGCGGCCACGACGGCGGCGAGTGTGTCCATCGGGCGCGGACGTTACCCTGGGACGTCATGAGCGAGGACGGCTGGAAGCCCCGCGCGATGCCGCCGCTCGGGGTCGACCTGACCCTGCAGCAGAAGCTCGCGTGCCTGCACCGCGTGCTCGCCCGGATCGGCTTCAACGAGAACATGGCCGGCCACGTCACGGTGGCCGAGGACGGCACCGAGAACCTGTGGGCCAGCCCCTGGGGCAAGTGGTGGGACGAGGTGCAGGCGTCGGACGTCTGCCTTGTCAGCCCCGAGGGCGAGGTGCTCGAGGGACCGTGGGACGTGAGCCCGGCGATCTTCCTGCACACCGGCATCCACAAGGCACGACCCGACGCGCGCGTGATCGTGCACAACCACCCCTACCACGTCACCCTCCTGGCGACGCTCGGGATGCTGCCGGAGATCACGCACCAGGCCGCCTGCATGTTCGACGGCGCCCTCCGCCTCGTCGACGAGTACCAGGGCCAGGTCCTCGACGCGGACGCCGGGGAATGGCTCGCCGGCGCGGTCGGCGACGCCGACGGGGTGATCCTCGTGAGCCACGGCGCGATCGTCGTCGGGTCGTCGATCGAGGAGGCGACGTACCGGTCGTACACGTTCGACCGCATGTGCCGCCTGACGGCCGACGCCGTCATCGCCGGCAAGCCGACACGCGAGATCGCGCCCGAGTTCCGCGCATCGCTGCGCGACGCGTTCCGCACGCACGCACTCGACGCGTTCTGGAACGGTGCCGTGCGGATGCTGCTCCGCGACGAACCGGACGT
>DASRHL010000038.1:0-2506 GCA_035650535.1 Acidimicrobiia bacterium
GTCACCTGCCGGACGGTCTCGTCGAGATCGTGCACCGTGATCACGGCGATCCCGGCGTGACGGCCCGGATGCAACGAGCAGAAGTCGGCCAGCCACCGGTTGTACGCCCAGGCACCGACCGTCTGCAGGTCCCAGTCCGCGTCCTTGGCGCCCGGACCGCTCGACGCGTCGAAGGGCGTCGTGTTGTCCTGCGTGCCGTCAGGGAAGATCACGTCGGCGACGATGCCGTCCGCCTCGAGCTCCTCGATGCGGCGATCGGCGTCGAAGGCTCCCGATCGCCCGCCGGTGAGGGCGGCTTCGGTGTCGTCCTGCTCGGCCATGAACCCGGGGTCGAACAGCTTCGCCAGCCGTTCGTTGAACTCACGGCGCGTCGCGGCCGTGTGCTCGCGCAACCGTTCGAGATGAGCCGAGTCGACGTACGCCTCGAATCCGCCACGCGCATCGGTCGCACCGGCGTGGCAGTCGGCCGAGATCACCGTGTAACGCTGCATCGCGCGAGCGTCGCCGCCCGGCGGCGGGCGGTCAAGGACGACCGGACGCGATTGCGCAGGAGCGGGACGGGGTACGGCTCGCCGGAGGGCGGCCGAGATCCGGGGAGAGCCCATGGACACCATGCGGGCGTTGCGGGTCGACAACCGAGCGGCACCGAGCCTCGAGGTCACCGAGGTTCCCGTCCCCGAACCGGCGATCGGCGACGTCCTCGTGCGGGTCGAGGCCGCGAGCCTGACGCCCACCGAGCTCGGGTGGCCGTCGACCTGGGTCGACCGCCGCGGCGTCGCCCGGGCACCGTCGACGCCGTGTCACGAGCTGTGCGGCGAGGTCGTCGCGCTCGGGTACGGGACGTTCCGCTTCGCGGTCGGCGACCGGGTGTACGGGCTCACCGACTGGTACCGCGACGGCGCGGCAGCCGAGTACGTCGCCGTCGAGGCCCGCGACCTCGCACCGAGCCCGGCATCGTGCCGCCCGGTCGACGCCGCCACCGTCCCGCTCGCCGGTCTCTCGGCCTGGCAGGCGCTCTTCGAACGCGGCTCGCTCGCCCGTGACGAGACCGTCGTGGTGACCGGGGCCGCCGGTGGCGTGGGCGTGTTCGCGCTCCAGCTCGCGCGGGAAGCCGGTGCAACGGTGATCGCCGCCGGCCGGGCGGCCCACGAAGGCGTCGCGCGGGAGCTGGGCGCCGACGAGTTCGTGGACCTGAGCGAGCCCGGCTGGCCGAAACGGGTCGATGCCGACCTCGCCCTCGATCTCGTCGGCGGCGCCGTCGTCGACGAGCTCGTGACCGCATCGGTGGCGCGCCGGATCGTGTCGCTGGTCGCGCCGCACGACGCGGTCGACTTCTTCGTGGTCGAGCCCGATCGCCCGACGCTCGAGGAGCTGGCCCGGCGGGTCGACGCAGGAACGCTGCGCCCCGTCGTCGCGGACGTCGTCCCGCTCGCCGAGAGCGACCGAGCGTTCGCCGCCACGCGCGGTGCCGCGGGAAAGCGCGTGATCGAGATCGCGTGATCAGCCCCCGGCCGCACCGTCTCCGGACGCTCGCGCGGCGCGCCAGTGACTCGGCGATCGACCCCGAGCCCGCTTGAACGCCCGGCTGAACGCCTCCTCCGAGTCGTAGCCGACGCGGCGCGCGATCGCCGCCACACCGGTGTCCGTCGTCGCGAGCAGCTCGGCGGCGAGATGCATTCGCCACTCGGTGAGGTAGCGGATCGGCGAGCGCCCGAGCACCTGGCGGAAGCGGTCGTCGAGCAACGAACGCGAGACGGCCGCGCCGGCCGCGAGCTCGGCGACCGTCCACCGCCGGTCGGGCTCGCCGTGCAGCAGCGAGAGCGCCGGTGCGAGCACGGGATCGCGGAGCGCCGCGATCCATCCCCGGTCGGCCGCGGGCGCGGTGGCGAGGTGTAGGCGGAGCACCTCGGTGAGCACGAGCTCGGGAAGGCGGGTCCCGATCGTGCCGCCGTGCGCGTCCGCGGGCTCGCCGTGCTGCAGCGCGTACTCGATGCTCGCCTGCACCCAGCCGCTGGCGGTGCCGTCGGGGAGGCGCACCACGAACACACGCTGGAGGGCGCGGAGTGCAGGGTCGAAGAGCGGGTCGTCGGAGACCAGGTACCCGCAGACGATCTCGGTCCGGTCACCGCCTCCCCCGTGGCGGACCACGGCGATCTCCTCCCACGGCGGCGGATCGAGCAAGGTCAGGATCGACACGCACTCGGCGGGCGCGTCTCCGCTCATCACGTGGTCGTCGCCGTAGGGAAGCACGATCACGTCACCGCGCGCCGCGTGGTGACGTTCGCCGTCGTCCACCGACACCCAGCACGAGCCGCGCGCCACGATGTGGAACAGGATGATGCGCTCCGCACCAGGGCGCAGCGCGCCGGCGACCGCATTGGGCGTCGACTCGAACGAGAAAGCCTCCGTCAGCTCGGCCCGGAAGAAGATCGCGCCGTCGAGGCGGAGCTGCCGCAGCGCGGCGCCGAGGACGTCGGGACCGGACGACGCGAGGGTCATCCGATCG
>DASRHL010000039.1:0-4973 GCA_035650535.1 Acidimicrobiia bacterium
CGTAGGGCGCGGGCGTCACGATGCACTCGGGGTCGAGCTCGCCGAGCTCGACGATCTCGTCGACCTCGGCGATCGTCACGTGCGACGCTCCCGCCATCGTCGCGTTGAACGTGCGGGCCGTCCCCCGGTAGACGAGGTTGCCCCAACGGTCGGCCTGGTGCGCGCGGATGATCGAAACGTCGCCCTTCAGCGCGTGCTCGAGCAGGTGCGGCCGGCCGTCGAACCAGCGCACCTCCTTGCCCTCGGCGACGACGGTGCCGGGGCCGACCGGCGTGTAGAACGCGGCGATGCCGGCACGTGCGGCACGGATGCGCTCGGCGAGGCTGCCCTGCCCGATGAGCTCGAGCTCGACCTTGCCCTCCTCGAGGAGCCCCTCGAACGGCACCTTCAGCGCGCTGCCGGGCAGCACCGGGAACGCGAGGATCCCCTTGGCGACCTGACCGCGCTCGACGAGCAGGCCCGGGCTGAAGTAGTCGTCGGGGTACGGCAGCAGCGTCGCCATCCGCTCCTTCATCATCGCGAGCTGCTCCGCGCTGAACCCGGAGTGGTTGCCCGTGATCGTGAGGCCGGTCACGCCCTTTCGGGCCAGCGCCGCGATGAGGTAGCTGGGGTATTCAGCCGGGCCGCCGAACCCGCCGATATGGACGACGGAGCCGTCCACTACGTCGGCCACCGCTTCGTCGAACGTGTCGACGATCTTGTCGATGGGCACCCTCGTGTCACTCCCTTTCACAACGAACCGAACCGGGCGGACGGGAGCCGCCCGCGGTGAGCGGGCATCTTCTCCCGAACTACGGTGTCGGCGCACCCGGGGCCGGGCAGGCCTGCTCCGGCTGCGGCACCCCATGCGCAGAACCCGATCGCGCCCGCTGGCGGCCTTCCTGCTCCTCGCGCTCGGCGCGGTCGTGCTGGCCGCGTGCCTGCCGCCGGCGCCCCCGCCGCCGCCTCCGACCCCGACGGCCGCCGCGGACCCGCCGACGATCGCCGACGGCTCGATCATGGGGCCGAGCCAGCTGACCGCGGCGCAGATCGCGGCGTACGTCTGCCACGTCGGTCACTGCCCGGCCACGCCGGCGACGGCCCAGTCGTGGAAGCCCGAGATCACGCCGACCCAGATGGCCCAGCTCTACATCGACGAGGGCAACCTCGTCGGTGTGCGCGGCGACATCGCCTTCTGCCAGTCGGTGCTCGAGACCGGCTGGTTCGCGTGGCCGTCCTCTCCGGATCCGAGCACCGTTCCGGTCCCACCGCCGACCGACACGACGTTCCCGGGCTACGTCCTGGCGCGCGACCACAACTACGCCGGCATCGGCGCGTACACCGGCAGCACCGTCTACATGCGCCAGGACACGCCACAGCTCGGCGTGCGCGCGCAACTCCAGCACCTGCGCAACTACGCCGACGCGACGTCGAACGCGAACGACCTCGGCGCGCCTTTCGTCCCGCGGCCGGGCTACACGGCCGACAACTTCACGGCGTTCGTGTACCACGGCAAGGCGCCGAACTGGGTCGACCTCGACGGCAGGTGGGCCGTCCCCGGCACCACCTACGGCCAGACCATCCTCGGCATCTGCAACAACATGCGCACGTACTCGGGCCTCGCCCCGATCCCGGTCCCCGCCGCGTCCGGCGCGGGCGCCCAGTCCGAGCTCGGACCGTTCGACCCGTCCCAGGTCACCTTCCGCTCCTGACCGCGGCATCCGCGCGTGCCCGCCGTGGCAGCCCGGGCCGGAGTGCGCGAAGGTGCCGCCATGACGACGGCAGACAGTTCGTACTCCGGACCGGTCAAGGTCTTCGCGTTCCTGAAGCGCCGGGGCGGCACGACGCGCGCCGAGTTCGACGAGGCGTGGGAGCGGCACGCCCGGCGCCTCGCCGACACAGCCGAGCTGCGGCGGCACGTGCGGCGATACGAGCTGCACCACCGGATCGACGACCCGGGACGGGAGCGCGCCGAGGTCGAGGTCGACGACGGTGGGTACGACGGCGTCGGGATCATGTGGTTCGACAGCCTCGACGAGCTGCGGGCGCTCCAGGCCGAACCCGCGTACGCGCAGTTCGAGGCCGACGCCGCGGCGCTGCGCGAGCCTGACGTGGCGGCGGTCGTCACGCGCATCGGCGACGTGATCGTGCCGCCCGCGGGCGGCGCGCCCGACGCCGGGATGTCGCTGATCTGCATCCTCCGGCACAACGCCGCGCTCGCCCTCCCCGAGTTCCACGACCACTGGTTGCACGACCACGGCGGCCTGTTCCAGACGATCGAGGGGCTGCGCGATCCGTTGCGCGGCTACGAGCAGAACCACGGCATCGACCTGCCCGGCGCCGAGTACGACGGCGTGACCCAGCAGTGGTTCGACTCCCTCGACGCCTGGACGAAGTCGCTCGAGGACCCGGCGCACGCCGACGTCGTCGACCCCGACATGAGGAGCTTCCTCGACGCGGGTTCGATCGCCTTCGTGCTCGCGGGCCGTCCGACCGTGGTCGTCGACGGCTGACTACGCGACCACGTAGCCCCTCGCCGTGACCAACGGCAGGGTCGCGTGGGTCGCGATGCCCGGCGGCGCGGCGACGACGGCGGGGATCGCGTTGACGGCGGGCATCGCCGTCATGATCATGCCGAGCCCCATGTAGCCGGGCTCCGACCAGTCCCTCGGCGGGAAGATCTGCAGCTGGGCGCGGACGGTCGGCTCGCCGTCGACCTCGACGAAGTAGCCGTGGCGCAGCGTGATGGGCGCGTCGAGCGGCGACGCGAAGCCGACGCTCTCCTGCGTCTCCTTCGACTCGTACGCCCTCGCGTCGGCCGACTCGAGCACCTTGATCCGCTCGACCCGGTCACAGATCTGGGCACTGAGCAGGCCGAACAGGTTCGCAAACCCGGGGGTTGATGCCCGTGCCGAAGAGCGTGGCGTCGCCGCGCTCGGCTGCCGCGCGCAGTCGCTCCAGGTCGCCGGGCGGGATCGCCGAGCCGGTGATGAACGCGGCGGTCGCACCGGGGTTTCTTGGCACGTTGAACGCCGGATAGCGACGTCCAGCGTGCCAAGAACGCGGAAAGGGCGCGGTCGACGCTACGCGAAGGTGTCGCCGGCGAGGGCGTGGGAGGGTCGGCCGTCGACGCCGACGGGGACATCGCCGGCGAGGGTGATGCGCTGCATCGAGCGCTGGAAACCGGCCGGGACGTCGGTCGGGACGAGGTGCGCGGTCGCCCGGTTGTCCCAGAACGCGATGCTCCCGGGCTCCCAACGGAACCGGCACGTGTACTCGGGGTTCGAGATCTGCTCGTAGAGCAGCTCGAGCAGGTGCCGGCCCTCCTTGCGTGACAGCTCGACGACGTGGCTCGTGAAGTTGGGGTTCACGAAGATCGCCCGCTCCCCCGTCTCGGGATGCACGCGCACGACCGGGTGGACGGCGCGGAGGTCGGCCGACATGAACTGCTTCGCCATCTCGGCCGGCATCTCGCCGCGCGCCAACGGCAGCACGTTGTGGTGCACCGCGTGCAGGCCGTCGATCAGGTCGCGGATCGGCGCCGACAGCTTCTCGTATGCCGCGACGAGGTTGCTGAACTGGGTGTCGCCGCCGTAGGGCGGTACGACGACGCCGCGCAGGATCGACGCCATCGGCGGGTTCGGCACGAAGGTCACGTCGGTGTGCCAGCGGCTCTCGATCGACACCGAGTCGGCCGAGTACCGCTGGTTGTCGAGCAGCAGGATCTCGGGATGCTCGGGGAACGCGGCGGGAAGCGTCGGGTGCGCGGGCGTGACGTCGCCGAAGTACCGGCCGAAGGCGACGTGCTGGGCCTGGGTCAGGTCCTGGTCGCGGAAGAACACGACCTTCCAGCGCAGCAGCGTCGCCCGGATCTCGGCGACGAGCGACGGCGGGAGCGGCTCGCGCAGGTCGACGCCGTGGATCTCGGCGCCGATGTGACCGGCGATGGGCCGCACGTCGAAGGAGACGTCGAGGGCGGGGGTGGCGACGGAGGTCATGGGACAAGTGTAGACGCCCGTCTACACTTGTCAACCGTGACCGCATCGCCCACCCCGTCGGGCCCGGACCCGACCGCCCGCCCCACCGGCCGCGACGAGGTGCGGGCGGCGGTGCTGGCGGCCGCCCGCCGCCGCCTCGCCGCCGAGGGGCCGTCGGCGTCGCTGCGCGACATCGCCCGCGACGCCGGCGTCAACCTCGGGCTGCTCCACCGTCACTTCGGCAGCAAGGACGAGCTGATCCGCGCGGTCTTCGTCGCGAACGCGCAGGCGGGCGTCGCGCTGGTGGGCGAGGCCCCCTCGTTCGACGCCGCGCTCGAGCGCGTGCTCGAGAGCTTCCGCGGCGACGACCCGACCTACGCCCGGATGCTCGCGTGGATGCTCCTGTCGGGCCGGACGCCCACCGAGCTGCAGTCCGACTTCCCGACGATCGCGCGCCTGGTCGAGCTCGGCGGCGACGACGCGCGACCGGTGCTGCTCCTCGTGCTGCTCGCGATGTACGGCTGGCAGGTCTTCGCCGACCAGCTCCTGGTCGCGCTCGGCTACGCACCCGGCGACAAGCCGGCGGTGCTCGACGAGCTCACGACGATCCTGCGCCGTGCTGCCCGTTCTTCGACACCGGAGCCGTGACCAGGTCGCGGCGCTCGATCACGTGGTCGACGAGCCCGTACTCGACCGCGTCCTCGCCCCGCAGGATGTAGTCACGGTCGATGTCGCGGTGGATGCGCTCCTCGGGCTGTCCGGTGTGGCGCGCGAGCACGGTCACCATCTGATCGCGCTGCACGGCGACCTCACGCGCCCAGATCTCGATGTCGACGGACTGGCCCTGCGCGCCGCCGTGCGGCTGGTGGATGAGCACGCGCGCGTGCGGCAGCGTCGCCCGCTTGCCGGGTGCGCCGGCCGCGAGGATGACGGCCGCGGCCGACGCCGCCTGCCCCACGCAGGTCGTCGCGACGTCGGACGTGATGTGCTGCATCGTGTCGTAGATCGCGAAGAGCG
>DASRHL010000040.1:0-4159 GCA_035650535.1 Acidimicrobiia bacterium
CGGCCTGCCGGCGGCGTCGCAGGTGATCCCGCTGTCGGCCACGATCAAGCAGGCGGGCATCCCGTTCTTCGCGCTCACCTCGTCGAAGGACATCGTCAAGGACGGCCCCAGCGGTGCGCCGAACCTCTTCTCGGTCCGGCCGCTCGCGGACGAGACCGCCGTCGCGGTTGCCAACTACGTGACCAAGGATCTCGGCAAGAAGAAGATCGGCCTCGTGTGCGTGCAGAATGCCGTCGGCACCGACAGCTGCAACGACGTACGGGCACCGATCGCGAACAACGGGGCGAAGATCGTCGCCGAGCGGACGAACTCGACGACGGCGACCGATCTCACCGACATCGCGCTGGCGATGAAGGACACCGACGCCGTCCTCGACTTCAACTTCCCGAACCCGCTCGGCGTGCTCGCGAACCAGCTCGTGCAGAACGGCGTGGACGTGCCCCACGTCGCGACGATCAGCGCGGGTGTCGAGGCGACCGCGGGCGTCGTCAAGGGTGAGGCGCTGAAGAACCTGCGCGGCGTCGACGAGTGCGCGCCGCAGACCGACAAGTCGCCCGCCGCCAAGAAGTTCCTCGCCGCCTACCGTGCCGCGTACGGGGCGTACCCCATCTACTCCGCCGTCGAGGTCTCCGACGTGATGCACCTCATCGTCGCGGCGGCGGCGAAGGCGGGCTCGACCAGCCCGAACAAGCTGCTGAAGGCGATCGACGGGATGACCTACAAGGGCGTGTGCGCCACGTACCACCCCGACGCCGGCAACGTCCTGACCCACACCGCCGGGCTCATGAGGTGGGACGCCAACGGCCTCGAACACCAGGTCAAGCTGCTCAAGTTCCCGCCGGTCGGCGCACCCGACTCGACGGTGACGACGAGCGGCTCCACGCCCACCACCACGACCGCGACGCCCTCGTCGTCGCCGGCGGGGGCGCCCACGACGGCGCGCTGACACCGAGACGGGACGAGCCGTCAGGCGAACTCGATGTGCTCCTGACCCTCGACGGGAGCGCGGCGGCGCCGCGCGGAGTCGGCCGGCTGCTCCGCCGCGGGGTGCTCGACGACGGCGACGACCCGGCTGGCCATGAACCGAGCCGACCGGACGACCTGGCCGCTGCGCGTCACCTCGGCGACCTCGACGGTTCCCCGGGCGATGGAGACGTCGACGCGGCGACCGTCGCGAGTGGCCGTGATCTCGAAGCTGCGGACCCCGTCGCCGACGTCGACGAGGACCTCGACGCGGTCACCCCTCATGCTCGACCCGGAGCGCGGGCTGGCGGGACGGGTGGTTGTTGCGGCGCGGGTACCGGCGGCGGAAGACGATGGCGGCGACGGCACCGATCGGGAGCGGGAGCCAGAAGGTCAACAGCCGGTACACCAGCGTCGTGACCAGCGCGTTGCCCGCGGAGACCCCGGCGAGCGCGAGCGTCGCCGTGAGGCCGGCCTCGACGAACCCGAGCCCGCCCGGCGTGAAGGGGAGGAGCCCGAGCATCGACGCCGCCGTGAACGCCAGGAGCGTGAGCGCAGGGCTGGGGTGCTCCGACAGCCCGTACAGGGTGGAGATGATCACGCCGAACTCGAGGAACCAGCGCAGGATCGACAGGCCGACCGCGAGACGCCACCGCGGGCCGATCTCGCGGAGGATCGAGTCTCGCGTCCCGAGCAGGCGATCGCCGAGCGTCGCGTCGCTCGCGCTCGTTCGCTTCATCCACCGGCGGACCGTCGCGATCGCTCGGCCGAGGGCCTGCAGCGGCCAGTCGAAGACGATCACCCACGTCCCGAAGAGGGCCATGACCGCGAACGCGGCGATCCCGATCCAGAGCGCGGACAGCAGGCCCGAGGGGATCGCGGTGCCCGCGATGATGAAGGGAATGGTGAACAGCGGCAGCGCGACGAGCGCGCCCGTGCTCAGCACCGACTGGATGGCGATCGCGGTGGCGGCACAGGCGCCGTCGATGCCCGCGCTCGTCAGCATGTTGGCCTGCAGTGCCGTACCCGTCGCGCCCCCACCCGGCGTGACGCGGTTGAACGCGTTGCCGGCCAACTGGGTGTTGATGATCGAGAACCAGTCGCGCGAGCCCAGCGCCAGCGACTGGACTCCCCACATGCAGCCGAAGCTGGCGACCGCGCACACGAGTGCGGGCAGCATCCACAGCGGGTGCACGTCGCCGAGCCGGCTCCACGCCGTGAACACCTCCCTGATGCTCGGCGCGAAGATGTAGAGGCACAGCCCGGTGACGAGGAGGAAGACCACCCGGCCCACCATCCCGCGGCGGCGCGAGGGGGTCAGCTCGGTGGGTGCCGTCCCCGCGGCGGTCTGTCCGGGTTGGAAACCGATCATGCAGTGGCTGCCTCGCTCAGCGTCGAGGGTACTTGCGGGCGGGCGTTGCGGCTCGTGCCCGGTTCGGGGAAGGTTCTGGGCATCAGTGGTGTTGTACCTTTCGAGCCGGCGTCCTGAACGGTCGGACCTGCCCCCCACCGTTCGGTTGATGCCGGCTTCTCTTGCCGCCCCTGGCTCGCGGGAGTGCGGGTTCCGGGACCCGTCCCCGGGCTCGGGGCGGTCAGCGCGCGGTCGGCGCCGGTGCCCCGCGCTGGGGGTCGACGACGGCATGCGGGTCACGGGCGGAGGCCCGGCCGGCGGCGACGACGGCGAACCGCTCGGCGAGCGCCCCCGCGAGCACCGAGAGCGCGCCGGCGACGGCGACCCGCCGGTGCCCCCGGGCCGACAGCACGAGCGCGGTTCCGGCCGCGGTGGCGACCGTGGCGAACCGGCCGAGCATCCGCACGCGGCTCTCGTGGAACGCCCGCCCGACGACCGAGCGGTCGAGATTTCGCTCCATGACCCTCGTCGCGGTGAGCTCCATCGCGCTGCCGCCGGCCAGCAAGATCCGCAGCGCCGGCTCGCTGCCGTTCGCTGAGAGCACGAGGCCGAGCCCGGCGCCGCTCGCGGCGGCGCCACCGGCGAACACGAACGGGAGCTCGCGCCGCGCGTCGTGCCACGCGGGCACCGCGGTGTCGGATACGAGCACCGCGGTGTACGTCGCGAGCAACGGCGCGAGCGTTGCCGTGCCGAGACGGAAGAGCCGGACCACGCCCGGTACGCGCGCGACGCGCTCGGTCACCACGGCGGTGGCCACGCCGCCCGCGAACACGCCGAGGAGCCACGCCCCGAGGTTCATCGGGGAACTGGGCTTGAGCACCCGCAGCATGTGGTGGAAGCGGCGCGGCTGCCCGAGATCGGCGACGAGCAGGGCTCCGCTGATCCCGGTCGCCGCCAGCGCGGCCTGCTCCATGCGGGCCGCGAGCGTCTCGTCGCCCGTCAGGTCGGCGGCGGCGGCGACGAGCGTCGTCCCCGCCGCGAGTCCCCCCGTGAAGAAGTACGCGGGGATCTCCCAGTTCCACACGGGCTCCTTGAGGACCGGCTCGTCGTAGTACGTGCGCGGCTGCGCGTCGGGGACGAGCGGTGCTTCGCGCCGCGGGCTCACGTCCGACCCCACGCGAACGCGGCCGCGGTCAGGCCGGCGAGCGCGGCGCCCGCCGCAGCGGCCCACCGCCACATCGAGGGCAGGTCGCGCGTCGTCACGACCGGGTCGGGCGGGAGCCGGTACACCTCGGGTTCGGCGAGCAGCAGGAAGAACGCGCCGAACCCGCCGACGCCGTCGTGCTCGTCGTCGCCGTAGAGCCGGGCCTCGACGATCCCGTCCTCGTGCAGCCGGTCGAGTCGGTCACGGGCCCGCCGGCGCAGCTCGTCGAGGGGCCCGAAGTCGATCGAGCGCGTCGGGCACGCCTGCGCGCACGCGGGTTCGAAGCCGACCTTCAGCCGGTCGTAGCAGAGCGTGCACTTCCATGCGCGCCCGTCCGGCTTGCGCTGGTCGATCACCCCGAACGGGCAGGCGGGGATGCAGTACCCGCAACCGTTGCAGACGTCCTCCTGCACCACGACGGTCCCGTACTCGGTGCGGAAGATCGCCCCGGTGGGGCAGACGTCGAGGCAGGCGGCGTGGGTGCAGTGCTTGCAGACGTCGGAGCTCATCAGCCAGCGGAAGCCGTCGCTCCGTGGCTGTTCGACGAACGCGACGTGGCGCCAAGTGTCCGCGCCGAGCGTGCCCGTGTTGTCGTAGGAGTGGCCCAGGAAGTGGAGCCCGTCGTCGGGCACGTCGTTCCA